>CAIVPT010000140.1 GCA_903907855.1 uncultured Synechococcaceae cyanobacterium | reverse complement strand
TCCTTCTGCGCCGACCAGCCCGCCGCCAGCGGCGGCAGCCTCTACATCGGCGATGCCCTCGAAGATCTGCTGGAGGCGGCCGATCGCCGCCGCGCCGCCTGGGGCTCCCGCCTGCTGGACATCCCCCACCTGCTGCTGGCCCTGATCGACGAGCCCCGCCTCGGGGCCTCCCTGTTGGCCGAGGAGGGCCTCAGCGAAGACCTGTTGCTGCGCCAATGGCGTCCCACCAGCGTCCGCGCCCCTGCGCCAGCCCCCGCGTCCGCCTCCCCCCCGTCCGTGGCGGTCTCGCGCGGTGCACAGCCGCTGCCGCCGGGGTCGGAGCCCCCCCGCCGATCGGCCGTCGCCCGTCCCCCCGCCGGCGACGCCTGGATTGATGCCCCCGGGGCGACCGCCGCTCCCGCCGTTCCCGCGGCCCCCACCGGCCCGGCCCCCACGGCCCCCATCGGCCTGGCCCCCGCGGCCCCCGCCGGCCCCGATCTGCGCCTGGAGCCGGTGGAGGCCGGCTCGGCCCTGGAGCAATTCGGCCGCGACCTCACCGCCGCCGCCCGCGCCGGTGAGCTCGATCCGGTGATCGGCCGCGACACCGAAATCCGTCGGCTGATTCAGGTGCTCTCCCGCCGCGGCAAAAACAACCCGGTGCTGATCGGCGAGCCCGGCGTCGGCAAAACCGCCGTGGCCGAGTCGCTCGCCCAGCGCATCGTTGCCGGCGAGGTGCCGGAGGCCCTGCGCGGCCTGCGGCTGGTGGCCCTCGACCTCGGCGCCCTGATCGCCGGCGCCAAGTTCCGCGGCCAGTTCGAGGAGCGCCTGCGCAGCGTGCTCCAGGAGGTGCGCGACAGCGACGCCGCCGGCGAGGGGGTGGTGCTCTTCCTCGATGAGCTGCACACGTTGGTGAGCGGCGAGCGCGCCAGCACCGACGCCGCCAGCATCCTCAAGCCGGCCCTGGCCCGCGGCGAGTTGCGCTGCATTGGCGCCACCACCGCGGAGGATTACCGCCGCAGCATTGAAAAGGATCCCGCCCTCGAGCGCCGCTTCCAGCAGGTCACGGTGCGCGAGCCCGACCGCGACACCTGCGTCCAGATCCTGCGTGGCCTGCGGGAGCGCTACGAGCTCCACCACGGCGTCACGATCGCCGACGGCGCGCTGGTGGCGGCCACCCGCCTGGCCGACCGCTACATCAGCGACCGCTGCCTGCCCGATTCCGCCATCGACCTGGTCGATGAGGCCGCCGCCCAGCTGCGCATGGAGGTCACCTCCAAGCCCCAGGTGGTGGAGGCGGCGGAGGCCGAGCTGCGGGGGGTGGAGCTGGCCCTGCTCTCCGCGGAGGCGGCCCCGCTCCAGGAGAGGGTGGAGCTGCAGGAGCGGCGGCGGCGCGCCCACGAACAGCTGGAGGAGCTGCAGCGTCGTTGGGGCGAGGAGCGGGAGCGGTTGGCGGAGCTGCGCGAGCTGCTGCAGCGCGATGAAGACCTGCGCCATGCCATCGCCGAGGCCGAGCGCGATGGCGACCTGGAGGAGGCGGCCCGGTTGCAGTTCGACCAGCTGCACCACCTGCAGCAACGTCGCCAGGCCCTGGAGGCGGAGCTCGCCCACGATCCGATGCTGCGCGAGCAGGTGGAGGAGGGCGACATCGCCGATGTGGTGGCCCGCTGGACCGGCATCCCGGTGCAGAGGCTGCTGGCGGGGGAGCGCCAGAAGCTGCTCGATCTGGAGCGGCGCCTCGGCGAGCGGGTGATCGGCCAGCCGGAGGCGGTGGCGGCCGTGGCCGCCGCGATCCGCCGCGCCCGTGCCGGCATGCAGGCCCCCACCCGCCCGGTGGGATCGTTCCTGTTCCTGGGCCCCAGCGGCGTCGGCAAGACCGAGCTGGCGAAGGCCCTGGCGGCTTCCCTCTTCGATGAGGAGGAGGCATTGGTGCGCCTCGACATGAGCGAGTTCATGGAGCGCAACGCCGTGGCCCGCCTGGTGGGCGCGCCGCCGGGCTACGTGGGCTACGAGGAGGGGGGGCAACTCACCGAGGCGGTGCGGCGCCGGCCCTACGCCGTGCTGCTGCTCGATGAGGTGGAGAAGGCCCACCCGGAGGTGTTCAATCTCCTGCTGCAGGTGCTCGATGACGGCCGTCTCACCGATTCCCAGGGCCGCACCGTGGATTTCCGCCACACGGTGGTGATCATGACCAGCAACCTCGCCAGCCGGGCGATCCTCGAGAGCGCCCGCCGCGGCAGCGCCGAGCCCGACCGGGCCCTGGAGGAGGCGGTGGATCAGGCCCTGGCGCGCCAGTTCCGCCCCGAGTTCCTCAACCGCATCGACGAGGTGATCCGCTTCCGGCCGCTCGGCCCGGCCGATCTGCAGCGCATCGTGCGCCTGCAGCTGGCCGAGCTGGCGGCCCTGCTGCGGGAGCAGCAGCTGGAGCTCCAGGTGGAGGAAACGGTGGTCGCCTCCCTGGCCGAACAGGGCTATGAGCCCGAGTACGGCGCGCGGCCGCTGCGGCGGGTGCTGCGCCGCCGCATCGAGAACCCCCTGGCCACCGAGCTGCTGGAGGACCATTTCCGCGGCGCCCGCGGCGTGCGGGTGGAGCCGGCCGGGGAGGCGGGGGCCACCGGACCGCTTCGCTTCCGGCCCCTTGACTCTCCCGGGAACAGCATCCGGTAGGGTGTCGGTTTGCCGGTGTGCGCGGTTGCATCGGCGCGCCTTGCCGGATTCGCCGTTCCTTGGCCCAGATCACCCCGTCCCCGTCCAGTCAGAGCCAGCCCGAGCGGCCGGTCCGTCCGGTTGCGGACGAGTCTGGTGACGAGTTCACTCCCGAGCCTCGGGAGGAGGAGGAGCGCGGTGGCTTTGCCGCCGAAACCCTGGCTGAGCTGCGCCGGGTGGTCTGGCCCAGCCGCCAGCAGTTGTTCAGCGAGTCCATCGCGGTGATCCTGATGGTGAGCCTGTCGGCCGCGGCGATCGCCGCGATCGATCGCTTCTACACCTGGGTCGCCAGCCAGGTCTTCCGCTGACGTCCCCACCCGTGAGATCCGTGCCCGAGATTCAGCCAGACACCCTCCTCGACAGCGCCCTCGACGCCGACGAGATCCTCGAGCTCCCCGCCGAAGGCCCCGCCACGGAGCCAGCGTCAGCGGGCGAGCGGGCGCCGGTGGCCCGCTGGTACGCCGTGCAGGTGGCCTCGAGCTGTGAAAAGAAGGTGAAGGCCACCCTGGAGCAGCGGGCCGTCACCCTCGGGGTTGACAACCGCATTCTTGAGATCGAAATCCCCCAGACCCCTGGGGTGAAGATCAAGAAAGACGGCAACCGCCAGTCGATCGAGGAGAAGGTGTTCCCCGGCTATGTGCTGGTGCGCATGATCCTCGACGAAGACACAATGATGGCGGTGCGCAGCACCCCCAACGTGATCAATTTCGTGGGCGCTGAAGATCGGCGCGCCACCGGCAAAGCCCGGGGGCACATCAAGCCCCGCCCCCTCAGCCGCCAGGAGGTCGACCGGATCTTCAAGCGCGCTGCAGAGAAGAAGCCTGTCGTCAAGGTGGATCTCACCGAAGGCGACCAGATCCTCGTCACCGCCGGTCCGTTCAAGGACTTCCAGGGCGAGGTGATCGAGGTGTCCGGCGAGCGCAGCAAGCTCAAGGCCCTGCTCTCGATTTTCGGCCGGGAGACCCCGGTGGAACTCGAGTTCTCCCAGATCAGCAAGCAGAGCTGATGTCCTGCCGGCCTGGCCGTCTCCCTGCGGAGGGCGGCCAGGGTCGGGACCCCCGTGGTCCCACCGGCCCGTCGGATTCCGGTTTCCCGGTTCTGGCGATCCGCAGGCTCCCTCCGGGGAGTTCCGTCCCACGCTCCCTTCGGGGAGTCGCTTCCCCGACACCCGCCGATGGCCAAGAAAGTCGTAGCCGTGATCAAGCTGGCGCTCCATGCCGGCAAAGCCAACCCTGCACCGCCCGTGGGTCCTGCCCTCGGTCAGCACGGGGTCAACATCATGGCGTTCTGCAAGGAGTACAACGCCCGCACCCAGGACAAGGCCGGGTACGTGATCCCGGTGGAGATCTCGGTCTTTGAAGACCGCAGCTTCACCTTCATCACCAAGACCCCGCCCGCCTCGGTGCTGATCTCCAAGGCGGCCGGCATCGAAAAGGGTGCCGCCACCTCCTCCAAGGGTTCGGTCGGGGCGATCAGCCGCGCCCAGCTCGAGGAGATTGCCCGCACCAAGCTGCCCGACCTCAACTGCTCGAGCGTCGAGTCGGCCATGCGCATCATTGAGGGCACCGCCCGCAATATGGGCGTCGCCGTCAGCGACTGAGCGCCCGCCTGCCGCTCCCACCACCTGTCCACCCATCCGGGGGAGACCGTTCCGGTCGCCCGCACCCCGCCCCTGCCATGCCCCGTATCTCCAAACGCTTCGCTGCCCTCACCGCCAAGGTGGAGGACCGCGCCTATGCCCCCATCGAGGCCCTCGAGCTGGTGAAGGCCAACGCCAACGCCCGCTTCGACGAAACGATCGAGGCCCACGCCCGCCTCGGCATCGATCCCAAGTACACCGACCAGCAGCTGCGCACCACCGTTACCCTTCCCCACGGCACCGGCCAGACCATCCGCATCGCCGTCATCGCCCGCGGCGAGAAGGTGGCCGAGGCCAAGGCCGCCGGCGCCGATCTGGCGGGCGATGACGAGCTCGTGGAGAAGATCGCCGGTGGTGCGATGGACTTTGACCTGCTGATCGCCACCCCCGACATGATGCCCAAGGTGGCCAAGCTCGGCCGGGTGCTCGGTCCCCGCGGCCTGATGCCCAACCCCAAGGCCGGCACCGTCACCACCGATCTGGCCTCCGCGATCAACGAGTTCAAGGCCGGCAAGCTCGAGTTCCGCGCCGACCGCACCGGCATCGTGCACGTGCGCTTCGGCAAGGCGAGCTTCGACCCCGCCAAGCTTCTCGACAACCTCAAGGCTCTCCAGGAGACCATCGACCGCAACAAGCCCAGCGGGGCCAAGGGGCGCTACTGGCGCAGCCTTTACGTCACCTCCACGATGGGCCCGTCGGTGGAAGTTGATGTCACCGCTCTGCAGGATCTCAAGCAGGAGAGCTGAGTCCACCCGGCTTCTTGCCCCCGGCCTTTGCCCATGACCCCGGAGAGCCCCCGCCCGGCCGCCCATCCCCAGGCTGCCGCCCTGGCGGTGCTGCTCTCCGCTCTGGCGGCCGTCACCGTGCCGCCGTCCGGTCTGGCCAGCCTGCGGCAACGGCTGGTGGCGGATTCTTGGCTGCCTGGGGCCGACCCACCGGATTCGCTGCAGCGCTTTCCCCTGGCCAGCCTGGGTCTCGACAGCCTGGGGCGGATGGAGTTCTGCATCCAGCTCGAACTGGACCATGGCGTGCCCCTCACGCCTGATCGCCTGCTGGCGATGCAGGAGCTCGGGGAGCTGTTGACCTTCATCGCCTCAGGCCAGCCACCGCCTTAGGCCAGCTACCGCCTTAGGCCAGCGCCAGCCACTCGGCCAACAGGTCGGCCAAGGGTCGGCCGGCCTGCACGTGGAACTGCACGAGGTTGTGCTCCGCGCAGCCCGGCTCCGCCCGCACCTCCAGCCGGGCTGGGGCCAGCCGCAGTCGCCGGTAGTGGCGATCGATCAGGGCAGCCGCCTCGCAGTCGGCGGCATGGCCGGCCGGGTGCAGCACCAGGAGCGAGGGCCCTCCCCCGGCGCCCCAGCGGCGCCAACGGGCCCAGCGGCGCAGCTGCCGGATCGGCCCGCCGCGGCTGAACAGCTCCCCATCCCCGTAGGGCCCGATCGCCACCCCCTGGCGGGCCCCGAGCCGTTCGGCCAGCACCAGGGCAGGCAATCCGCCGGCGCTGGTGCCCAGCACCGCCCGCGGCCGCCGCCGGCCCCCGCAGAGCGTGGTGATCGCCTCCCCGATCTGGGGCAGCCAGTCGCCCTGGCCGCCCCGGAAATAGCCCCCCCGCCAGCGTCTTCGCACCAGCAGCAGGTCGAGGCCGTGGCGCTGCAGGGCCTCCGATACGTAGGCCACCGGGCTCATCAGCATCCCCCAGTCCCCCGTGAGCCCCAGCACCAGGGGCCGCTCGCCGGGCACCCCGCCGGCATGGAGATCGAAGAGCAGATCCGCCCCCTCCAGGCTGAAGCGCCGGCAGGGGTTCACCCGCTCGGGGAGGCCCGGCACATAGCGATCAGCCTCCTCCCGCCACTCCTGGATCGGGGCCTCGGGGTGGGTCAGCGCCCGTTTCAGCTCCGGCGCCGTGGCGAAGCGGCCGATCAGGATGCGCCGCTGGTGCAGGGCATTCAGCCCCGCCTCCGGCCCCACCGACAACCACCGCTCCGGCGCCGTGCGCCGCAGCTCCTGCTCCAGCGCTCCCCAGGGCAGCGCCTCCTCCTCCGGCCCCGGGGCCGGCGATCCCTCAGAGCCGCAGGGCATGGCGTTCGGCCAGCAGGCGGCGCAGGGGCTTGCCTCCCGGTCCGCGGGGGAGATCGTCCAGCACCACGATCCGCTTGGCGGAGCGATGCCCCATCCGCTCGCGGCTTCGCTGCCGCAGCCGCTCGGCCACCGCCGCCGGATCCCCCACCCCCTCCCGCAGCACCACCGCCGCCATCGGCACCGCCCCATAGGTGGCTGAGGGGGCCCCGAAGCCGGCGCAGTCCGCCACCTCCGGGGCATCGCGCAGCCCGTCTTCGATCTCGTACGGGGAGACCATCTGCCCCTGGAACAGGAACACATCGTTGGCCCGGCCGCCGAAGATCACATGCCCCGACGGGGCCAGGGCCAGCAGATCGCCGGACAGAAAATCGCGCACGCCCCCGGCGGGCCCCTCCACCAGGGCCCCCCGCCCATCGGGCCGCAGGCAGCGGCGCGACTTACGGATCCGCATCTCCTGGAACGCCAACCCGAAGCGCTGCAGCTGCACCTCCCCCTCCGGCTGCAGGTGCACCGTGGCCAGCGGCCGCCCGACGCTCTCCGGCTCCGCCAGCAGTTCCTCCGGCGGCAGCCAGGTGAGCGGCCCGCTCTGGCTGGTGGCGAAGGTGATGCCCAGCCGCAGGGGGCGGATCGCCTGGAGGCCGCGGCGCAGCTCCATCGGCACGTGATCGCCGCCGGTGATCACCAGGAACCCCTCGGGCACCTGGGCCAGATCCCCGGCCGCGAGCCGGCGCCGCAGCTGGCTGGGCGGCATCGCCCCCCCGCAGGGCTCCCCCCGGAAGGTTTCCGGACCCCAGGGCGCGTCGGTTGCCCGCACCACCATGGCATCGCCCCGCAGCAGGGTCCACAGCTTCCACAGCCGGGGGCCGCTGAGCTGGAGCGAGGGGCTGACCAGCTGGCGGGGTAGGTGGTCGTAGGGGGAGGGGTCGAGGCGCCGCTGGGCGCTCAGCAGGGCGCCCAGCCGCACCGGCACCAGGGTGGGCCGGCCGCTGCTGGTGCCGGAACTGGTGGAGAGCAGGGCGATCGGTCCCTCTGCGGCGTCTGCGGACTCCTCGAGCTCCCTGGGTTCCCCTGGGGCGCCGGAACCCCCAGGGGCGGAGGGCAGGGCCACCAGCGCCAGCCCTTCGCGGCTGCGCCCCAGGTACCGCAGCCCCGGCCAGGGCGGCAGCCGTTGCGGATCCACCAGCAGGTGGGTGAGGCGGTAGCGCTGCGCCAGAGCCTGCCGCTCCGCCGGCGGGCTCCCCTCGGGCAGCACCGCCTGGCTGACTCCGGCGAACACCAGGGCCAGGCCCTCCAGCAGATGGGCCACCCCATCGGCCGCCAGCACCCCCACCCGCACCGGCTGCGGGGCGTCCGCCACCAGCGCCCGCAGCCGCTGCACGGCCTCTTCCACCCGCGCCACCAGTTCGTCGGCGCTGATCGTCTCCCCCAGCCAGTCGATCGAGGGTGCCGACTGGGCCGCCAGAGCCTCTCGCCAGCCCTGCCAGAGGGCCTCGGCGTAGGGGTCGGCACTCATGGCGTCGTGCCCGCCAGCCGCCGGGCCCCCGCCTCGCACACCGCTTGCCCAAGCGCCGTGAGCCGCCCGTGGCGCCTCACCGCTGCCAGGGAGGAGTGGCCCAGCTCCGCCTGCTGCTCCCGCAGCCGCTGGCAGTCCTCCAGCAGCAGGGCGGGCTCGCGGGGGCCGGAAACACCAGAGGCCAGAAGGCCGTCGGCCAGCAGCGCATCGAGGGTTTCGCAGACGCGCCCGGTCACGTGCAGGGAGTGGAGGATGCCGTTCATCGGCCGTGGGTCAGGCCGGATCCGCACCGGGTGGCGCTCGTCGTCAGGGTTGTGGCAGAGGGGACCGTCCTGGGCCAGAACAAACAGCTCGGCGTGGGCGGCCTCGTGCACCAGGCGCTCCAGCAGACCAGGCAGGGTGAGACCGGGGCTGGCGTGGATCACGCTGGCGCCGCGCAGAAAGAAGGCGGTGGCTCCCCCGAAGCCCTGCCGGGCCGCCTGGGCCTGGGGACCGGGCACCGCCAGGATCGTCAGCCGCAGCAACCGGTCGATGCTGGGCCCGAGGCCCGCGGGCAGGCGGCGCACCAGCGCCAGCACGGCTGCCGTGGCCTCCTCAAGGGCTGACTGTGCGGCGGCGGAGGGGGGGGCCAGGTCGGCGACGAAGTCGCCCCCCTCCTGGAGCAGCGCCAGGATCGCCTCCCATTCGGCTGCGCTGTAGAAGGAGGAATCCCCCCAGGCGATCACCTGGCCTGCTGGCAGGCAACGGCCGGCCAGCTGATCGAGCCGATCGGGCTGATCCAGCGGATCCGGCCGATCAAGGGTCGTGGCCCAGGGGCAGGAACGGGGAGTTTGCTGGAGGATCGCCTGGCCGAGGCGGTAGTACACCAGCCACACCAGGGGGTCCAATCCGGCCCCACCATGCGGGCGCCGGGCCAGGGCATCGCCCAGCCGGGATGCTGCGGCGCGGTAGGGGGCAGTGGCGCGGTGGGGGGCGGTGGCAGAGCCGGATCCGCTGGCCAGCTGGGCGAGGGATTCGCCCAGTTCACGCTCGCCCCGATCGAGAAGATCGGTGAGTGAACGCCCGGCAGCGAGCGGATCAGCGGCCATCGCGGGATCAGGCGGCTGGGAACTCGGCGTGGGGCACCAGCGGAGCGGAGCGGAAGGCCAGGGGCTCGTTGCCCTCGCTGCGGAGGCCGGAGGGTTCGGGGCCACCCACCTTGGCCGAGAGGGCGCTCGCTGCCGCAGGGGCGGTGGCCTCGGCTGCCAGGCGGAAACCGAACAGGGACGCGCGTGTGACGGTCATGGGGGACACCTCGGGGGATAGGGCGAAATGTAAGCCAGGCGCTTGGGTCTTGGGTGGCGCTTGGGTAGGAGCGCGACAGGGCAGTGATAGGGTTGAGAGCTGGCTTATGCCAGAGGGCACGCGCCCTTAAACAGCCCAAGACAGCAGGTTTTCGGCTCGCATCACGGGATTTACATCCCCGGTGCCGGGCCCGATGCAAACCCTGCCGAGGTTCTCGCCATCTTTGTCTTGCCCGTCCGGGCGCTTCCTCCAGGAAGCCACCCAGCGGCGGAGCGGAACGCGATCGCGGCCTCGAAGCTCCCCGGAATGCTCCGGGAGCGACCCCCGCTCGCGCGGGTCGCCGGGCCGCGTACCCGGCTTGTTCCCCTCGATCCGTTCCAACCCATGGGCCGCACCCTGGAGAGCAAGCAACAGATCGTCGAAGAGCTGAAGCAGCTCCTCGGTGAAGCCGAAATGGCGCTGGTCCTTGATTTCAAGGGCCTCACCATCAAAGAGATGAGCGACCTGCGGACCCGTCTGCAGGCTGCCAACGGCGTTTGCAAGGTGACCAAAAACACCTTGATGCGTCGGGCCATTGATGGAAACAGCGCCTGGTCGGACCTCGAACCCCTGCTGACCGGCACCAACGCGTTCGTCCTTGTCAAGGGCGATGTGGGCGGTGCCGTGAAGGCCGTGCAGTCCTTCCAGAAGGACAGCAAGAAGTCGGAAACGAAAGGCGGCCTTTTCGAAGGCAAGGTCCTTTCGCCAGACGACATCAAGGCCATCGGCGACCTGCCCTCCAAGGAGGTGCTCATGGCCCAGATCGCCGGTGCGATCAATGCCGTGGCCACCAAGCTGGCCGTGGGCATCAACGAGGTTCCCTCCGGTCTCGCCAGGGCTCTCCGGCAGCACGCCGAATCCGGCGAAGGCTGAGCCACCGGCTCCACCGACCCCTCTGTTCCAACCCACAGATCTGTTGCTGATTCTCAACCATGTCCGCTACCACCGACCAGATTCTCGAACAACTGAAGACCCTCTCCCTGCTGGAAGCCTCTGAGCTTGTCAAGCAGATTGAAGAGGCCTTCGGCGTCTCCGCCGCCGCCTCCGCTGGCGTCGTCATGGCCGCTGCCGCCCCCGGCGCCGCCGCCGAGCCCGTCGAGGAGAAGACCGAATTCGACGTCATCCTCGACAGCTTCGACGCCGCCGCCAAGATCAAGGTGCTCAAGGCCGTCCGCGAGGCCACTGGCCTCGGCCTGGGCGAAGCCAAGGCGCTTGTGGAGGCTGCTCCCAAGGCCGTGAAGGAAGGCATCGCCAAAGACGAAGCCGAAGCCCTCAAGAAGACCATCGAAGAGGCCGGCGGCAAGGTCACCGTCAAGTGATCCCCAGGGGCCGCTTCCCTCTCCGGGGGGGGGCGGCCCCACCCCCTACCCTCACAACACAGCCATCAAAAAAGCCCCGCCAACGGCAGGGCTTTTGTGTTGAACGATTCTGGGAGTCTGGCCTTGTTTCGACCCCAGAAGAGCGTCCGGCACTCCTCACGCCTCAAACGATACGGGTGGTTCTGCGCCGGAAAAGGGGAACGATGCCGGCGCGGTAACTGGCCCGCCCCCGCTCACTCCTGGAAGGGGATCACCGTGAGCGCGATCGTGCGGCCGGGCTCGACGGCCGCCCCAGGCCCTGCCTCCGGTTCCGCGACCGCCGCCAGGGGAGGGGCCGTCAGGGGGCGGCCCGTCAGGGGGCGGCCCGTCAGGGGGCGGCCCGCCAGGCCCGCCTGGGGGCGGCGGCCCACCGGCTCCGGCGCCCGGCCGCTGGCCTGGGCGATCAGCTGGCGCAGCGGGCTGGTGTTG
>CAIVPT010000139.1 GCA_903907855.1 uncultured Synechococcaceae cyanobacterium | reverse complement strand
TGACCGCAACCTGGTTGACCGCAACCTGGGAGATCGCAACCTCTCGATCGACCGCAACCTGGGCGATCGCAACGTCTCCATCAATCGCGACTGGAACCGCGAGATCAACATCGGCGACATCGATCTCAACCCTGGCTGGGCCCGCGCCGGTTGGGGGGTCGCCCGGCCCTGGAACTGGGGCTGGTACGGGGGCTGGAGCAATCCCCCCTGGGGTTGGTGGGGGGCTCGGGCGGCGGCCTGGGGAGTTGGCACCCTCGCCACCGCCGCGATCATCAACGCAGCGGTGGATGACGCCGTCCAGGTACAGCAGACGACCATCGTCGTACCCAACACCGACTATCAACTCCTCTTTGGCACCGTCGAGCCCAGTGGCGGCACCGCGATCACCTTCGTGGTGCAGGCCGGGGGTACCAACTACCAGCTCAGTGCCGATTGCCAGCGGGGCTTGATCAACAACCGTGAGCCCGCTGATGCTCAGCAGGCCGAGCTGCTAAATGCCGCCTGCCAGGTGGCCTTCGGAAGCGCTGGCTGAGCCTGCCCGCCGCGCCCTGAGCCGTTGTCTGGGGGCCCCGATCCGGGCCCCCCGGCCAGGGACCCCCGATCAGGCAAGGGTGCGGCGCGCCTGGCGCATCACCAGCGAGGGCCGCTGGCCGAAGACGCAACGGAAATCGCGGCTGAACTGGCTCACGTGCTGGTAGCCGTGATCCAGGGCGATTGACGACACCGAGTCGCCGGGCGAGGGATCCAGCAGCCGGCGCCGGGCCGATTCCATCCGCGTACGGCGGATCCATTGTTTGGGGGGACAGCCAAAGCGTTCCTGGAAGGCATTGCGCAGGCTGCGCTCGGAATAGCCGCTGCGCTGCTCCAGTTCCGCCAGGTGCAGGGGGCGATGGCTGTTGGCGCGGATCCAGTTCACCAGGTCATCGAGGATCGATTCGCGATCACCGCCGCCGCTTCCCCCCCGCTCGAAATCGCTGAGGATGCGTTCTCCCCAGAAGGACAGCACCACGAGACGATCCAATACCTCATCAAGCCCCAGAAGCCGGGTGTCTTCGGGCGTGCCGCCCTGGGATGGATCCAGAAGGCGGGCCACCGCCACCAGCCTCCGCACCTGCTGGTGACCAGATCCCTCACCGTGCAGTGCCACCGGCTCCTGGAGCAGGGCCCCGAACCGTCGGGCGCTCCAGGCCTGGTGGCTCAAGAGAGCCGCCGCGCGCTCCAGCCGCTGGCTCTCCAGCCGCAGCACCACCCCATCGAACTCCTGCAGGGTCGTGCGCGAGGCCAGCTGATCGGGCAGGTAGAGCGCCGCGAACGGGGGCTCCAGATGGTAGGAATGGTCCCCAAGGCGACCCAAAAGGGGGGCCTTGGGGCTCACGATGACAGTGACGTCGCCGATGTCCCCAAACCGGGAGGGAGTTAACCGATGATTCCCGATTCGTAGCCACGCGGTGGTAGCGGCTGATTGGGACTCCGCGGGCGCGACCGATGAGGGTCTCTCGAGGGACACTGTGCCGGAATGGGGCAAGGCTGTGGACGTTTCTTTGCGCCAAAGAAGTCTGGGGCTTTCGCCCGGCGGCGAGGGGGCGGAAAACGAACAAATAGGGTCAGAACTCGCACAGTTCGCCCCCCCTCGGCTCCCATCACCAGGGCCTAGGCCCACGCCCCGCGCCGATGCTGCAGCCCATCTGCTGACCGAGCAGTGCGCCCAGCGGTACCGCCCAGCTGCGGCCGTCCTGGCGCGAAGCCGCGTAGCCGAGGCCGCCCCCCATCAGTCCGCCCACCAGCCGTCCGATGTTGCAGCGTTGGGCCATCAGGGCCTCAGCCTGGGCTGGATCCAGGGGTTCGGCGGGGACGGGGACGGCACCACCGCCCGGGCCGTAGGCCCAGGAGCCGCCGCGTACGGGTGGCGGAGCCTGCAGTCGGGCCGGCGGCTGGGCGTTGGCGTTGCGGTCGTAGTCGTAGAGCCAGGTGCCGGGGGCGGCCAGGGCGGCCGGGGGCAAGGAGGCGGCGGCGGCGCCGAGCAGGGCGGCGATCCGCAGGCGGCGGGAGCTGGACATGGGGGTCGATTCGGAGGAGCCCCTGACGGGGTGCCCACACTTCATCCCGCCGATGTGACCGGATCATGACCGTGGCGCCGTCAAGATCTGACGGAATGCAACCGGATCGGGGGGACGTGGGCGATTCCGGCCGCCGCTGCCACAGTGCCCCCAGCACCTTCCGCGCAGCAGCCATGGGTCTGGGGGAACTGGCACGGCTGGTGGAGGAGGCCGAGCGCGATGGGGTCATCCGCCGATCGCTTCGCCGGTGCCGCTCCAGGGCGGAGCTGGTGCTCGCGGCCCGCCGGCTGGGATACGCCATCCATCGCATCGATCTGCGTCGGGCCTGGCTATTGCACCAGCAGGAGTCTGCCTCCGGTCTTGGCCCCCACAGCCGGGTCGCCTGAGGGGGCAGCATGGGGCCCATACCGAGCTCCAGGCCCCCGATGCCCTCCCGCAGACCCATCGCGCGTCCGGCCGCCTCGGGCCCTTCCCCTTCCCGCGCTCAACGGGATGCGCTGGTGGTGAAGCTGCAGATCGCCCTTGCCGTTTTTGGTCCCATGCTGCTGCTCGGGGCGTGGCTGCAGAGCAAGGGCTTCTTCGGAACGGCTGGCCTCTGAAGGCCACTAGCGAAAGCGCCTGGATGGACAACCCGGGGCTACTGGTTTATAAGGGATTTCCATGCACAGTTCGCGCTGGTTGATGACCCTGCCTCCTCCACTGCGAACGGGAAGGATGGGTCAGCCCTGGACGCTACCCAGTGCACCCCCGAGGCTCCGCAGGTGGGTCGGTTCGTCTGTGGTTTCGGCCGCCGTGCTCCTGGTTCTCGGCGGTTGCAACCCTGTAGACGACCGCCTGTGGCCGTCGATCCGCCCCCCGGCAGCGAACCGTCCAGCTCCCGCTGATTCAGCCCCATTCTTCCGCCTCCTCCCCGGCAGTATCTGGGAGTGGACAGGCGTGTTTTCCCTTCTGATGGGGGCTGGGGGCGTCGGTTTTGTGTATTGGCGCTTTCCGGGCCTGCGCGAGGAGTTCTCCAGTCTTCGGGACCAGACCCGTCGATTGCACGAGCGGCGCGACCGCAGCACGGCTGATCTTGCCCAGATGGCAAGAAACCTGCGCGATCTGGAGCAGGAGATCACCGTTCTCCGTGGCGAACTGTCCCAACGGGATCGCCAAGCCCCGATGCCTCCCCCTTCCTTTACGCAGGCAGTCCCCACCTACGAGCCGCCTGCCCCCAGGTATGAGCCGCCTGCCCCCAGGTATGAGCCGCCTGCCTCCCCATCCCTGACCCCAGTTGCGGACCCCCCTCACGGGCCTTCCCCCATCAGCGGGCCACCCCCCGAGCTGCCTCACTTCTCCCCCCCTTCCCCTCCGGGCCGCTCCCGGCCGCGCCCCATCCCCCAGCCGGATGGCCGCAGGCAGCTTGACGACGCCTCTTCATCGCGACCCGCGCCCCCGCCCCTGCCTTCCCCCACCGCATCGCCCCTCTCCTACGCGCCGCCCGCGGCTCCGGAGGCCCCAATACCGTTTCGGCCCCAGCTCGCCGAAGCCCCCTCATCCGTCAGCCTTCTCTCCGAGCGCCCCGATCCGGAAGCGGCTCCGCTCGCCGATGCCGGCCCCGATGTCTGGCGACCCCAGCCAGGTCCTGGCCTCGACGCCCTGATCGTGGCGATCAACAGCCGCGGCCAGTCCCCGATCGAAGGCGTCACCTGCGTGGAGCTCGACATTGCCCCTCCCCCGGAGGACGGAGGTGTTGGGTATGGGTACGTGTCCCCGCGCCTGCGCATGGTGGCCCGGGGTGGTCGCTTCTTGCTGGTGATGGTCGAAGGAGACGCCTGGTTGTTTCCCACCATCGACACTCTCGATCGGTTTGTTGAGGCTGCGATTGAGCCAAATCTCTTTCAGACCACGCCCGATTCGATCGAGCGACCCCAGCTGATCCTCCCGGCCATGCTTCGCGAGGTCGGCGGTCTCTGGGAGGTAACGGATCCTGGCAAGGTGCTCCTGCCAGCGCGCTGACAATCTGCCTGCTCTCCCATAATCTTTAGCCGAGCGTCCACCGTTTCCTCTTGTCATCCTCCCCCAGCACACCCACGCTCGACAGCGATCGTGAATCCGTCGGACGCATGCTGGCGAGAATCGCCACAGCGTTGTTCGTTGTTTTTGCGGCGGTTGTCATCGCTGCCGCCTTGCCTCCGCGCCTGCTGGATCCGACCTGGCAGCTTCGGGTCACCGGTGCGCTGGTGAACAACGGCACGATCCCTGTGCTCGGGGTCGTGCTGATGTGGCTGGCCGGTGTTCTGCATCCTGGTAGCGGCCGGTTACGGGCTCGGCGGGATCGCATTGCCGCCCTCGCCGCCGCCGCGGCCATCGGCTACCTGTTGCTCATTCCCCTCCAGGCCTACGCCGTATGGAACGGCGTGAGCAGCGCCAGTCGTGGCCAGAGCCGCCAGCTCAAGACAGCCATTGATCGGATCACTGTCATGCGGCAGGCCGTCAAGCAGGCGGGCAGCACCGCCGAGCTTCAATCACGGCTGAAGGTGCTTCAGGGTCCAGACCTGCCCCCCTCGGATGCCACCCGCCCGATTGAGGCCATCCGCCCCCAGATCCTGGCCGGCCTCGAGACCGCTGAGAACACCGTGCGCCAGCGCCTCGAAGGCCTTCCCCCAGATCGCCTCTGGCAGCTGGTGCAGGAGAGTGTGCGCGTTCTGGTTTCTTCCGTGGCCTATGCCGGCGCCTTCTCGGCGGCTGCCTTCCTGCCCGGCAAGCCGCTGAGCCTCCTGGATATGTGGTTGCTGCGATTCCGCCGGAACCGTCGCCGCGGGGAGACCCCGGCCAAGAGCACCGGTCGGCGCACCAGCGGCTCCAACGCCGAGTACCTGAGGGAGCTCAGCCGCTCCCGGGGCACCTCCTCCTCTGGGGAGAATCCCAGGGCTGATGGCGACCGCGACCCTCGCCCGTGAGCGAAACCCCAGCGCTGCTGCCCCGGTTGCAGCGCCCCCCGGTGGTCCTCACCATCGGCGGCAGCGACTCAGGAGGAGGCGCTGGCATCCAGGCCGATCTCAAGACCTTCGCCCTGCTGCAGGTGCATGGCTGCTCGGCACTCACCTGTGTCACCGCCCAGAACACCTGCGGGGTGGAGCGGGTGGATGCGTTGCCCCCGCAGGCCCTGGCGGCCCAGATTGAAGCGGTCTGCGGCGATCTGCCGGTGGCGGCCCTCAAGACCGGCATGCTGCTGCGCCGCGATCTGATCGAAGTCACCGCCACCGCCATCGCTTCGCGCCCCCTCTGGCGGGTGATCGATCCGGTGATGGTGTCGCGCACCGGGGCGGTGCTGCTGGAGCCGGAGGCCATCGCCGCCCTGCGCTCTCTCCTGCTGCCCCTGGCCGATCTGCTCACCCCCAATCTGCGGGAGGCCTCGCTGCTGGTCGGCAGCCCTCTGGAAGGCGAGCGGGATGTGGAGGCGGCGGCCGAGCGGATCGCCGCCCTCGGCCCCCGGGCGGTGCTGATCAAGGGCGGCGGCAGTCCGGCCCTGCGGGGATGCGACTGGCTGCTGGAAGAGAGCGGCGGCCGCTGGCTGCGGCGGCCGCCGGTCGCAACCCCCCACACCCATGGCAGCGGCTGCACCCTCTCCGCTGCGGTCACCGCCTGGCTGGCCCGAGGCCTGCCCCTGGCTGACGCGGTGCTACAGGCCCGGGCCTACGTGGAGGGGGGCCTGATCCATTCCCTGGCGATCGGGGCCGGGCAGGGTCCCCTCTGCCACTGGCATGCGCTTCTGGCCGCCGGTCAAGACTGATGGGCTGGGGGCTAGCCCGCCTGCGCTCCCCTCAGCGCACCACCAGCACGGGACAGGGGGCCGCCAGCAGCACCCTCTGGGTTTCGCTGCCCAGCAGCAACCCCTGCAGGCCCCGCCGGCCATGGCTGCCCATCACGATCAGATCACAGCCCAGCCGAGCGGCCGCCTCCAGGATCACTTTGTGGGGCAGGTCGCTCTCCACCCGTTCACAACTCACCGTGATCCCTGCCTCTGCCGCGATCGTGCGGGCCTGCTCCAGCAGCCGGTCGGAATCGCGGCGACTGGCGGCGATCAGGGTCTCGATCGTGCTCGCTTCCAGCATTTCTCCCATGCCCATCACGGGCAGCGGCAGCCGTGGCTGGGCGTGCATCACCGTGATGCGGGCGCCGGTGCTGCGGGCCAGCTTCACCGCTTCATGGGTGGCCTTGACCGAGAGGTCCGATCCGTCCGTCGGGACGAGAAGGTGGGTGTAGGGCATCGAGCGTCCTGGCTGGGCCTCTGATCCGGTCTACTCACGGCTTCGGGTTTTGCCTTCCAGAATCCGACCATGAGTGCTTCCCCCGAGTCTGCGGCCGCCCCTTTCCCGGCCCATCTGCCCGCGGCCTGGCGGGATCGTTGGTATCCGGTGGCGTTTCTGCGCGATCTCGATCGGGCCCGCCCCGCTGCCTTCACCTTGCTGGAGCAGGACCTGGTGCTGTGGTGGGAAGGAGCGTCGGGCCGTTGGCGGGCCTTCCCGGATCTCTGCCCCCATCGGCTGGTGCCCCTCTCGGAAGGGCGCATCAATGGGGATGGCCAGCTCGAATGCCCCTACCACGGCTGGTGTTTCGATGGCGACGGCCTCTGCCGCCGCATTCCCCAGGCCGAACCCGGCGGCAGCGCCTCCGGGCGGCGCTCCTCCTGCCGCAGCTTTGCCACGGCCGAAGCCCAGGGTCTGTTGTTCGTGTTCGCGGGCGAATCCGCGGCCGCCTCCGCCATTCCCCTGCCCACCGTGCCGGTGATCGACGACGAGCGCGATGGTCCCTGGCTGCTTCAGGACACCTTCCGCGACCTGCCGATGGACGCGCTCACCCTCCTGGAGAACGTCCTCGACGTCAGCCACGTCAATTACACCCACCACGGCACCGTCGGCCAGCGCACCAACGCGGCACCGGTGCGGGCCGAGCTACGCACAAGCGGGCCTGAGGGGTTCACAGTGTTCTGGGAAGAGGGCCCCAGGCAGGGTCGTCTCGGCAGCCAGCACACCACCTTTGCGGCCCCTGCCCTGATGTGGCACGACCTGACGGCCGCCGGCCTGGGCCGCATTCTCACCGTCGTCTACGCCACGCCGATCCGCAGGGGTGAATGCCGGTTGTTTGCCCGCTTCCCCTTCCAATTTCGCTCCCCCTGGCCGCGTCGCCTGCTGCGGTTGCGGCCGCTCTGGCTCCAGCACCTGGGCAACCACACGGTTCTCGAAGATGACCAGATCTTTCTGCATTGGCAGGAGCGGGAGCTGGAGCGTCGGGGCCGGAGCGGTGCTGCCACCCAGGCCTTCCATCTGGCCACGGGGGCGGATCTCTACGTGCAGGCCTTGCACGACTGGGTGAATCTCCACGGCGGTGATCCCTTCCCCTCCGCTCCCCTGCCGCCCCGACTGGATCGCCTTGCCCTGATGGAGCGGGAGCGGGCCCATACCCGCCACTGCGCCGCCTGCTCCGGCGCCCTGCGTGCGATCCGCCGCTGGCAACCGGTGGTGGCCACGCTGCCCTGGGTGGCCCTGCTGGCCATCGCCTGGTGGCACACCCCCCTGGCCCTGGCTGTGGGGGGTGGCGTGGCGGTGGCAGCGGCGGCGTTGCTGCGCCAGTTCGGACTCTGGGAACAGGCCCTGCTCACGGGTGACG
Source organism: uncultured Synechococcaceae cyanobacterium (assembly GCA_903907855.1). Lineage (GTDB taxonomy): Bacteria > Cyanobacteriota > Cyanobacteriia > PCC-6307 > Cyanobiaceae > Cyanobium. Next base: position 34,614 of record CAIVPT010000139.1, on the reverse strand, counting down.
CGCGGCCGCCCCGCAACCGGGGCGGTGGGCGCTCCTGGGGAGCACCGCCCTCCCTCAGCCGCCGCCCTTCCAGCCCGCCAGATGGGACGCTGCCCGGGAGCGCACCAGCGCCCTTGCCACCGGCAGCGCCGGCTCCAGCCGCGCGGAGCTGAAGGGCGGCAGGGGCCGGCGCCGCAGCCAGGCCCCCCAACGGAATTCGTGAAACGGAATCAGGGGGGCTGGATCGATGCAGCCCTCCTTCTTGAGCTTCCAGATCAGGCTGCGGTAGGGGTCGTCCTGGAGGTCGAGAAGGCGAGCTGGCAGGGCGGTGGGGGCCAGGGGGCCCAGCCCGCGGCCGTCATAGAGGTACAGCCAGCCGCGCCGCTGCAGCTCCTCAAGAACAACACGTCGGTCGTTGGTGGCGAGGCCCAGCACCAGATAGCCGAAGGCCTCGGCCTGGGGTGCCATCTCCACCAGCGCCCGCAGCCGGTGATGGCGATCCACCATCCAGAGGGCGCCATCGCCACTGCGCACCAGGGGCACCGGTTTGCCCCGGAGGTAGCGCTGGAGCTGGGCGGCACTGTCGTCGGCGAAGTCGCGCTGGCGGCTGCGCACCTCCGCCAGGCCCACGCAGAGCTGGGTGGGCTGCAGATCGGCCACCGCCACGCGCAGAAGCTTCTGATCGGGCGTGGGGGCCGGCAGGGGCTGGTAAGGGGGGAGCTGCAGACTCATGGCGTCCATCCTTGCGCCTTTCTCCCGGTTCTGGCCGATGGGGGCCGGGGGAGGGGGTGCCGCATGGCGGCGGCTACGGTCAAGCCCAGGATTTCGCTGCCATGACCTCGCTGTCCCCTTCTGATTCCGACGGTTCCCCCGCCGCCCTGGGGGCGGCCCTGGAGCCTGCCGCCCACGGGACCCCTGGCCCTGGCGGACCCCAGGGGCCCCTGGGGGTGCTTGTTTGCGGCCATGGCAGCCGAAATCGGTTGGCCGTGGAGGAGTTCGCCTCCCTGGCGGAGCAGTTGCGCCGCTCCCTGGCACCGTTGCCGGTGGCCCATGGCTACCTGGAGTTCGCGCGGCCGATCCTGCGCGATGGCCTTGAGGAACTGCGGGCCAGGGGTGTCCGCCATGTGCTGGCGGTGCCGGCCATGCTCTTCGCCGCCGGCCATGCCAAGAACGACATCCCTTCGGTGCTCAACACCTGGGCCGCCGAGACCGGTCTACGGGTGGATTACGGGCGCGAGCTGGGGGTGGACCGCAAAATGATCGAGGCGGCCGGTGCCCGCATCCGCGACACCCTGGCGGCGGCCGATGCCGCTGCTGTGGCGGCCGGCCGGGCGCCGGTGCCCCCCCACGACACGTTGCTGGTGGTGGTGGGTCGGGGTTCGTCCGATCCGGACGCTAACTCCAATGTGGCGAAGGTCACCCGCATGCTGGTGGAGGGCTTCGGCTTCGGCTGGGGCGAAACCCTGTACTCCGGGGTCACGTTTCCGCTGGTGGAGCCGGGCCTCCGCCAGGTGGTGCGGTTGGGCTATCGGCGTGTGGTGGTGTTTCCCTACTTCCTGTTCTCCGGGGTTCTGGTCAGCCGGATCGTGCAACACAGCCGCCTGGTTGCGGCGGACCACCCCGGGGTGGAGTTCCTGGAGGCCTCCTATCTGGGGGATCACCCCTCGGTTCTGGCCACCTTCCGGGAGCGGGTGGCCGATGTGCTTCGTGGCGACACCGACATGAACTGTTCGCTGTGCAAGTACCGGGCCCAGGTGCTCGGCTTCGAGCAGGAGGTGGGTGCCCCCCAGCACAGCCACCATCACCACGTGGAAGGGTTGGTGGAGAGCTGCACCCTCTGCGAGCGGGAGTGCACGGGCGCATGCCAGCCCGATGGTGTTCCCCTGCCCCTGGGCGGCCCAAGCCACGACCACGACGATGCGCACGACCACGCGCATGACCATGACCATGACCACGCGCACCACGGCCATGCGCCTTACCCCCACGCCGATCATCCGCTTGGACCCCGCACCCTGCGCCGTCCGCCAGGCTGAGTGCGCCGGGTGAACGTTCCCGGCGTCTCATCCCAAAGTGCGACCCGCTCGACTCGCCGCTATCAGTTTTCCTGATCAATCCGGGCTTTCCCCATTTGGTTCGCGTTTTCCGCCATCCAGGCCCTGGTTTTCCACAGATGGCGGGGGCTGGGCTCTCCAGCGGCGGCCCATCTGGGGAAACTGGGGAATGGCCCATCCTCGCCTTGACAGCTTTCGCTGGCGCTTGTCCGCGCTTCCCCTGGCCGCCGTTGGCTGGCTGCCGCCCCTGCCGTTGCAGCCAGTCTCAGCCGAAGCCAGGCTGGGTTTGCCCATCTGGCTTCCCTTTGACGACCCCCCACCGTCTGTGGCGTAGTGGGGCGCAGGTACGGGTGGGTCAAGACGCCATGGGCATGGATTCGCGGTTGTCATCGCAGGGCACTCCTGACCAACAGGACCTTCCGCCCGGCGGGGACGGCGCCGCAGAATCCAGCGTCGATCCCGACGGCACAGAGTCGTGCGTGACGCTTGAAGCTGAGGTGCCCGAGGTGCTGTTCCGGGGCATGCGCAGCTTCCTGGAGAACCATCCCCAGTGGGATCAGTACAGCGTGATCACCTCCGCACTCGCTGGCTTCCTGTTTCAGAACGGCTGCCAGGACCGCAGCGTCACCCAGCACTACCTCGACGGTCTCTTTCTCCGTCCCTGAGTAGAGGTAGATCTTCGGACCATTTGCACAAGCCTATGGGGAGCTTTCCCGCCCGCCGATGCAGCCGGGAGATTCGGGCAAAAAAAAGCGAGGGTGCCAGCCCTCGCCTGGTTTTTTCTCCCTTGCCCGACCCGTTGAAAGGTCGCCTCGCCATTGTGCGAACAGGCGCCCACTGGAACTGTGGTCATTGACACCAGACGACCATCCCTGTGGGCGTTTGCCTACAGGCCGCGGCTCCGGGCAGCCGCCTCGCAGGCCCGCCAGGTGATTGCCATTTCGGTGAGCGTGGGGCTCTGCCAGCCAGCGCTGGGCCAGCAGGCCCCATCCACCACCAGCACGTTGCGGGCCCGCCAGCAGCGGTTCCAGGGGTCCACCACTCCGTCTTCTTCCCGGGCGGCCATGCGGGCGCCACCGAGCTCATGGATGTAATACCCCGCCGGAGGCGCCTCGGGCGAAACCGCCAGCGAGCGGCGCACCAGCGGCTCCAGCAGCGGCACCACAAACAGATCCTCGATCGGCTGAATCTCCCCCCCCGCCGCCGCCACCACTGCGGCCATGCGGGCCTGCATGTGGGCCACCATCGCCCGCTCGTTCTGCCGCCAGCGGCACTCGATCCGGGGCACGGGCAGCCCGTCGCCGTCGCACCGCTCGTCATCCAGCCACACCCGGTTCTCGGGGTGGGGCAGCACCTCGCCGTGGCCGATGAGGAAGCCCACGGCTCCGTTGGGGTGGCGGCGCAGGGCGCGGGGCGGATCGAAGCGTTGCACCGCCGTCCACAGGCCGTACCCACGCCGGAAGCCGAGGCTTTCCCGCTCCTGCGGGCTCCCTGCCAGGTTCACGGTGTTGGGAATGAAGGCGCTGCCGGCACCGGAGAGTTCGGCGGGCTCCTCGGGCGGTGGCACATCGGGCAGCACGAAGAAACGGCTGGTGGAGATGTGGTCCATCAGGAAACGCCCGAGGCAGCCGGAGGGGTCCACCAGGCCGCCGGGTCGCCGGCTTTCGCTGGAATGGAGCAGCAGGCGCAGGGTCTCGATCGTGGAGGCGCACAGCACCACCAACGGGGCGCGCACCAGCTCCTGGCCGCCGTTGGGGAGGGCCAGCACCACCCCATCTGCCTGCTCGCTGCCCTCCCTCATCTGCAGGTGGCTGACCACGGCCCGGCTGCGCAGCCTCACCCTCCCGCTGGCCAGCGCCCGCGCCAGGGTGACGCCCTGGGCGCTGGAGCGGGGCCAGGGCCCGTCGCTGGCGGGGCGATGCAGGGGGAAGCCGCGGGAGTGGATGAGCGGCAGCCCCAGCTCCCTGCCGATGGCCTCCTGCAGCTGCCGTTCGCCGGGGGTGAAGGGCAGGGGTGGCCGGAAGCGGCCGTCGGGGAGTTGGGGGAGGCCGTCGCAGGCGCCGTGCACCCCCAGCAGCGATTCCAGACGGTCGTAATAGGGGGAGAGATCGCCGCTGCCGATCGGCCAGCCCGGGCCCACCCCATCGCGTTCCCCAGCCCGGAATTCGCTCTCCGAAAGCCGCAGGGTGATGCCGCCCCAGGTGAGACTCTTGCCCCCCACCTGGCGGCCGCGGGTCCACAGGAACGGTGCATCCGGCGGGGTGAGCCAGGGATGGCGGCGTTCGTCGATGAAGAGGTCGGGGTTGTGTTTCCAGTAGCCCGGATGGTTGGCCTGCTGGCGATGGCGGCCGCTGCTGAGGCCGGCCAGGCGACGCAGGCTGTTGAAGGGTTCCCGGCCGAGGGCCTGGGCGGGGGTTTTCTCCGGCCCGGCCTCCAGCACCAGCACCCTCAGCCCCGACTCCGCCAGCACCATCGCCGCCACCCCGCCGGTGGCCCCGGCCCCCACCACGATGGCGTCGGGCTGGAAGCCGTCCTCGGGTGGGGGGGAGGCGGGGGGCATGGGCGGAGAGCGGGGCGGGCGGGGCCTGGCCCAAACAACAAGACCCGGCCATCGTGAAGAGGGCCGGGTCTTGGAGGTGGTGGCGGGGGCGAGATTTGAACTCGCGACCTTCGGGTTATGAGCCCGACGAGCTACCAGGCTGCTCTACCCCGCGACGGGCATTCGGCTGGCTGCCGATGAAGTGATCCTATCAGCCGGCCGGCCGCTCCCTTTACCCATTGGCTCAGTCGAAGCGAAGCTCGCCCCGCACCTCCAGCCGCAGATGGGGCGCCGGATGCTGGAAGCGCTGGCGAAGGTCGTCGAGGGTGAGGGGGGTGAGCCAGTCGAGCTGTTCCAGCAGGTGCAGGGCCACCGCCTGCTTGGCCCGCGAGGAGCCGTCTTCCACCTTGATGGCGACCCCCAGCCCCTCGCCAACGCGGCTCAGGCACTGGATCCCCTCGGCCCCCCCCTTGCTGAGCACCTGACCGTGGCCCAGGGCCATCAGTTCGGTGTCAAACCGCCCGGGACCCGCCACCAGCTCGGGGTGGGCGAGCATCGCCCGACTCAGCTGTTCCAGGTCGGCTTGGGCGCCGGCCCCCAGATGGGCGAACAGCAGGGCCATCTGGGCCAGCTGCAGCTGCAGGGTGGGGGCGCCGCAGTCGTCGCGGGCGCTCACCAGCTCCTCACCGGGCAGCCCCAGCAATTCCCCTACCCGCTTGCGCACCTCCAGGGTGAGCGGGTGGTCCGGCTGCAGATAGCTCTCGAGCGGCCAGTGCAAACGCCGGCAAGCGGCAAGAAAGGCGGCGTGCTTTCCCGAGCAGTTGTGCTCCAGGGGGCTGCCGGCCCCCTCGGGCACGGGACACTGGAGCTGGGAGGCCTCCAGGTCGGCGCCCCAGAGGATGCGAAAGGCTTCGCGGGCATGGGCCGGGCTACCGGCATGGGAGGCGCAGGCGATCGCCAGGCCCCTCTCGCCGCAGCCCACCCATTCGGCGGCCCCGCTGCTCACGAACACCATCGCCTGGAAGGGCTTGAGGGCCGAGCGCACGAAACTGAGCTGCTGGGGGTCACCGGCCCGCATCAGCACCCGCCCGCGCGGATCGCAGACCACGGCATGGACCCGGTGGCGCGACTCCAGGATGCCCTCCCGAAGCAGGCGCACCTCCAGTGGCGGCACCCCGGGACGCGTGGAACCGCTGAAGCTGGAGGACAAAGACATGGATCGGCAGGGGAGAGTCCGGTCTCGTGTCAGAGAGCCTGACAGACCCCGGCTCCGACCAGCAGGAGGGTGCCGGCCAGGGCCATGCCGCGGCCCAGGCGAACGAGCACTGGGGCCACCTCATGGCGTGCCACCAGCAGGTCTTGTTGGCGCCAGTTCAGCGGTTTCTCCCACACCTGGCCGTCGTACCAGCCCGATTCCTCGTACTCCACCCGCTCACAGATCAGGCGGCGGTGCACATAGCGCCAGCCCAGCCATTGGCGGCAGAGCAGCAGCAGGGGGAGCAGCACAGCGGCCACGGCAGCGGCTGTGAGCAATCGGGGGAGGTCGTGGCGCAGGGGGATGCTGCCGGTGGCCACCAACAGGCATGGCCCCAGGGCCAGGAACCAGGCCAGCGCCAGGGAGCGCAGCAGGCGGGTGGCGCCGCCCGCCGGCCAGGCAAAAAACCAGGACTCCAGCAGCTGGGCGTATTCCTGGAGCGGCCGCTGTTCCGGGGGCACCGGGCAGGGGGCGGTCTGGGCCGGCAGGGGCGCGCGCTCGCTCATGCCAGGAGCGCGGATGGACTCACGTACCGCTGTTGTTCGCCATGGCCCCAGAACGACTCGAGGTCGTAGAAGCTGCGCTCCTGGGGGGTAAGCACGTGCACAATCAGCTCGCCGTAGTCGAGCAGCACCCAACGGCCCTCGGTCTGCCCCTCCCCCCGCAGGGGCAGGCGCCCGGCCTCGCTCTCCAGCTGATCTTGCACCGAGCGGGCGATCGCTCGCACCTGCACATCGGTGAGGCCGCTGCAGATCACGAACCAGTCGGCCAGGGAGGAAACCTCCTCCACACGGATCAGCCGGATATCGACCGCCTTGCGGTCGTCGCAGGCTTCGGCGGCGAGGCGGGCCAAGGCCTCGCTGTCGCCGGCTTGGGGGCGATCAGCCATAGACGTTCTCGCTGGTGACGGACTCGCGGGATCCCTGCTGCTGGGCCATTTCGGCCCGGGCCTTGCCGGCGCTTTTGCGCAGGGCTTCCAGGCGGTTTTCGTAGAAGGCGCGGCGGCGTTTCTTGCGGGTCTGCTCCACCAGCTCCTTGAGGGCCCCCCCCAGGCTCTTGTAGGCGTTGGGGAGGCTGTAGCCGAAGCGGCAGGCCAGGTCGATCGCCCGCTCGTCGGCCGTGATCGCGTCCTGCAGGCGTTTCTCGGAGTTGTTCTTGAGGTAGAGGCGGTAACCGGCGAAGCCCGAGAGGCCCATCGCCATCAGCAGCAGCAGGCCGTCCTGCACCCACAGCTCGCCGATCGCCCCGCCCAGGCCGATCGCCAGGGCCGCCATCTCCCAGCCGTCACGGGGTACCGCGTCGTTCTGGATGCGGCCCACCTCGTGCCAGAAGAGCAGGTTGCGGTGGTCGAGGGCGAGGGCATCCCACTTCTCGAGATCCACCTGAATCTCAATTTCGTCACGTCCGATCTCCTCGATCGTGACCAGGGGAGGGTCGACGGAGGCGGCCGCCTCCACGAACACCCAGCTCTGCATCTCCGGGGGCAGCAGGCCCTTCAGTCGCTGGAGTTCGCTCATCGAGGCTGGCGCTGGCTCATCAAGGAGGGTTCGGGGCGGCGGGCCGCGAATGGATGGGGATCTGAGCCCCTTTGCTGCAGGTTAGCGATGCTCACAGGCGCGGGGGCGGCGGGAGCGGGGGAGGGAAGACCGGCCCGCGTGAGAGGCTGGACACGAGTGGTCCATCCTCGCCCATGCCCCGCCGCACGGATCTCAGGCGCATCCTGCTGCTGGGGTCCGGTCCGATCGTGATCGGCCAGGCCTGTGAGTTCGACTATTCCGGCACCCAGGCCTGCAAGGCCCTGCGGGCCGAAGGGTTCGAAGTGGTGCTGGTGAACTCCAACCCCGCTTCGATCATGACCGATCCGGAGCTGGCGGATCGCACCTACATCGAACCGCTCACCCCAGAGGTGGTGGCGCGGGTGATCGAGATCGAGCGCCCTGATGCCCTGCTCCCCACGATGGGGGGGCAGACCGCCCTCAACCTGGCCGTGGCCCTGGCGGAGAACGGCACCCTCGAGCGCTTCGGGGTCGAGCTGATCGGCGCGAACCTGGAGGCGATCCGCAAGGCTGAAGACCGGCTGCTGTTCAAGGAGGCGATGAACCGCATCGGCGTGCGGGTATGCCCCTCCGGCATCGCCAACGATCTGGAGGAGGCCCTGGCGGTGGGCGAAACGGTGGGCGGCTATCCGCGCATCATTCGCCCGGCCTTCACCCTCGGCGGCTCCGGCGGCGGCATCGCCTACAACCCCGAGGAATTCCGCCAGATCTGCCAGAGCGGCCTGGAGGCCAGCCCCGTCTCCCAGATCCTGATCGAGCAGTCGCTGCTGGGCTGGAAGGAGTTCGAGCTTGAGGTGATGCGCGACACCGCCGACAACGTGGTGATCGTGTGCTCGATCGAGAACCTCGATCCGATGGGGGTGCACACGGGCGATTCGATCACGGTCGCCCCCGCCCAGACCCTCACCGATCGCGAATACCAGCGACTGCGCGATCAGTCGATCGCCATCATCCGCGAGATCGGTGTGGATACGGGTGGCAGCAACATCCAGTTTGCCGTCAATCCAGTTGATGGCGAGGTGGTGGTGATTGAGATGAATCCCCGCGTTTCCCGCTCTTCCGCGCTGGCCTCCAAGGCCACGGGTTTTCCGATTGCCAAGATCGCTGCCCGGCTGGCGGTGGGCTACACCCTCGATGAGATCATCAACGACATCACCGGTGCCACGCCGGCCTGTTTTGAGCCCACGATTGATTACGTCGTCACCAAGATTCCCCGCTTTGCTTTTGAGAAGTTCCGCGGCTCCCTGCCGGTGCTCACCACCTCGATGAAGTCGGTGGGCGAGGCGATGGCGATTGGCCGCTGCTTCGAGGAATCGTTCCAGAAGGCCCTGCGCTCCCTCGAAACGGGGCACGCCGGCTGGGGCTGCGACCGGCCGGATGGGCCGCTGGAGCCGGCCGAGTTGGAGCGCCAGTTGCGCACCCCTTCGCCCGACCGGATCTTTGCCGTGCGTGCCGCCATGCTCGCCGGCCGCAGCGATGCGGAGATTCACCGGATCAGCGCCATCGATCCCTGGTTCCTGGCGCGGTTGCGGCTGCTGCTGGAGGCCGAGCGGGGCCTGCTGCAGGGGCGCACCCTGGAGGCGCTCGATGCCGCGGCCCTGTTGGAGCTCAAGCAGCTGGGCTTTGCCGATCGCCAGATCGGTTGGGCGGTGGGTGCATCGGAGTTGGCGGTGCGCCGCCATCGACAGGCCCTGGGGGTGCGGGTGCTGTTCAAGACGGTGGACACCTGCGCCGCCGAGTTCGCTTCCAGCACGCCGTACCACTACTCCACCTACGAGCGGCCGCTGGAGCGCCTCGAGAGCGATGGCCGCCTGCGGACCCTGCCGCCCGCCGATGAGGTAACGCCCGAGACTCGCCGCAAGGTGATGATTCTCGGCGGCGGCCCCAACCGCATCGGCCAGGGCATCGAGTTCGACTACTGCTGCTGCCATGCCTCCTTCGCCCTGCGGGAGGCTGGCTTCGCCACGGTGATGGTCAACAGCAATCCGGAAACGGTCTCCACCGACTACGACACCAGCGACCGCCTCTACTTCGAGCCGCTCACCCTCGAGGACGTGCTCAACGTGATTGAGGCCGAGCGGCCGGAGGGGGTGATTGTGCAGTTCGGCGGCCAGACGCCCCTGAAGCTGGCGATCCCGCTGCTGCGCTGGTTGGAGAGCGAGGAGGGCCAGGCCACCGGCACGCGTCTGTGGGGCACCTCTCCGGAATCGATCGACCGGGCCGAGGACCGCGAGCAGTTTGAAGCGATCCTGCGCCGTCTGGAGATCCGCCAGCCCCGCAACGGCCTTGCCCGCAGCCAGGAGGAAGCCCGGGCCGTGGCCGAGCGCATCGGCTATCCGGTGGTGGTGCGCCCGAGTTATGTGCTCGGCGGCCGCGCCATGGAGGTGGTGTACGACGAGGAGGAGCTCAACCGCTACATGGTGGAGGCGGTGCAGGTGGAGCCGGATCACCCGGTGTTGATCGACCAGTTCCTGGAGAACGCCATCGAGGTGGATGTCGATGCCCTCTGCGATGCGGAGGGCCGCGTGGTGATCGGCGGCCTGATGGAGCACATCGAACCCGCCGGCATCCACTCCGGCGATTCCGCCTGCGCCCTGCCCGCCGTTTCCCTCTCGGCCGGTGCCCTGGCGACGATCCGCCAATGGAGCCGTGAGCTGGCCCTGGCCCTGGAGGTGCGCGGCCTGATCAACCTGCAGTTCGCCATCCAGCGCGACAGCGAGGGCGAGGATCGGGTGTACATCATTGAGGCCAATCCCCGGGCTTCCCGCACGGTGCCGTTCGTGGCCAAGGCCACCGGCGTGCCGCTGGCCAAGATCGCAAGCCAGGTCATGGCTGGCCGCTCCCTGGCGGATCTGGGGCTGGAGAGCGAGCCGGTGCCTCCCCTGCAGACGGTCAAGGAGGCGGTGCTTCCCTTCAAGCGCTTCCCCGGCGCGGACACTCTCCTGGGTCCGGAGATGCGCTCCACCGGCGAGGTGATGGGGATCGCCCCCGGTTTCGGCCTGGCCTACGCCAAGGCGGAGCTGGCGGCAGGGGAGCCCCTGCCCACCGCCGGCACCGTGTTCCTCTCCACCCACGACCGCGACAAGCCTGCCCTGGTGCCGGTGGCCCGGCGGTTGGCGGAGGAGGGCTTCGCGCTGACGGCCACGGAGGGTACGGCCCAGGTGCTGCGCCAGGCCGGCCTCTCCGTCACGTCGGTGCTGAAGGTGCATGAGGGGCGCCCCAACATCGAGGACGCGATCCGCTCCGGCACCGTGCAGCTGATCATCAACACCCCGATCGGCCGCCGGGCGGCCCACGACGACCGCTACCTGCGCCACGCCGCCCTCGACTACGCCGTGCCCACCGTCACCACCCTGGCCGGTGCCCGCGCCGCGGTGGAGGCGATCGGTGCCCTGCAGCAGCATCGCCAGGTGGAGGTGGTGGCCCTCCAGGACATCCATCGCCCCTGGGGCAGCGGGACCCCCAGCAAGCCTTTGTAGGCTGAACCTCCCACGATCCCCGGCCCCCGTGACGAGCGCCCCCCTAGCCCCCTCCGCCGCGTCCCCGTCCCCCATCGGCGAGGGGTTCCCGGTGGCTCCGGGCAGCGATTGCTCCGCCCTGTTCCGCGCCGCCTACGAGAACCGTTACACCTGGGATCCCGGCTTCTCTGGCTACGGGGGCCGCTGCGTGTGGGAGCGCGACGGACGCCGGCTGGAGGGGAGCTTCCGCGTGGGCGCCGACCTCAAGGCCAGCGTGGAGGGCATCGAGGATGAGGCCGTGCACAAGGAGATTGCCGGCCAGCTCTGGGAGGTGGCGATCCACCGCGTGCGCCGCAGCTTCGATCAAACCCACGGGGAGAACACCTTCACCGCTGGTGACACCGATGGGGTGGGCCTGGAGGTGATCATGGGCGGCAAGGCGGCCGGCGACCGTTACCGCATCAAGAACAACGTGGTGACCATGGTGCATCGCCACATCCACGGCACGGTGGTGACCATCTTCACCACGGCGGTGACCGACACCGGCGCCGGCTACCTCAGCCGCACCTACACCAGCCGCAGCAGCGACCCCGCCACCGGTGCGCCCCGGGGCGGCGAGAACGCCTACACCGACACCTTCGTGCCCCTCGCGGACGAAGGCCCCTGGGTGCTGGCGGAGCGGCAGGTGGAGAGCGACCAGCCCGGCGGCGTCCGCGTGAGCACCCGCTTCGCCTTTGAGGATCTCCGCCCCCTCGCCTGAGGCGGGGGCCGCGAGGGGGCGGAGGGTTACCCCCTCAGCCCTCCGGCAGGGCCGGAATCGACTGCAGCCGCTGGTTGAGCTGCATGGCCATCGACTGGCGGCCCACCGCCAGGACCTTCAGCGTGTCTTCGTGCATGCGCAGCTGGGCATCGGCCACCTGCATGCCGCGCACCAGTTCCTTGAGGTCGTCTGGAAGGGTGTTGAGGTCGTAGCGCTTGCCCTCAAAGGTGAGGACCGGGGGTTGGGGCGAAGTTTCGGCGTCCACAGACGAAGAGCGTGCTTGACCCCCCCAGACTAGGGAGCGGCCGAGACCAGCTAGCTCTCGAGCCGGATGAACTGTCGCTCACACAACTCGCGGTAGCGGCCCCCTTGGGCCATCAGGGCATCATGGTTGCCCTGCTCGGCGATGCGGCCCCCTTCCAGCACCAGGATCCGGTCGGCCTCCTGCACCGTGGAGAGCCGGTGGGCGATCACCAGCACGGTGCGGCCGCGCATCGCCTGGGCCAGGCCCCGCTGCACCGCCTCCTCGGCCTCCGCGTCGAGGGCGCTGGTGGCCTCATCGAGCAGCAGTACGGCGGGATCGCCCAGCACGGCGCGGGCGATCGCCAGGCGCTGCAGCTGACCGCCGGAGAAGTTGCTGCCCCGTTCCTCCACGCGGCTGTCGTACCCCTCGGGCAAGGCCTCGATGAAGCCCGCCGCGTTTGCCAGTTGGGCGGCCTCGCGGATGCGCTCACGGCTCGCGGGTCGGCCGAAGGCGATCGCTTCGGCCACCGTGCCGGAAAACAGGGTGCTCTGCTGGGGCACCAGGGCCACCGCCTGGCGCAGGTCCCGCGCCTTCAGATCGGCCAGGTCGTGGCCGTCGAGGAGCACCCGGCCCCCCTGGGCGGTGTTGAAGCGAAGCAAGAGGGAGAAGAGGGTGGTCTTGCCCGCCCCCGAGGGGCCCACCAGGGCCACCACCTGGCCGGGGTCGACCCGCAGATCGAGATCCTGCAGCACCGGCTGGGCGGGGTCGTAGCCGAAGCGCACGCTCTCGAGCACCAGGGCGCCGCGCACCCCCTGCAGGGCCAGGGCTCCGGGCCGGTCAGGGGGTTCGACCGGCTCGGCCTCGATCGCCCGCAGCCGCCGCAGGGAGGCCTGCCCCTGCTGGAATTCGTTGAAGTTGGTGGTGAGGTGGGAGATCGGGTCGATCAGCATCAGCAGGGCCGCCATGTAGGCGCTGAAGCCCTGGCTGCTCAGCCCCCCCGCCTGAATCCGGGCCGCGCCGATCACCAGCACCGCCAGGATGCCGAAGGCTTCGATGAAGCCCACCACTGGATGCTGTTGCGCCAGCAGCCGCATGGTGCGGGAGCGGGCGCGGCGGTGGAGATCCACCTCTTCGTTGAAGCGCCGTTGCAACCAGGGCTCGGCCGCGTAGGCCCGCACCAGGGGCAGGGCGCCGATCGCCTCGCCGAGCAGGGCTGCCAGCTCACTCACCTGTTTCTGGCTGCGCTCGGCCGCCTGCATCACCCGTGCTCCGAAGGCGCTCACCAGCACCGCCACGAACGGGGCGAGCAGCAGGGTCGCCAGGGCCAGGGGCCAGTCGAGCCACACCATGTAGCCCAGCACCACCACCAGCTGCAGGGCGCTGGGGGTGCTGTCGTGGATCGTTTTGTAGATCACCTCCCCCACCCGATCGGCGTCCTCCGTGAGCCGGTAGGTGAGATCGCCCGCTGAGAGCTTTTCCAGGGCGCTGAAGTCGAGCTGCTGCAGGCGGGCAAACAGGCGCTGCCGCAACTCCTGGCTGACATGCAAAGCAGGGTCGGCCAGGAGGGTGTCCTGGCCGAACTGGGCCGTTTTCTGAACCAGGAACACGGCCAGGGCCAGGCCCACGCTGCGCAGTACCCGTGGGATGTCGCCGGCACCGATGGCGGGGATAAGCTGGCCGGCCAGCCAGGCCAGCACCGGGAAGCTGCCAACGAAGACGAGGATGCAGAGGCCGCCGGCCAGGAGCCGTCGCCGGTGGGGCTTCAGCAGCGGCCAGAGCCTGCGGAAGCCGGCCGGCGAGGGTGCGAGCATCGGGGCACCCTACGCCCGGCCTTGCCAGAGCCCTGTTGCCGTGAAGCTCGATCAGTTCCTCAAATGGCAGGGGCTGGCTGCCACCGGCGGCGAAGCCAAGCAGCGCATCCAGCGCGGCGATGTGCGCGTCAACGACGCCATCGAGATGCGGCGGGGGCGCCAGCTGCGGCCCGGCGACGTGGTGGCCCTCGACGGTCGCGAGGTGCTGGTGACCGTCACGCATTAGCGTGGCGGGCTCTGTTCGTCGGGAGTGGACGCCGGTGCGCAAGGCCGTCATCGCAGGCAACTGGAAGATGAACATGACCTGCGCCGAGACGCGGGCGTTCGCCGCTGCCTTCCGCCCGTTGATCGAGCAGCTTCCGGGCGACCGGGAGGTGGTGCTGGCGCCGCCTTTCACCGCCATCCCCACGCTCTGCCGCCACCTGGCCGGCGCCGGCGTGGAGATCGCTGCCCAGAACGTGCACTGGGAGGAGAAGGGGGCCTACACCGGCATGGTGTCGGCGCCGATGTTGGTGGAGCATGGCGTCAGCCACGCGATCGTGGGCCACAGCGAGCCCCGCAAGTACTACAGCGAGAGCGATGAGCAGATCAACCTGCGCGCCCGCACGGCCCAGGCCCACGGCCTGATTCCCATCCTGTGCGTGGGTGAAAGCCTCGACCAGCGTGAGGCCCGCGAAACCGAGCGGGTGATCCATCGCCAGGTGGAGCAAGGGATTGAGGGCGTCGATCCCCTGCGCTTGATCGTGGCCTACGAGCCGATCTGGGCGATCGGCACCGGCAAGACCTGCGCGGCGGAGGAGGCCAACCGAATCTGCGGCCTGATCCGCGGCTGGGTGGGCAACCCCGATGTGATCGTGCAGTACGGCGGCTCGGTGACGCCCGCCACGATCGATTCGCTCATGGCCCAGCCCGAGATCGATGGCGTGTTGGTGGGTGGCGCCTCCCTGGACCCCACGGGCTTCGCCCGCATCTGCAACTACGAGCCGGTGGCCGTTGCCGCCTGAGGTGGAGCCCGATTCAGCGCCGCAGCGGCCCGACCTGCGCCGGCCCTGGGGGGATCGCACGGGCGTGATGGGGGTGATCAACCTCACCCCGGATTCCTTCAGCGATGGGGGGCGCTTCCTTGGGTCGGCCGCGGCGCTGGCGGAGGCGGGCCGGCAGGTCGCCCGTGGCGCCGATGTGCTGGATCTCGGGGCCCAGAGCACCCGGCCGGGGGCGGAGGAGGTGGGGGCGGAGGCCGAAATCCGGCGGCTGCTGCCCGCATTGCGGGCGATCCGCGCGGCCGTTCCGGGGGTTCTGTTGTCGGTGGATACCTTCCATGGGGCCGTGGCAGAGGCGGCCCTGGCGGCCGGGGCCGACTGGATCAATGACGTGAGCGGCGGCCGGCGCGATCCGGCGATCCTGTCGCTGGTGGCCACTGCCGGCTGTCCCTACGTGCTGATGCACAGCCGCGGCAACAGCCGCACGATGGACCAGCAGGCCGTCTACGGGGACGTGGCCGAGGAGGTGCGTCAGGAGCTCTTGCGTGCCACTGATCGCGCCCTGGCCGCGGGCGTACGGCCGGGCCAGCTGCTCTGGGATCCGGGGCTGGGCTTCGCCAAGACGGTCGAGCAGAACCTGGCCCTGCTGGCCTCTTTGGAGGATCTGGCCGCCGAGGGGTTTCCCTTGATGGTGGGGCCCTCCCGCAAGCGTTTCATCGGTGAGGTGCTGGCGGAACCGCGACCGCGGGCGCGGCTCTGGGGAACCGCGGCGGTGTGCTGCCGGGCGATCGCCGCCGGAGCCGCCGTGCTGCGGGTTCATGACGTGGGTCCGATCGTGCAGACGGCTCGGATGGCCGATGCGCTGTGGCGCGTTCGCCCAGCGCCATCATCCCTTAATCGTCTGCAAGAAAATCAAGATCAGTAGTGAAGTTTGGGTTGACACCCCTGGTGGTTTTGCACATTATGGGAACGCATTTCAAATCCATTCGATGGCTCCGGCTGCAGGCACCGCTGCCTCTCTTCCCATGATCGTTCAACCATCAATGATCGGAACAATTATTGTTCCGTTTCTGTTCAAAATTGTCGGCGCAATCCTTCTCTGGGTTGTGGGCGGCTGGCTCATCGGCTTCGCCATGCGCGTGCTGCGGCGCAGCTTCTCGATGGCAAAGCTCGATACCACCCTGGTCTCCTTTCTGCTCGGCCTGATCAGCGCCCTGTTGCGCGTGGTGCTGGCGGTGGCGATCCTCGGCTTCTTCGGCGTGCAGACCGCCAGCTTTGCCGCCCTGCTTGCCGGTGCTGCGGTGGCGATTGGCATGGCCTGGAGTGGCATGCTCGGCAACTTCGCGGCCGGGGTGTTCCTGCAGTTGTTCCGGCCCGTGGCCATCGGTGATTTCGTGAATGGTGGTGGGGTCACTGGCACGGTGGAGGATGTGGGCATGTTTGTGACCACAATCCTCTCGCCCGATAACGTTGAGAACATCGTGCCCAACGCTAAGTTTTTTGGCGACACGATTGTCAACTATTCCAGCCATCCCTACCGGCGTGTGGAGTTGGAGGCCCAGCTCGACAGCACCGCGGATGTGGGTCGTGCTATCGCCCTATTAAAGGAGGCCGTGCGCGCCGTTCCCAACCAGTACCCCGGCAAGGAGGCCGATGTGGAGCTGCTCACCTTCACCGAGCGTGGCCCGCGCCTGGCTGTGCGCCCCTACACCCACACCTCCCATTACTGGCAGGTGTACTTCGACACCAACCGGGTGATTGCGGACACCCTCAGCAGCAACGGTTTCCCCGTGCCCCGCATTCCCGTGGCCCTGCCCGCCAGCAGCGTCAACTGAACGTTCTGGGCTTGTTCCTACCGCTGGACTGTGGTCTGAATCAAAGCACTCTTCTACGGAAGGGTGCTTTTTTTGGATGTTGAGGAGCTATTGGAAGTGAGAAGTCTTATGGAAGTGAGAAGTCTTATGGAAGTGAGAAGTCTTGCCAATTTGACAGGAATTTATGGAAGATAGAAGATCAAACTGAAGTCGAGCAAAAAATTTGCAAGTCCCGCAACTGCTATTCATTTGGACGTAATCCTAGTGCCTGGGCGTTTTGGTCTCTTGTGCGCGCTTCTTGCCTCTATGCGCTGGAAGTACTTGCGCTCTCGTTTATTTTGCGACTGAGTACCTTGGTCCCCTCATTCCTTTACTCCTTCGATGCGATCCTCGATCTCCTGGTAGATCTCCTGGAGCTGGTTGATGTTCTCGTCGGAGGTTTCCCAGTAGCCGCGACCGTTCACCTCCAGCAGCGTTCCCACGATGCGACGGAAGCTGTGGGGGTTGAGATCCATCAGCCGCTGGCGCATTTCGGGGTCGTTGATGAAGGTGTTGTTGGCCTCCTCGTAGACGAAGTTGTCGACCTGGCCGCTGGTGGCGCTCCAGCCGAGGGTGAAGTTGAGCCGTTTGGCCACCTCGCGCACGCCTTCGTAGCCGCTGTTGAGCATGCCCTCGTACCACTTGGGATTGAGAAGCTTTGTGCGGGAGTCGAGGCGGATCGTTTCACTCAGGGAGCGCACCTGGGCGTTGGCGGTGGTGGTGTCGGCGATGTAGCTGGCGGGGGCCTTGCCGTCGTCGCGGAGAGAAGCGATCAGCTTGGTGGGGTCGGAGTCGAAATAATGACTTACATCGGTAAGGGAGATTTCAGCTGAATCCAGGTTTTGGAAGGTGACATCCGCCGTTTTCATTGCGGTTTCAAATACTTCCCTGTTTTGGTTCATCTCGCCGGGATTGTCAGCATTGAAGGCGAAGGTTTTGCGAGAGAGATACATCTCCTGCAGTTCACCCTCCTCTTCCCAGCTGCAGTTCTCCACCGCCAGGTTGACATTGGAGGAGTAGCTGCCGCTCGCATTCGAGAACACACGGGTGGCCGCATCCCGAAGGGAAATGCCCTGGGACCGCGCCTGCTCCTGGGCGTGCCTGCGCACGAAGTTCATCGCCTCGGGCTCGTCGGCCTCGGCCGCCATCTTCACCCCTTGGTCGATCAGGGCCATCTGGTTGATGAACAGGTCGCGGAACACGCCAGAGCAGTTGACCACCACGTCGATGCGGGGCCGCCCCAGCTCCTCGAGCGGGATCAGTTCGAGCTTGTTGACGCGGCCCAGGGAATCGGGCAGCGGTCGCACACCGATGAACCACAGGATCTGGGCCAGGGATTCGCCGTAGGTCTTGATGTTGTCGGTGCCCCAGAGCACGCAGGCGATCGTTTCCGGCCAGCTGCCCTGCTCCGCCTTCTGGCGCTCGATCAGACGATCGACCACCACCTTGGCGGCGGCGACGGCGGCCCGGGTGGGGATGGCCTGGGGATCAAGGGCGTGGATGTTCTTGCCGCTTGGCAGCACGCCGGGGTTGCGGATCGGATCACCGCCGGGCCCGGGGATGATGTACTCGCCGTCGAGGGCCCGCAGCAGGCTGCCCATCTCCTGGTCGGCGCACACCTGCTCGAGGCAGAAGCGCAGGTAGGCGAACTGCTTGTCGAGCTCCACCGGATCGACCGCCGCGAAGCCGCCCTGGCGGCAGGCGCTCAGCCAGGGGCTCGGCAGCCGCAGCCCGAAGCGCTCCAGCAGCTCGAACAGCCAGCCGAAGTTGCGCCGCAGTGTGACCCGGCCATCGGCGCCGGTCACCTCGCGCACCATCGCCCCCACCGCGGTGCGGCAGGTTTCGGTGATGTGGCGGTTGAGCTCCACATCCGCTAACACGCCGGCGTCATTGCCGCGGTAAACCTCATCGATCGTGCGGCCCAGGGCTTCGGCCAACAGGCCCGGCAGGGAGCGGAGGCCCTCCTCCGGCCGTTCGATGGCGGCGATATTCACCAGGGTGGCGATCGCCTCTTCGGCGGTGGGAGGCTTGCCGATGGTGTGCAGGCCGCAGGGCAGCAACCGGCTCTCGATCTCCATCAGCTGGCGGTAGACCGCCCCCACCACCGCATCGCGACCTTCCACATCGAGCTCGGAGGCGTCGCCGTTGGGCAGGCTGACATCCTTGTCGAGGTTGCACTGGCGTGCCGTTTCCACAATCGCGTTGACGATCTGCACGCCACGGCTGCCTTCGCGCAGCTGCTGGTAACTACCCACCAGCTCACCGAGCTCCTTGAGCCCCTTGTAGAGCCCGGCATTCTCAGCCGGCGGGGTGAGGTAGCTGATCGTTTCGGCGTAGCCGCGACGTTTGGCGATCGTGGCTTCGCTGGGGTTGTTGGCGGCGTAGTAGTAGAGATTCGGCAGGGCGCCGATCAGGGAATCGGGGTAGCAGGTTTCGCTCATGCCCATCTGCTTGCCGGGCATGAATTCCAGGGAGCCATGGGTGCCGAAGTGCAGCACCGCGTCGGCGCCCCAGACCTTTTCCAGATAGGTGTAGTAGGCGGCGAAGCCATGGTGCGGGCTGGCGCTGCGGGAATACAGCAGGCGCATCGGATCGCCCTCGTAGCCGAAGGTGGGCTGCACCCCCACAAACACATGGCCGAAGTGACGGCCGTAGATCAGCAGGTTGGTGCCATCGGAGTTGAGGGTGCCGGGCGGCTTGCCCCAGTTCTCCTCAAGTCGCACGGAGTAGGGCGTCAGCCGCTCGTATTCGGCCACGCTCATGCGGTGGGCAATCGCCAGTTCCGGCGCCCCCTCCATCGCCTCAGGATCCTTGAGCACCGCGTCCATCAGCTCCTTGGGCGAGCGCGGCAGGCCGCTGACGTCGTAGCCCTTGGCCCGCATCTCCTCCATCACGCGATGGATCGAGCCGAAGACATCGAGATAGGCCGCCGTGCCCACATTGCCCTTGTCGGGCGGGAAGCTGAATACGGTGATCGCCAGCTTCTTCTCGCTGCGGGGCTTGATGCGCAGGGAGGCCCAGCGGATGGAGCGCTCGGCGATGGCCTCCACCCGGTCCTGCAGGGTGTGGGCCTTGCCGGTGGCGTCGTCGCGGCCGCTGAGCACGATCGGCTCGATCGCACCATCCAACTCGGGAATCGCGATCTGCAGCGCCACCTGCACCGGGTGGAGGCCCAGATCGCTCTCCTCCCACTCCTGGGTGGTTTGGAACACCAGCGGCAGGGCCACCATGTAGGGGCGATTGAGCTTCTTGAGCACCTCGATCGCCTTGGGGTGGTCCTGGCGGGCCGGTCCCCCCACCAGGGCGAAGCCGGTCAGCGAGACCACCCCATCCACCAGGGGTATGTCCGGATTCAGCGGATCGAAGAAGAAGGCATTCACCGGTCGGGTGAAGTCGAGGCCACCGCAGAACACCGGGATCACCGTGGCGCCGCGGTACTCCAGCTCCTGGATCACCGCCACGTAATGGGCCTCATCGCCGGTGACGATGTGGCTGCGCTGCAGAACAAGGCCGATCACCGGGCCGCTCCGCGCCTTGTCATCCAGGTCGCTGCGGCTGGCGGTCCAGTTGAGGTACTCCTTGATGTCCTCGAACATGGCCGGGGCCAGGGGGTGCCAGATCCCCAGGTCTGGAAACACCACGGGATCGGCCACCTGCAGGGCGGGCCGGCCGTCTTCGCCGCGGGGGAAGACGTATTTATCGGCCAGCATCAACAGGAAGTTGCGCAGGTTGTCCGGCGTACCCCCCAGCCAGTACTGGAAGCTGAGCATGAAGGAGCGGGCGTCCTGCGCTTTCTCCACCGGCAGATACTTCAACACCGTTGGCAGGGTGTTGAGCAGCTTGAGCATCGCGTCCTGGAAACCGGCGCCACCGGCCTCCTTGCGCTTTTTCATGAAGCCGGCGATCGCACTTTTGCTCTGGCCGAGCTGGGCCATCGAGAAGGTGCCCAGCTTGTTGAGGCGCATCACCTCGGGCATCGAGGGGAAGATCACCGCCGCTTTGAGCCGATCCCGATGGGGCGCTACAGCCTCCACCACCTTCTGGGCCAGGTCTTCGATGAAGATCAGCGAGGCGATGAAGACATCGGCCGCTGCCACATCGGCGCAGAAATCGGCGTAGTTCTGCGGGTCGCGCAGCTCCTCGATCAGGTAGCCGCTCAGCTCGATCGCCAGGGGGCCGTTCTGGTCGTTGAGGCTGGTGGCGGCCTGGGTGAGGGCGTTCTGGTACTGGGGTTCGAGCACCACGTAGACGGCCTTCATCACGGCCCGATCCCCGGTGCTGTCGGGAACGACCCGGCGGTTGGCGGAGCGGACCTGGGTGAACATGCGAGCCGTTGTGTGCGCAATGGCACGAAGCCTACGCAGGGGAGCCTGGTGGCGCGACCTGCTCATAGGCTCGGCGGCAGCCCTGGCCAATCCGAATGAGCGCCTCCGCCTCCGCCCCCCCGCCTCCGGAGCGCCCCATCCCGGTGGTGGTGGCTGGAGCCCTGGGCCGCATGGGCGCCGAGGTGGTACGCACCGTGCTGGCCGCTCCCGACTGCACCCTCGCGGGTGCCGTGGACACCACCCCCGGCCGGGAGGGGGAGGATGTGGGCCTGGCCCTGGGCCTTGGGGAGCAGGAGGTGGCGATCACCTCCGATCTGGAGGGCACCCTCTGCCAGGTGAGCCAGTCGGTGCGCAGCGCCGGCCCAGGCGGGGGTGCCGTCCTCGTGGACTTCACCCATCCCTCGGTGGTCTACGAGCACACCCGCGCCGCCATCGCCTACGGCGTCCATCCGGTGATCGGCACCACCGGCCTGAGCCCGGAGCAGTTGCACGAGCTCGCCGGCTTTGCGGCCAAGGCGGGGGTGGGCGCCGCGGTGATCCCCAATTTCTCGGTGGGGATGGTGCTGCTCCAGCAGGCCGCCGCCGCCGCCGCCCGCTTCTACGACTACTGCGAGCTCACCGAGCTCCACCACAACCGCAAGGCCGACGCCCCCAGCGGCACCTGCCTCAAGACCGCCGAGCTGATCGAGGAGCTGGGCAAGGGGTTCAACGCCCCCCAGGTGGAGGAGCAGGAAAGCCTGGCGGGCTGCCGGGGCGGCCTGCGGGAGAGCGGCCTGCGCCTGCACTCGGTGCGCCTGCCTGGACTGGTGGCCCACCAGGAGGTGATGTTCGGCGCGCCGGGGGAGACCTACACCCTGCGCCACGACACGATCGACCGCAGCGCTTACATGCCGGGGGTGCTGCTGGTGGCGCGGCGGGTGCGGGCGCTGGAGGGGTTGGTCTACGGCCTCGAGCGGCTCCTCTGAAGCCGGCAGGCCAGAGCCCGTATTGTCGCGAGCTGGCTTCGCTCCCCTGCACCGCCCTTTGCGATGTTGCTTCCGGTCACCTCCAGCGAGCTGAACCGCCTGATCCCGGCCGTGGCCACCGGCCCCCAGTTCAACGCCTGCAGCGGTGATCCCCGCAAACTGCTGCAGCGGTTGCTGGTCTCGGTGATCGGCGGCGTCCTGCTGCTGCTGGTGAGCCAGACCCTGGCCTTCAACAGCCGCTATTCCTCCGTCTGGCTGATAGCCGGCGTGATCACGGTGCTCTACATCCTCTGGGGGCCGATCGTGGAGGCGGGCCAGCGCAACGCCACCCTGCGCCGCTACCCGTCGGCTGCGATCTTCGAGGGATGGGTCTCCGATCTGTTCACCCGCGAGGTGGTGGAGGAGCGGCGTGAGCAGGCCGATCGCTCCGGGAGGCTGGAGCTGGTGGAGAACCGCCGCACCTGGCTGTGTCTGGAGCTGGAGGATGAGGAGGGGGTGCTGGGCCAGGTGCGCTTTCAGTTTGAGAAGCCCCATCAGCGCATCCGGCGCGGCATGGCGGTGCGCTGCCTGGTGCTCAGTGACCGGCGCGACTTCGGCCGGATCGGTGCCCTCAGCGACGCCTGGTTGCCGCAGCTGAAGCTGTGGGTGGGGGAGTACCCCTATCTGCTGCGGCCGGCGTTCGAGGAGCTGTGCTTGCGGCGGCTGCGCTGAAGGGAGCTCGGGCGGCAAACCGCCCTGCCTCTCGCAACATTGCGTTACAGTTCCTGCAACACATCGAAACGGAGCCTCCCATGACTCAAGCCCCTGCCATCCGCGGCGCCCAGGTGACCACCGAAGACGGCGGCCGTCTCAACGCCTTCGCCACCGAGCCCCGCATGGAAGTCGTCTCCGCCGACAACGGCTGGGGCTTCCATGAGCGCGCCGAGAAGCTCAACGGCCGAATGGCCATGCTCGGCTTCATCGCCCTGCTCGCCACCGAGTTTGCCCTCGGCGGCCAAGCCTTCACCCACGGCCTGCTCGGCCTCGGCTGATCCCTTCCCCATGCGCCGGCCCCGCCGGCCCAGGCCGCAGCAGACTCTGCTGCGGCTTTTTGCTGCCGGCGCTCCTCCCCCCTGCCCACGGCGCCCCTCCCCCCGTCGCCATGACCGCCCCGCTGCTTGCCCGGGTTCACGGCGCTGGACCCACCGGCGCCCTCACGGCCCTTGCCCTGGCCCACGCCGGCTGGCAGGTGGTGCTCCACGATCCGCTCGAGCACCACGCCCTGCTGG
The DNA here is from genome assembly GCA_903907855.1 of uncultured Synechococcaceae cyanobacterium. Lineage (GTDB taxonomy): Bacteria > Cyanobacteriota > Cyanobacteriia > PCC-6307 > Cyanobiaceae > Cyanobium. Next base: position 11,570 of record CAIVPT010000139.1, on the reverse strand, counting down.
CCCGCAGCCGGGCCTATGCCCTCACCCACTCCAGTCGCCGCCTGTTGCGGCGCCTCCAGCTCTGGGAAGCCCTCGAACCCCGCCTGGTGCCCTTTCGCCAGCTGCAGCTCCGGGATCTGGGCAGCGGTGGTGACGCGGCCTTCACCAGCCCCGACCTCGGCGGGCCGCTTCCAGGAGCCCCCAGAGCCGCCCTCGGCTGGATTGCCCGCCACGCCCCCCTGATGGAGGTGCTGCTCGGGCGGCTGGCGGCCGAACCGGCGGTGCGTCTGGCCCTGGGCTCACCGCCCCCCGCTCCGGGGGCCGCCGTGCCTGGGGAGCCGGCCGCCGATCTGGTGGTGGCCGCCGATGGCCCCGCCTCCCCCATCCGCGGCTCCCTGGGCATCCGCCAGTGGCGCTGGCCCTACCGGCAGGCCTGCCTGACGGTGCAGGTGGAGCTGAGGGGCTCCGGCCTCGATGAGGCCTGGGAGCTGCTGCGCCCGGAGGGCCCCTTCGCTGTGCTGCCCCTGGGAGATCACCAAGCCCAGCTGGTGTGGAGCGCTCCCGCCAGCCGTTGCCGCCAACTGGAGGGCCTCAGCGGCGCCGCTTTTCTCGATCGCCTTGCCGGCGTTCTGCCCGAGCGCCTGCAGCCCGATGCCCTCCTTGATGCGCCCCGTTCCTTTCCGGTGGCCCTCGAGCTGGCGCGCCGCCTGCACCGTGGTCGGGTGGTGCTGGTGGGGGAGAGTGCCCATCGCTGCCACCCGGTGGGCGGCCAGGGGCTCAACCTCTGCTGGCGTGATGTGGAGGTGCTCCATCGTCTCGCCGCCCGTGCCGCGGCGGGCCGTCTGCGGGCCTCTCGCCTGGCGGGGGCCTACGGGCGCCGTCGTTGGCCCGATCTGCTGCTCACCCTGCTGGCCACCGATCTGCTGGTGCGGCTGTTCTCCAACCGCCAGCCCCTGTTGCTGCCGATTCGCCGTCTCGCCCTGTTCGCCCTGGCGGGCAGCGCCCCCCTGCGCCGTCTCGCCCTAGGGGTGATGACCCACGGCCCTTGCCGCCCGCTGGCCGGCGCGGCACCGTGAGGGCTGGAGGCCCAACCCCATGGTGATCAGCACCTCCCCCCAGTCGCCCCCACCGGAGGCCCTGCTGCGCTTCCTGCGCGGATCGATCGGGCTGAGTGAAGGCGCCCTGGCGCTGGGCCTCAAGCAGGCCCAGTTGGAGCAGGCGCCCTTGCCGGTGGTGCTCTGGCGCTTCGGGCTGATCAGCCTCGAGCAGTTCGATGCGGTGCTGGCCTGGCAGGACCAGAACCTGGGGGGTGGCCCCCCTCAGTAGACGATCAGCTCAGTAGACGATCAGCGATTCCACGGGAACCCCGGCGGGCAGCCGATCCCGCCCGCCCAGCTCCGCCAGCTCGATCACGAAGGCAAAACCGCACAGTTCTCCGCCCACCTGGTTCACCAGCTCTGCGCAGGCTGCGGCGGTGCCACCGGTGGCCAGCAGGTCGTCCACGATCAGCACGCGCGGCCTGTGGTCGTAGCCATGGCTGAGGATCTCCAGCCGGTCGCTCCCGTATTCCAGCTCGTAATCCACCGACACCACCGGGGGCGGCAGCTTTCCCGGCTTGCGGGCCTTCACAAAGCCGATCCGGCGGTCCGTGGCCACGGCCACGCCGACGATGAAGCCGCGGCTTTCGATGCCCACGATCAGCTCCGGCTGGAGCCGGTCGCAGATCTCGCCCAGACGGCGCACCACCTCGGCCCAGGCCTGCGGGTCGCGCAGCAGGGGGCTCAGGTCGCGGAAGAGGATGCCGGGCTTGGGGAAATCAGGGATCTCGCGCACCAGGGCGCGCAGATCATCCGATGGGGGGGAAGCCCCTGCGGGCGGCTGGGAACTGGATCCGGCGGTGGCGCTCATGGGGATGCCCGCCTCCTCGCAGGCTGGGGTGCAGGGTGGGGGGGCAGGGTTCTGTGCCGCCTGGCGGTCGACGGATGGCCGCCAGTGCTGGCAGTATCGCAGCCATGGTCATGACCGCCGCCGCTCCCGCCGCCGCTTCCACCGCTGCCGAGCCCACCACCGACGGAGCTCCGGCCCGCCCGCTCTCCCGCCGGGGGATCGAGCGGCTCGATCTGCTGCTGCTCACCGCGGAGGCGCTCGACTACAGCGGCGGCGAAGCGATGGTGTGGATCAGCGACCAGCTTGGCTTCACGGAGCTCTTCCCCAATCGGGTGGAGCTGTGGAAGCGCCGTTGCCATAACCCCCTGCGCCGCAACTTTCGGCGCGGCAGCCTGGCGCCGGCCGAAACCGATGCCCTGATCCGCATTCTCTGCGTGATGGCCGAGCGGCTCTACCCGATGCTGCATCAGTTGCTCTCCCGCAGCGAACCGGAAGACCTCACCCGTGAGCGCTGGGATCTGTTCCGGGATCGGCTCTCGGAGCTGGTGCGGGAGCGGATGAACCTCCGGCGCAGCGGCGTGCAACGCCTGCTCGATCCCCAGGCCGGAGCGCAGCAGCGCCGCCAGCTGATCCAGAGCCTGGCGCTGGTGGCCGGCAGCGGAGGGTTGGAACGGATGCGGGCCAGCCTGATGGACGCGGACGGTTGAGCTCCTGATGTTTGCCACCCCCTCGGCGATGAAGAAAAGCCTCCAGTACGACCAGCAGAGCTGCCGGCTGACCCTGGAGGGTCTCCCCGACCTTTCCGCCGGCCAGTCCGGTGAGGTGGTGGGAATCCTCACCGGTTGGTCATTGGCCTGGGTCGGGCGGCCTGAGGAGCTGGAGGGCCGCCGCGATCACCTGCAGGCGATCCTCCAGGTGGTGCTGCCCTATGCGCGGCTCCTGCTCAGCGGCGTCCCCCGGCGGGTCGGCACTGCCCAGGATCCGGCGGAGATCGCCCCGGCCGCCGATGGCCGCCACACCCTGCTGCTGCGCAGCAGCCAGCCGGATGTCGAGCCTCTGGAGCTCGTCCTCGATGATGCCGAACTGGCGGATCTGGTGCGGGTCCTCGACCGTCTGCGTCTCGACCCCCGCCTGCAGGTCGACCTTCCCGTTCCCCCCGTCCGCCCGCTGCGAGCCCGGGAGGTGCAGGAGCGCACACCCCTGCCTCGCCGCCTCGCGGGGGTAGTTGGGGGAGCCGCGGCCCTGGCCCTGGCCGCCGCCTCCGCCTGGCTGCTCCCCCCGCCCCCGGCGCCCCAGCCTGTTGCGGCCCCCACGCCCGCCGCCGCCAGGAGTTGACGCCAGGGCTCCCCAGGAGCAGTGTGGGCTCCGTCGCGCTGCGCTGCCGATGACGATGAGCTGGTCGGAACTGCGCCGTCGTGTGGCCCGTCTCGGGGCGGCGTTGGATGTGGTGGTGCGCAGCGATCCAGAGGTGTGCGGCCTCAGTGGCGATCGCTTTCACATCTCCCTGCACCACGGCGGCCAGGGCGACTGCACGGTCGAGGCGCTGTCCCTGATCGATTGTCCGAACGAACTGGTTCTGATCGAGTTTGAGCGCTGGATGCGCGGCGCCGGCTACGCGCTGGATCCCTGAAGCTCCGATGTCCCGCCCGCCCGTCTCGCTTCACCTTCCCCGGATGGACGGGGCCACCCCGGCGGAGGGACCGATCCTGCGGCGCTCCCGCGGCCGCCGCCGCCGCCGGGTGCGCCGGCTGAGGCAGGCGGGGATGGGGCTGGTGCTTGGGGCTGTGGGGATGGCCATCCTCGCGGCCCTGGTGCGTCTCCCCGAGCGCCTGGATGCTCTTCTGCTGGTGAGCCACGCGCTGGCCAACGTGATCGGGGGGCTGAGCCGGCTCGGCCTCGGCCTGCTGCAGCTGGCGGCGGTGTTGGCGGTGGTGCTTCTGGCCCTGCTTGCCCTCTTGCTGCTGGCGGGGAGTGCCGTTCGCCTCTGGCGGGCCCTGCTGCCACCCGCCGGTGGCGAGGCGCCCTTGGCCCCGCCGGCGCCCGGGCATCCAGGGCATGGCCCTGAGGCGGGCTCGGGCCGCTTGCCGCCGCCGCTTCTCTGACCGGGAGCCCCAGCCGCGATCAGCCGTGCAGGCGGGCTGCCCACAGGCCCGAAAGCTGCCACGAGGACCACAGGAAGGCCGCCAGGATCAGCCAGTTCAGCCAGGCGGGGCGCCCGTTCCCTGGGCTGTTCATGGCGGCGGCTCCTGGCGTGTTGGGGAATTGTGCGCACTCTGCCAGGGGGTGGCACTGGAGGAAAGGAAGACCGCCCCTGTCCCCATGCCCTCCCCCGCCCTGGTGAGTTTCCTTGGATTTCCCGGTTGGGGCCCCCTGCACCTGCAGCTGGCCATGGGAGGCGATCCGCAGGCCCTGGCCCGCCGGCTCGCCCGCGCCCGGGCATCGGCGGGGAGTGGCGCGGCCCCGGGGGCCCTGCTGGCGGCCTTCCTGCGCCAGCAGGGGGATGGTCACCCCCTGGGGGAACCGTGGGGCCCCTTGCCGCCCGGGTGCCGCTCGGGCAGCCACCGCTACCGGATTGTGTGCGCGCCGGGTCGCGGTCCCCGGCTGCGGGTGGCGGGATGGTGCTGGGATGGGCCCGCGCGGGGCTGGCGGCCGTGCGCAGAGCCGCTGCCGCTGCCCCTGTTCCTGGAGCGCCATGGCCAGGCCGCGCCACCGTGCCGGCGGGTCGGGGAGGAGACTGGCGCAATCCGCCGCCGGGCATCTGGCCCCCCGTTATGAAGGTCGACCATCGCGGCAGCCACCATCTGCTCGATCTGGAGAGCTCGGAGGTGGCCCTGCTGCTGGATATCCTCGAAGCCGCCCTGGGCGCTGAGGCGATCAGCGGGCCCGGCACCAGCAATCCCGACCTGGCCCGCCTCTTCAACGACCTCTACAGCGGCCTGCTCGATACGGCCCGCTCCCAGTGGCGCGAAGGACCGGCCGGGTGCGGCCCTCAGGGTTCGGCGGAGGGGTCCCCTTCGCGCTCCAGCCAGCTCCACGGTCGCTCGATGCCGCCCGGCACGCTCCAGATTCCGAGCGCGCGCCGCCGCGCCAACCCCTCCACCGCCCTGTAGTTCAGCTCGTTGCAGCCGCCGGGCAGCCCATCGAAGAAGAAAACGGCCCCCTCCTCCAGCAACGGCAGGGCCATGTCGCGGCCATTGCGCCGCACCAGCGCCACCTCCCGGTTGAACACATCGCGGCCGCGCAGCTCCAGGCTCACCTCGCTGCCCACCGGCAGCAGGGCCCGCAGCCGCCGCTGGGCCGTCTGGGCCCAGGGCACCTGGCCGGGGCGGGGGGCCTGCAGGCAGGCCAGCCGCACCCGCCGCGGCAGGTCGGTGCCGGCGATCTGCACCCGCAGCTCCTGGCCGTTGCGCACGGAGAGCACGCGGGCAGGCCGCACCCGCTGGATCGCCGGAGTGGGGGCCGGGCCCGCTGGTGGGGCTGGCAGGGGCGGCAGGGGCGGTGGTGGCAGGGTTGCCTGGCCGTGGCCCGGGACGCCGCCGGCCAGGGCCACCGCAACGCAGGCAGCCTGGGCCACCAGGGCCTGGAACGGCAGCTCGCGCACGGAACCACGACAACAAGCGACTCTACGCAGCTCTCTCCCCGGCCTCTCCCCCGGGGATGGTCGGGGAATAATGGGGGCTCCCCTCCCGGCCGCAGCCTTCCCGGCCCCGCAGGCGCGCCATGGATCCGCTGATCGCCGCCCTGCTGCGTCCCGAGGCCCATCAGCCGGCGCCACCCGAGCCGATCGAGCTCCTGGAGACGCACATCTCCTGGATCCTCCTGGTGGGGCCGGTGGCCTACAAGATCAAGAAACCGGTCGACCTGGGCTTCGTGGACTTCAGCACCCAGGCCCGCCGCGCCTGGTTCTGCGCCGAGGAGTTGCGCCTCAACCGTCGCCTGGCGCCCGATCTCTACCTGGCGGTGGTGCCGATCCACGGGCCACTGGAGCGGGCCCGCTTCCACGGTGGCGGGCCGGTGATCGAAACGGCCTTGATGATGCGTCGCTTCCCCCAGGAGGCCCTGCTGCCGGAGGCCCTGGCCCACGGCAGCGTTCCCCCCGTCGCCTTTGAGGAGCTGGCGGAACGGCTGGCGGCCTTCCACGCCCGGGCGGCGGTGGCCTCCCCAGGGGATCCCTGGGGCGAGCCGCCGAGCGTGCGCGATCCCGCCCTGGCCAACCTGGCGGTGCTGGAGCGCTGCGGTGTCGATCCGGCGGTGGTGGCGCCGCTGAGGCACTGGAGTGAGGCCCAGGCGCAGCGGCTGACGCCCCTGTTTCGCCGCCGCAAGGCGGAGGGCCGGGTGCGCGAGGGCCATGGTGATCTGCACCTCGGCAACATGGCTCTTCTGGACGGACGCATCGAGGTGTTCGATTGCCTCGAGTTCAGTCCCCAGCTGCGCTGGATTGATGCGATCAGTGACCTGGCCTTCGCGGCGATGGATCTGCAGCATGGTGGCCGCGCGATCGAGGCCCACCGCCTGCTGAGCCGCTGGCTCGAGCGCAGCGGCGATTACGTGGGCCTGCGCCTGTGGTCCTGGTATCGGGTGTATCGGGCCCTGGTGCGCGCCAAGGTGACCGCCCTGCGGCTCTCCCAGCCGGATCTGGCGGCGGAGGAAGTCGGGAGACGGCGGGGCGACCTGAGCTCGTACCTGCGTTGGGCCCAGGCGGTGATCCGGCCGCGGCGGCCGGCCCTCGTGATCACCCACGGGATCTCGGGCAGTGGCAAGAGCCACTGGGCCTCCCGGCTTGCGCAGGAGCCCAGCTGGATGCATCTGCGCTCGGATGGCGAACGCAAGCGGCGTTTCGGGCTCTGGGGGGAGGCGGGTGCTGGGGCGGAGGTGCCTGACCCATCCGTGCTGTATGCCCCGGCGGTGAGCCGTTGGCTTTACCTGGAGCGCCTCGGCGGCTGTGCGGCGGCGGTTCTGGCGGCGGGGATGGATGTGGTGGTCGATGCCACCTTCCTGCGGCGCTCCGATCGCGAGGTCTTTTGGGAGTTAGCCCGGCTCAGCGGGGCCGACTTTGCCATTCTCGAGTGCGTCTGCGGGCCGGAGCAGGCCCGGGAGCGGGTGGAGCAGCGGCGGCGCCTGGGGCTCGATCCCTCGGACGCCGATGCTGCGGTGATCGAAGGCCAGCTGGACAAGCTGGAGGCGATCACCGAGGAGGAACGGCAGAGGAGTCATCTCTGCTGCCCCGGCTCGGCGGAGGGGGTGAGGCGTCTTCAGGAGTGGCGCCGGGAGGACCCCTAGGCCCTCAGCGGCTGGGCCCTCAGTGGGTGGGAGCCGGGGCTCAGAACCACTCGGGAACCGCCTCTTCGAGGGTGTTGACGTGGGCCTCGGGGGTGGTGCGGCGGAATTCCAGGGTGATGTTGCGCCGCTGTTCGCCATCGGCCGCCACCGCCTCGATCGGATACAGCTGCTGCCCGTCGCGGAAGGGAACCTGGATGCGGAAGGTGCCTTCGGCGCTCAGGGGCACCTCTTCGCCGCCGATGGTCAGGCGTGCGGAGGGATCGGTGGCGCCGTAGACGATCAGCTCGGCATCGGCCACCAGCCAGAAGGCCCGTTGGCGCACCGGTACGCCACCGGCACCGCTCTCGGTGCGGCCGCTGGCCCACTGGCCGACCCCGGAGAGCTGGCCGCCGGCGGCCCGATCCTCGCCCTCCTCGAGTTCGTGGAAGGCCTCCGAACCGCGGCCCAGGCGGCGCCAGCGGGCGGTGGCGGTTTGGTAGAGGCGCTCATGCAGCCCGCTCTCACTGCTCGCCGGAGCGATCATCTCGCCCTCGCTCGGCAGGATGTCGAGGGAGAAGGGAACGAACTGGTCGAGGATCTGTTCGCTCGGGTGCAGGGCCGGCACCCGGGCCACCGAGGAGAAGGCCAGGGAGATCCAGCGGGCGCCACCGCTGCGGTAGCCCAGTTCGACGCGGTAGTCGCGATCGCTCAGGGGCACCGGCAGGTACCACTCGGTGGCGTGGCTGTCGACGACCACCTCCTGCAGGGTGTGGGGATGGGCGGAACCGCCGCTCAGGCCGGTCACATCGGCGACCCGCAGGCAGAGCTGGGTGGCGCCGCCGGCTGCTGCGGCCATCTGGTCTGCCTCGGAGATCTCCCAGAACACGTAGGCCCACTGGGGATCGCGGGGGAGGAAGACCACCCGGGTTTCGGTGCGGGGGCGTGGCGCCGGCGGTAGGGAGGCCTCCATCGCCGGTAGATCGGCCGCTGTCTGCGGTGTCTTCGCTGTCTCCGCGGGCTCGGGGGGGCTCATGGCCGCCATCGGCGCGAATGCGGCGGGTGCAGTCGCTGGCGCCTCGTCCTCGCCGGTGAGGGAGGCCTTGGTGGCGATCGCCTCGGCCAGCCCCTCCTTGGTTTCGGCGCTATAGCGACTGATGCCGAGGGTGCGTGCCAGCTCGCGCAGCTGTCGCATGCTCATGGAGGCAAGGTTGGCCACGGGGTTGTTTCTTGCCATCCGTACGGTCGGAGTCGAACGATGGGGCCAATATTCCGGGATACGACGCCCTCGGGATCGCTCCTGTCAGCGGATGGGCACAACACTGCGGCCTGTCCGTGCGTCCAGCGACCCCGATCTTCAGGTAAGCGGCCCCTGCCGGTGGGGGGGCGTGCCGGGCCCCGACGGCTGGTGTCTTCCTTCCGGCACCCGGGCCGCCAGCAGGGCGGACACCGCCAGCAACAGGGTCAGCGCGATCCAGCCGCGCCAGCGACGATCCAGCTGCGGCCCCGTCAGGGGCCATGCCAAGCGCCGGCGCCGCCTCCCCTGCGCCGACCCCGCCAGCAGCTGCCCGCAGCGGGCGCACACCATGCGGCCGGCCAGGCTGCGATCGGCCTTCACCGCCCAGCTCCCGCAGTTGGGACAGGCCATCGCCGCCCTTGCCTCACGCTCGCGGAATCCATGCTCGCCGATGGGTCGCCATCAGCGCAGCGCCGGATCGGCCCCTGGCAGCTCGGGCCCCTCGGCGCGATCGCGCAGCAACGCGAAGTCGGCGAAGTCGAATCCCGGGCCCACGCAGCAGGTCACCAGGCTCCAGCCGCCGAGGCTGCGGGCGGCCTGCCACCAGTCGGCGGGGACCACCTGCACGGCGCCGAGCTCCGGGCACTCCGCTGACAGGGGCGCCAGGGTGAACTCCTCGCTGCGGCCCCCCTGGGGCGGTAGTCGCCAGAGGCGCAGTGGCGCGCCCGCCACGTGCTGCCAGATCTCGTCGGCGCCGCGCACCCGGTGCCAGCGGCTGCAGGATCCGGCCTCCAGCAGGTAGGCGATCAGGGTGAGGCCGGCGCGTCGGCAGCCGTCGCCGCTGCGCTCCACCGCCACCGTCGACCGGTGCAGCTCGCGGTACCAGCCCCCCTCCGGATGGGGTGCCAGCTCCAATCGCTCGATCAGCAGCCGCGCGCTCTCTCCGTCGTTGTGCTCCTGCATCGCGGGGGCTCCTGGGGTCCGTCCCTGGGGATGATCGCCCGGATAGATCCGCCCGTCTTGGTACGCATGTACTATTGCGGAGTGAGCTGCGTGATGGTCGTGCACTCCCTTGATCCCCGCGGCGCCCTCTCCTCGGCGGTGCCCGTGCCCCTCGTCGTCGAGGCCGGCGCCTCCGGCTTTCCCGGCCCCACCTCCGGCTTTCCCAGTCCCGCCGACGACTACGTGGAGGGCCGCATCGATCTGAATGGGGTCCTGATCCCCCGGCCCCTGGCCACCTTTTTCATGCGCGTCCGCGGTGAGGCGATGCGCGGCGACGGCATCGTCGATGGCGATCTGCTGGTGATCGACCGCAGTGTCGACGCCCGGCCGGGCATGGTGGTGGTGGCGGTCCATGAGAGCGAATTCCTGGTGCGGCGCCTGCAACGGCGCGGCGGCCGGCTTGTTCTGGTGGCCAGCGATGGCGCCAGTCCACCGATTCCGTTGCCGATCGATCCGGAGGGGAGCGAGGCCGCTGCTGAGGACACCGAGCTCTGGGGAGTGGTGCGGCATGCGGTGCACCATCTGTTGCCGCCGCGGCCGCAGCGGCGCTGAGGGCTCAGTCGGGCTGCGCCAGGGGAGGGGCGCTGAGCAGGCCGCGGCGGCGGAGTTCGGCGCGAAAGTCGGCGGCCAGGCGGCGGCCCGCGGCATCGGGAATCGGCGTGCCGCGCCAGGCGTGGCGCAGATGGCGGGCAAGCGCCAGCAGACGCAGCGCCAGGCTGACGCCCACGAGAAGCTGCAGGCAGAGTTTGAGCATGGCCGGGCCCCGCACGGGGTGGGCTCAGGCTAGGTGGGGCAAGGCGCGCCATGCTGGGGGAGTTGCCCCAGAGCCCTGTCCACCGATCCGCTAGTCGATCCCGCGGCCGAGCCGGGCCCCGAGCCGCTGCCGGAGTTGAGTGTCGAGGAGCTGGAAACCCTGCTGGCTGCCCTCGATCCCCGTCTCGACGGCTTCGGCGACGGCGGCTCCTGTCTCGACGATGCCAGCGCCTTCCTGGCCCGCCTGGGCATCCAGTCGCCACCAGCTCTCGAGGCCGATCAGGCCGCCGAGCCAGCGGCGCCGCTGCTGCAGTGGCTGGAGCGCTGGCGGAGCGCCGGTGGCACCCGCGACACCCTGCGGCTGATGGTGCGCACCTTGTTGGCCCATCGCGGCTGATGGCGCGGTGTTCCCTGCTGTCAGGGGGGGCACTGGCCGCACTGGGCGTCCTGGCGTTCCTGCTGCCCGCACCCCTGGCGGCCGAGGTGCCGCCGCCGCTGCGGCTCGGGGAGGATTACGGGCTGGCCCGATCCCGCCTGCTGGCCCAGGGTTGGCGACCGCCGTTGCGCCGTGAGAGCGAATCGTGTGCGGCGGTGCTGCCGGACGATCGGCGCTGCACCCGCTTCCCGGAACTCGCCTCCTGTGCCAGCACCGGTCTGGGCCTGTGCCGTTTTGAATGGAGATCCACGGAAGGACACACCTACGCGGTGATCACCCGCGAGGGCAGCCCCACGGGTGCCCCGGGGCGCATCGATCGCTGGTTCCGGATTGAGTGAATCCCCGCCCGACCGGGGGGGGTAAGCGACAGGCCGGCTGACGGTGATGTGGCGCTGGACGGGACAAATCATCGGAGCAGCTTTTTTAGGCTTTTCCAGATGCAGCTCAGATACCTTTCTTGATATCCGCAAGGCTGGCTGCATCTGCTGCAGGGTTTTGTTTCTCGGCGGCATCGCTGTTCGCCGGTGAATCAGCTCTTGGCTACTGCTTGAAGTTAAGGGAGGTTGTGATCCCGAAGTCAGGGCTGCGGCTGTAGAAAGATTCCTGTGATTGCTCAGATGCTGGCGCCGGGCTGTGTTACGCAACGCACCTGCGCGGGCGGCCAGCCGGGCGATCGCCATCCCAAGTCGAGTCCCATGGGTTTTTCGCTTGGCCGGGCCAAAAGCTCTCTGCTTGTGCGGTTGATCAGGGCATGATGAGCGAACATTTGGCCGCAGCTGGTAAATCCTTTCTTGCCTTCCATTCTCTTTCGATCCCCGTTTTGCGTTCGCGGCATCCCCGCATTATCGGCTCTTGCGGCTCTGCCCCTGCTGCTGGGGGCCTCGCCGGTTCGCGCTGCCACCTACACGGTGAGCGAAACCAGCTGGGGAACCAGCGCCACGGCAAACAGCTTCGCCTGGGCCCTGGCTCAGGCCAACAGCAATCTCGGGGCCGATACGATCCGCATTTCGCCCGGCCTGG
>CAIVPT010000138.1 GCA_903907855.1 uncultured Synechococcaceae cyanobacterium | reverse complement strand
GGCTGCCTGGGCCGCGGCCCCGACGGGCACTTCACCCTCTGGCATCTCGACGGCGGCGAACACTGGTTCGGCCAGCTGCCCGATTGCCAGTTCGCCCTGCACGAGCGCGGCGCCGGGGGAAGCCGCAGCCACGCCCTGGCCACCGCCCCGCAGCGGGACGACAGCCGCCCCGGCGGCGGCGCGCCCCTGGCCTCCTGGCAGTGGTACCCGGCGAGCGATGGGGAGCGCAGCAGCGGCACCTACAGCGCCCGCTATCCCCTGCACCGCTACGACTACGACGGGGTGTATGCCGCCGAGGTGCGCTGCGAGGCCTTCAGCCCGATCCTGCCGGGCGACTACCGGCGCACCAGCTATCCAGTGGCGGTGTTCGTCTGGAGGTTCCGCAACCCCACGGATGAGCCGCTCGAGCTGTCGTTGCTGCTGAGCTGGCGCAACACCTGCGGCTGGTTCACCAACACCGACCCGGCCGCCGCGGTGCACTTCCGCGACGACGGCAGCCCGGAGCACAACTACGTGCCGGCGATCGGCCGCAGCCAGGGGCAACGCAACCGCCGCACCGACGGCGAGGGGCTGCGGGGCATCCTGCTGGAGGGGGAGCGCAGCGAACCGATAGCGGAGGGGCAGGGGCAGTGGTGCCTGGCGGTGCCGGAGGCGGCGGCGTTGGGGCAGGAGGTGGAGCTGTTCCGCTGCAGCCGCTGGAATCCGGCCGGCGATGGGGCCGAGATCTGGGGCCCGTTCGCGCGCGACGGGGCGATCCCCGAAAGCGACAACGACCGTTGCAGCGGCGCCAACGATCCGGCCAGTGCCGCCCTGGCGGTGCGCTTCCGCCTGGAGCCCGGCGCCGAGCTGGAGCTGCCGGTGGTGATCGCCTGGGACCTGCCGGTCACGTCCTTCGCCACCGGCATCCGCGCCCTGCGGCGCTACACCGATCACTTCGGGGCGGGGGGCGATAACGCCGCCGCCATCGCCGCCGAGGCCCTGCGGGACTGGCGCGAGTGGCGGGCGGCAATCGAGGCCTGGCAGCAGCCGGTGCTGGAGCGCACCGATCTCCCGGAGCCGCTGCGCATGGCCCTGCTCAACGAGCTCTACGACCTAGCCAGCGGCGGCACCCTCTGGACCGCCGCCGGCCCGGAGGATCCGGTGGGCCGCTTCGGGGTGCTCGAGTGCCTCGACTACGCCTGGTACGAAAGCCTGGATGTGCGGTTGTACGGCTCCTTTGCACTGCTGCAGCTGTGGCCGGAGCTCGACAAGGCGGTGCTGCGCGACTTTGCCCGCGCCATCCCCGCCGCCGACCCCACCCCGCGGCCGATCGGCTGGTATTTCACCCAGGGCCGGGGCCGAGTGGAGGCGCCGCGCAAGGTGGCCGGCGCCACCCCCCACGACCTGGGGGCCCCGAACGAGCGTCCGTTCGACGCCACCAACTACACCGCCTATCAGGACTGCAACCTCTGGAAAGACCTGGCCAGTGATTTCGTGCTGCAGGTGTGGCGCACCTTCCGCCTGGCCCCCAACGGGGAAGACCTGCGCTTTCTGGCCGATTGCTGGCCGGCGGCGGTCACGGCCCTGCGTTATCTGAAAACGTTCGACGCCAACGACGACGGCCTGCCCGACAACGGCGGTGCCCCTGACCAGACGTTTGATGACTGGCCGCTGCAGGGGGTGAGCGCCTACTGCGGCGCCCTGTGGATCGCGGCGCTGGAGGCGGCCCTGGCGATGGGGCAGCGGCTGCAGCTGGAGCTGGGGCTCGACACCAGCAACGAACAGCGGCAATTCAGCGACTGGCTGGAGCGCTCCCGCGCCAACTTCGACGACCTGCTCTGGAACGGCGAGTACTACCGCATCGACGCCGAGAGCGGCACGCCGGTGGTGATGGCCGACCAACTCTGCGGCGATTTCTATGCGCGGCTGCTGGGTTTACCGGCGGTGGTGGCCGACGAGCGGGCGGTGTCGACGTTGCGGGCGGTGCGCGAGGCCTGCTTCGAGGGATTCGAGGGGGGCCGGCTGGGGGTGGCGAACGGCCTGCGGCGCGATGGCACACCGCTCGATCCCAACGGCACCCATCCGCTGGAGGTGTGGACGGGCATCAATTTCGGCCTGGCCGCCTACTACCGGCTGATGGGCGACACGAAAACGGCGCTGGCGATCTGTGGATCGGTGGTGGGCCAGGTGTATGAGGGTGGCCTGCAATTCCGCACCCCGGAGGCGATCACGGCCGCCCACACCTTCCGGGCCTGCCACTACCTGCGGGCGATGGCGATCTGGGCGCTGTGGGCCACCCACACCGACTGGGCGCCGATCCCGGGGGCGGAGCGGCCGCCGGAGGTGCCGGCATGAGGGGGCGGGGTGTCTCGTCGTGGCGCTGGCCGTGGCGGACGGGGCCGCGGCAAGAGTGGCACCGTGCTCTGGCCTCGCTGGCCTCGAGGATGGCGGTTCTGATGGCAGTGGGGGTGGTGCTGTTTGGGGGCCTGCTCGCGTGCCCGGCGGGCGCCTGGGCCCAGCTCCAGGCCAGTCCGCAGGAAACGGGCACGGGCCTGGTGCGCAGCCTCGAAAGCCTGCGGGATCTCGACTACCAGAGCTGGCAGGTGGTGGCCTACCGGGAGGGGCCGCCCGGGCCCACCGCGCCGGTGGTGCTGCGCATCGTGGGCTATCCGGGCCAGGTGCGCATCGACCACCCCACGCCGCTGGTGGTGCGGGCCGGCCGGCGCGAGTGGCTGCTCGACGACATCACCCTCTCCAGCCCCAAGCTCTCGGGCGACAACCGGGCGGCGGCGGCGGAGTTCAACCTCGCGCCCCTGCTCGCCGACCTGCAACTGAATCGCCCGGTGCGGCTGCAACTCAGCGGCGTATTCGTGGAGCTGCCGGTGCCCCCCTACGTGGTGGCCGAATGGCGGGAGCTGGCGGAGGCGGCCACCCCGCCGGCGCCGCTGGAGCGCTGAGGCGGGGTGAAACGGTGGGGCCATTCATCGGATCAGGCCGTGGCATCCAGCCAGTCGACGTCAGCGATGTTAAAGATGGTGATCGACGGCACCACAAGGGCACGTTCGTCAGCCATCAGGGCCAGAAAGGTCTCAGCCTGCCGGCCATTGGTGAACACATCGATCTAACCAGAGGAATCCACCACAACGCGCTGGAAGCTCACAAGCGATCAGCCTCGCGCTGAAAGGTGTTGCTGCCTGGCAAGAAGCCACGCAGTTCGGCGGCGGTGTGGGTGGGCACCAACTCGATGCGCCCCGGTAAGGCGATCACCTGAAGGGTCTGGCCGGGGCTGAGGCCGAACTGCTCGCGAACCCGCTTGGGAATCACCACTTGGAATTTGGCAGAGACGGTGGTGACATCCATTCCCGACTAAGGCTCCACGACACCCTTAAGGCACTTCAACGCAGCTC
>CAIVPT010000137.1 GCA_903907855.1 uncultured Synechococcaceae cyanobacterium | reverse complement strand
TCGCAGAGGTGGTGGATGCTGTGGAAGCCGATGTCGGCGCTGAACCAGTGCAGCCAGCGGGGCATCTCCAGGTTGCTGCTGCCCTCCACGGCGCCGCGCAGGTAGCTCCAGTCGGCGGTGCCGTGGGCGTAGCTGCCTTCGAAGTTGTGCTGCACGAAGAAGATGCAGATGAAGATCGCCGCCGAACTGGCCATCACCAGGGCGTAGCAGCTCCAGAACAGGCCGGCCCCCAGCCACTGGGCCATCAGCAGCCAGCTGGCCACCACCAGGATGTTGTTGGCCACAAGATCGGCCAATTCGCCGCGGGTGTACCAATGGTGGGAGCGGTGCTGGAGCACCAGATCGGGAAGCTCCGCCAGGCCGCGCCAACCGCGCCCCGCCATGGCACGGGCCAGGGAGCGCCCCATGGCGACCAGGAATTCGCCGGCCCCGAGCAGCAGTTGCAGACGGGGCTTGATCACCAGGTAGAAGAACCCGCCGGGGAAGAGCATCAGCGGATGGCGCAGCAGGCCGTACAGCCAGCGCTGGCGGGGCGAGAGCTCGCGGTAGCGCTCCACCGTCACCAGCGCGGACGGGCCGCGGTAGCGCTCCCAGTTGCCGTTGTGTTTGTGGTGGAAGGCGTGTCCGCGCGACCAGGGATGTTGGGGGATGGCATTGATCACCCCGAGCCCGAATCCCGCCACCCGGTTCAGCCAGCGATGGCGGAACAGGGAATCGTGGCCGCAGTCGTGCATCAGCGAGAAGCAACGGGCGGAGAACAGCACCAACAGGGCCAGGGGCAGCAGCAGCTCCACCGCCAGCGCCAAGGGGCGGGGCAGGGCCTGGTGCAGCGGCGCCAGCCAGGGGGGCGGCGGAGTGTGGGCGATCCAGTGAATGGACATCCACAGGGCCACCACGGGCCCCAGGGTGGTGAGCAGCTGCCAGGCGGCGCGGGCGTCGCTGGGGGTGCGGAAGGGGGCCAGGTCGAAGTCGGTGCGTCGCAGGGGGCGCTGCGGGGGAGGGCCTCCGGTCCTGGCGGTTGCGGCGGGCGCGCCGGGGGCAGCGGTTGCGGCGGGGGACGGGAGGGTCAGGGGTCGGGGCCGGCGCCGCAAGGCCCTGACCAGGAAAGGGCACCCACCTTAGGGACCCTGCCGCGTGGTGGAGAGATGCAGCCCTAGGCGGTGCGGCGCCGCAGGCTGCGGGCCTGGCGCCAGGCGAGGGCGACCCCCAGCAGCGGCAGCGGCCCGGGCACGTTGACGCGGTACTCGCGCAGTTCCCCCTCCAGGCTGTCGGCGTTGTTGGTGACGTAGAGGGTGCCGTCGTCGGCCACCGCCAGGCCCGTGGGCTGGCTGAGGCCGCCGATGATGCGCGCCCGGCTGCCGTCGGGGGCGATCCGCCAGATGCTGCCGTTGCCCGCCGGCCGGAAGAAGTTGTCGGCGTACTGCAGCACGTAGAGGCTGCCGTCGGCGCCGCGGGCGATGTCGGTGATCGACGTGAAGTCGCCCAGGGTGGGGCTGGGGTCGGCGCTGCCATCGGTGCTGAGCACGCTGGCGGCGCCGGGCACGAAGGGGAAGCCGCCCAGCTCCGCGATCCACAGGGTTGAGCCCGCGGGGTCGACCGTCAGGCCGCTGGGCACCGCCTGGGCCGGGAAGGGGTTGGGCAGGCCCGGCAGGAAGGGCGGCGGCGTGACCGGGATGGTGGGGAACACGAAGCTCCCCAGGATCGGGAAGCTGCCATCGACCGGATCCGGGGTGGGATCAAGGCGCAGCAGGGTGTTGCCGCCCGCGTCGGTGGCGTAGAGCTGGCCGCCGAACAGGGCCAGGGCGTAGGGGTTGCTGTTGGGCGGGGTCTCGCCGTCGGGGTTGTTGGCCAGCTCGTAGGCGGACAGGCTGGCGCGGGGCTGGATCGTGCCCGTGGCCAGGTCGATGCTCACCACCTGGCCGAACCAGTCGCTGCCCAACGAGCCGATGGTGGCCTGGCCGGGATCGCCCCCGAGGCCGAACACCCCCAGCCAGCCGGTGGGCCCGCCGGGCCAGAGGTCGGCGATACCGGTGCCTTCGCTGCCGTCGGCGCGGGCGAGGGAGGGCAGGTTGGGGATGGTGCGCGTATAGGTCTGGGAGAGGGTGTCCCAGATGCCGATGGCGCCTGTGCGGCCGGAGCAGAGCTCCTCGCCCGAGCCGGCCTGGATGCAGTTGCTGCCATCGCTCAGCCGGGGTCCGCCCGCCCCCGCCTCACTCACCAGCAGGCGGGTGCCCGCGAGGCTGAGGCCGCGCGGATTCTGCAGGCTGTCCACCAGCACCCGCCCGCGATAGGAGGGTGCCGCCTCCGCGGGCGCCATCGCTGCCATAGCGCCAAGGCAGGCGGCCACCGCCCCCAGGCAAGGGGACAGGGCGCGGCGGATGGGGCTGCGGGGAGCGGTCATGGGAAGGGATGGCGGAGCGCCTTGCGCGCTTCTCTGACTATTGCCCATCTTGATGACATGTAGCAAGGTAATAAGGGCGAAACTTGCTGTATTTATCCGGCCTTTTTCTGCTCGTTATGGGTTCGCATGCCGTTGGTCGGACCAGCCCGCCAAGGGCCCATCCAGTGGCGCCTCACTCGTCGCCGCTCAACGACACCAGATCCCGCAGCTGGCCCACATCCATGCCCCCGAGCCACTCCTCGCCGCTGCCGATGATCTCCTCCGCCAGCCTCGATTTCTCGCGGATCATGCGATCGATCTTCTCCTCCACCGAGCCGCTGGTGATGAACTTATGCACCAGCACCCGGTTGGTCTGGCCGATGCGGTAGGCGCGGTCGGTGGCCTGGTTTTCCACCGCCGGATTCCACCAGCGATCGATGTGGAACACATGGCTGGCGCGGGTGAGGTTCAGGCCCACACCACCCGCCTTGAGCGAGAGCAGGAACAGCTGGGGCCCGCGGGGATCGTCCTGGAAGCGATCCACCATCGCCTGCCGCTCGCTTTTGGTGGTGCCGCCATGCAGGAAGGGCACCTCGCGGCGCCAACGCTGCTGCAGGTAGGCCTTGAGCAGGTGGCCCCATTCCGCGAACTGGGTGAACAGCAGTGCCCGGTCGCCCGCCTCGATCACCTCCTCGAGGATCTCCTCCAGCCGTTGCACCTTGGCGGAGCGGGCGGCGAAGCCCGTGTCCACCACGTCCTCCTTGAGGGCCAGGGCGGGGTGGTTGCAGATCTGCTTGAGCTTGGTGAGCAGCGCCAGTACCTGGCCGTGCTTCTTGCCCAGCGGCGCGCGGGCGATCGCATCGAGGCTTTCGTCGACGGTGCGGCGGTAGAGCTTCACCTGCTCCGGCGCCAACCCCACCCACTCCAGCAGCTCCACCTTCTCCGGCAGGTCGGAGATGATCGCTTTGTCGGTTTTCAGGCGGCGCAGGATGAAGGGGCCCACCCGGGCCTTGAGATCGCGCAGGGAGCTCATGTCGCCGTAGCGCTCGATCGGCACCCGGTAGCGCTGGCGGAAGAAGGGTTCGTCGCCGAGCACCTTGGGGTTGAGGAAATCCATCAGCGCCCACAGCTCGCTCACCCGGTTCTCTACGGGTGTGCCGGTGAGGGCGATGCGGAAGCGGGCGTTCTTGCCGGGCCGGCCCAGGTCGCGGGCGGCCTGGCTCTGTTTGGCCGAGGGGTTTTTGATCGCCTGCGCTTCATCGATCACCATCCCCTGCCAGTCGATCGTGTCGAGCAGTTCGGAATCGCGCTGCAGCAGCCCGTAGCTGGTGAGCACCAGATCCACCTCCGCCAGGGCCTTGGCCAGGGCGGCGGGGGTGGAGGGCCGGCGCGGCCCGTAGTGTTCGCGCACGTTGAGCTCCGGCGTGAAGCCGGCCGCCTCCCGCTTCCAGTTGGTGAGCACCGAGGTGGGGGCCACCAGCAGCACGGGGCGGCGCAGCTCCTCTTCGGCCTTGAGGTGCTGCAGGAAGGCCAGCAGCTGGATCGTCTTGCCCAGGCCCATGTCGTCGGCCAGGCAGGCGCCTTGGTCGAAGCGGTACAGGAAGGCCAGCCAGCCCAGGCCCCGCTCCTGGTAGGGCCGCAATTGGCCGGCGAATCCCTCCGGTGCCGGCAGCGGATCGGGGGCCTTCTGCTGGTGGTATTGCTCCAGCACCGCCTGCAGCCGCGGACCGGCGGTGAAGCGATGCACCGGCAGGCGCATCAGGGTTTCGCCGTCGCTGGCGGTGAGGCGCAGGGCGTCGTCGAGGCTGAGGCCCGGATCGGCGGCGCAGAAGCGCTCGGCGTTGCGCAGGTCGGCGGGGCGGAGCTCGATCCAGGCGCCCTTGTGCTGCACCAGGGGGCTGCGTTTGGCCTGGAGCCGCTCCAGATCCCGCAGGCTCAGGGTGACGCCGCCGATCATCAGCTCCCAGCTCCACTCCAGGCTCTCGCCGAGGCTGAAGCCACGGGAGCGGGTGGGCAGCTCGGCGGTGATCGCCAGGCCGAGGCGACTGGCGAGGCCGCCGCTGAGGCTGGCGGGCAGCAGCACCCCCACCCCCACATCGCGCAGCTGGGCGGCGGCGGTGCGCACCAGCACGAAGGCCTCCGCGGGCGTGAGCTGCATCGTTTCCGGGGCGGAGGCATCGAGGCCGCGCTCGATCGGCGGGAACACCTGCAAGGCCCGCCCCATCCCCTCCAGCAGCAGTTCGCCCGGCTGGTCCACCTCCACCTCGCCGAGCTGCAGCGGGTTGTCGCCGCGGGCCCAGACGGAGCCGGCGGGCAGCCGCAGGCTGGGATCGGCTTCGGCCTGGAGCGAGAAGCGCAGTTCCCAGAGCTCCTCCGCCTCCGGCGGCGTGAACAGCTCCAGACAGGCCCGCGCCGGCGCCACCCGGCCGGTCACCGCTTCGCGCCAGTGGTGGGTGGCGATCTCGAGCCGCTCGCTCTCCTCGGGGTCGAGCTTGAGGCGGCCGTCGCCCTTGGCCAGGGCCTTGTCCCAGGCGGTGAGCAGCGGATCGAGGTCGGCGGGATCGGGGCTGTGGCCGGCGCGCATCTGGCCATCGAGCAGCGCCTCCAGCAGGCTGGCCACCCGCAGCCGGCCGCTGCCCGGCCGGCGGCAGGCCATCGCCTCATCGGCCATGGCGCAGCAGGCGGCCTGGGGCAGGCGGGTTGCCATCTCCTCCAGCCGGCGGCGGTCGCCTTCGCGGTTGATCAGGGGCTGCCAGCGGGCGCGGCCCTCCTCCACCAGCGGCAACCAGCGGCCGCGGGCGATCAGGCTGAGGGCCCAGCGCTGCAGGTGGGTCCACCAGCGCAGTTCATCGGCCAGGTCGGGGCGACCTTCGGCCAGGGGCAGGCCGCTGAGCCATTCGGCGGCGGCACCGGGTTCCAGGGCCCAGCCCTCCACGCGCCAGGGCCACCAGAGGAGCTCCTTGGGAATGGGTTCACCGGCCTGGAGCGGCAGGCCGCTCCACTCGCCCTCGCCGCCCTCGCTGCGCTTGCGACCGCGGGCGGCCTGGCGGCGGCTGGGGAGGGTGAGGGTGGCGAAGGCGGGGCGCAGGGCCTCGCTCCAGAGGTCGTGGTCGTCGAGCCAGGCGGCCAGGTCGTCCTGGCTGAGGGCGAGGGGGTGGTCGCTGACCTCGGTGTCGGGGGCCACCGGACCGGCCACGCGCCAGGTGTCGGCCCAGAGCAAGAGGCGTCCGCCGGAGCCCTGGGGCGGGAACAGCCAGGTGGCGTGCAGCAGGCTCATGGCCGCAGGGCGGGCAGCAGGCGGAGGGCACCGTGCAGCGCCAGGGCGCTGCCGATCAGGGGCAGCCAGAGCGGCAGCCAACCGCGCAGGGCTTCCATCATCGCGGTTCGCAGGAATTCGGCCACCCCCAGGGGTTCGAGGGCTGACCAGGGGGCGGCCGGCAGGGGCGGCAGGGGCAGGGGACCGGCCAGGCTGCGCAGGCCGCAGACCGCCCCCACCAGGCCCGCCTGGAGGTGGCGGTCATCGGGGTCGACGCGCTGCAGGTGGAAGGCCAGCAGGCCATAGAAGAAGCCGGCGGCGCCGGCGCGCAGGGCCGCTTCCAGGCCACCGGGCAGGGCCAGCAGGGCCAGGGCACCGGCGGCGGCGCCCGCCAGCAGGGCCCAGCTGAGGGAGCGCAGTCGCAGGCGGCCACGCTGCTCAGCGGCGCTGCGCAAGGGGGCGCTGGAGGAGGCGTTGGACGCGGCGGTGGGCAAGGAAGCGCGCAGGGGGGCCATCGCGGCCTGATCATCGCCGGTCATGGGCCCGCGGTGGGAACATGGGCCTTCCGCCCCGGCCGATCCGCCCCGCCCCCCGCCATGACCGCAGCGCCCGCCCCCGCCTCCGGCCGCCGCCCCCGCTCCGGCGCGGAGATCCGCGAGGCCTTCCTGCGCTTCTACGAGGAGCGGGACCACCGGCGCATGGCCAGCGCCTCGCTGGTGCCCGACGACCCCACGGTGCTGCTGACGATCGCAGGCATGCTGCCGTTCAAGCCGGTATTCCTGGGGCAATCTCCACGGCCGGCGCCGCGGGCAACCAGCAGCCAGAAGTGCATCCGCACCAACGACATCGAGAACGTGGGCCGCACGGCGCGGCATCACACGTTCTTCGAGATGTTGGGCAACTTTTCGTTTGGCGATTATTTCAAGCGCGAGGCGATCGCCTGGGCGTGGCAGCTGAGCACCGAGGTGTTCGGCCTTGATCCGCAACAGCTGGTGGTGAGCGTGTTCCGGGAAGATGATGAAGCGGCGGCGATCTGGCGCGATGAGGTGGGTGTGAACCCGAAGCGGATCGTGCGCATGGATGAGGCTGACAACTTCTGGGCCTCGGGCCCCACCGGCCCCTGCGGACCCTGCTCGGAGATCTACTTCGATTTCAAGCCCGAGCTTGGCGATGAGGGCATCGATCTGGAGGACGATTCCCGTTTCATCGAGTTCTACAACCTGGTGTTCATGCAGTACAACCGCGATGCGGAGGGCACCCTCACACCGCTGGCGAACCGCAATATCGACACCGGCCTGGGCCTGGAGCGGATGGCGCAGATCCTGCAGGGGGTAGCGAACAACTACGAAACCGATCTGATCTTCCCGCTGATCGAAACGGCGGCCTCCCTGGCGGGCCTGGAGTATGGGCAACTCGATGGCAAACGCCAAACCTCGCTGAAGGTGATCGGCGACCATAGCCGCGCCGTGGTGCAGCTGATCGGCGATGGGGTGGGCGCCAGCAACCTGGGGCGCGGCTACATCCTGCGGCGGCTGCTGCGGCGGGTGGTGCGCCACGGGCGGCTGCTGGGTATTGAGCAGCCGTTCCTGATCGAGATGGGCCAGGCGGCGATCGCCCTGATGGGGGAGGTGTTCCCGCTGCTGGTGGAGCGAAGGGCGGCGATTCTGGCGGAGCTGGAGCGGGAGGAGGCCCGCTTCCTGGAAACGCTGGAGCGGGGCGAGAAGTTGCTGGCCGATGTGCTGGCGGCCCAGCCGGCGCAGATCAGCGGCGCCCAGGCGTTTGAGCTGTACGACACCTATGGATTCCCGCTGGAGCTCACCGAGGAGATCGCCGAGGAGCACGGCCTCACGGTGGATCTGGCGGGCTTTGAGGTGGCGATGGAGGCGCAGCGGCAGCGGGCGAAGGCGGCGGCGGTGAGCGTGGACCTGACGCTGCAGGACGCCATCGAGCAGCTGGCCGCCGATGTGGAACCCACCGCCTTCCGGGGCTATGAGGAGCTGGAGCACCCGAGCTGCGTGCTGGCGCTGGTGGTGAACGGCGAGCCGGCGGAGCGGGCCGGGGCGGGCGATGCGGTGCAGGTGCTGTTGGATGTCACGCCGTTCTATGGGGAGGGCGGCGGCCAGGTGGGCGACCACGGCACCTTGAGCGGCGATGGCGCGGAGGGAGAGGGATTGATCGCGGTGATCGAGGCGGTGAGCCGCAACCGCAGCGTGTTTGTGCATAGCGGCCGGATCGAGCGGGGCCAGCTGCGGGTGGGGGATGTGGTCACCGCGCGGGTGGACCGGGCCTGCCGCCGCCGCGCCCAGGCGCACCACACCGCCACGCACCTGCTGCAGGCGGCGCTGAAACAGGTGGTGGATCCGTCGATCGCCCAGGCCGGCTCGCTGGTGGATTTCGAGCGGCTGCGCTTTGATTTTCATTGCCCCAGGCCGGTGAACGCGGCGGAGCTGGAGCGGATCGAGGCGCTGATCAACGGCTGGATCGCCGATGCCCATGCGCTTGAGGTGCAGGAGATGGAGATCGAGCGGGCCCGGGCGGCCGGTGCGGTGGCGATGTTTGGCGAGAAGTACGGCGATCGGGTGCGGGTGGTGGATGTGCCCGGGGTGTCGATGGAGCTGTGCGGCGGCACCCATGTGGCCAACACCGCGGAGATCGGCCTCTTCAAGATTGTGGGTGAGAGCGGCGTGGCGGCCGGCATCCGCCGCATCGAGGCGGTGGCGGGCCCGGCGGTGCTGGCCTGGATCGGCGAGCGGGAGAAGGTGGTGCGCGAACTGGGCGATCGCTTCAAGGCCCAGCCGGCCGAGATTGTGGAGCGGGTGAGCGCGCTGCAGGAGGAACTCAAGGCCACCGGCAAGGCCCTCGCGGCGGCCCGTAGTGAGCTCGCGGTGGCGAAGGCGGCGGCGCTGGCTGGCCAGGCGGAGGCGGTGGGATCCTTCCACGTGCTGGTGGCCCGCCTCGATGGCGTGGAGGGCAACGGCCTGCAGAGCGCCGCCCAGGGCCTGGCGGAGCAGCTGGGTGCCGGCGCGGCAGTCCTGCTGGGCGGCCTTCCCGATCCGGCCGACCTGGGCAAGGTGGTGCTGGCGGCCGCCTTCGGCCCGGCGGTGGTGGCCCACGGCCCCAAAGCTGGCGCCTTCCTCGGCGGCGTGGCGAAAGCCTGCGGTGGTGGTGGTGGTGGCCGCCCGAACCTGGCCCAGGCCGGTGGTCGCGATGGCGCGGCGCTGGATGGGGCGCTGGCGGCAGCGAAGGAGGAGTTACTGGGGGTTCTGGGCTGAGGCAGGAGGTCCCCGTGTGGTTGGTCCTGCATCGGGAGCTGCTTGATCAGGTCCAACAAGTGGATAGCGGCTGCATTTCAGATAAGAGTTTCTGCGGTTATGCGACCCGTTTTCGGCTTTCGTCACCCATGAGGGAAGAGTGGCTAAGGATCGCCGCGTTGATCGCATCAGGCTGCTTGCGCATCGTGATCAACGTGCTGTCTTTCCTTGACGACCGCATCCTGACTCGGCCGGGAGAGGTCTCTTGTCTGGTCGAACGATCGATCTGGCTATGGCGAGCGAGGGGATGGTCGCGATGGTCCCGATCGAAGGATTTCTTCCCTATTCGGTAGGCGGGGTTGTCGACGGTGCGGGTCATGTCGCTGGGCGATGGGGATGATGCGGCTGAATCACGGAGGTGGCTCCAGTCCCAGGAGGCGCTCTCTGCCCCTGCGCAGAACCAGCAGCTCACCCCATGCCTCCCGCGGATCCTCGATAGACTAAGGGCGGCTAGGCTGGACTTCTGGCCATTCCATCCCGCGTTCGCCGATCTCGCTTCAATCACTATGGGCCAGCCACGAATCAACAATGGATGCTGATCGTGGGGCTCTGTTTTGTGCAACAGGCAGCTTTTTGTATTTGGAAGCAGCCCTGATTTCGGCCCTGACCCTGCGGCAGCATGAGCCCAATTTGCCGATCACCTTGCTGTCTGATTGCCCCCAGTGGCAAGGGGTGGATCTGCGGGGAACCGGAATCAGCTTTTGCCTGGTGCAGCCCGACCTGCCTGTTGGGGCTGATGCTTTTTCCTCCCGCTGGATCAAAACCAGGCTGGCCTCGCTGAGCCCCTACCGCAACAGTCTCTATGTGGATGCCGATATGCTCACCATGCAACCCTTGGGCCCGCTCTGGCAGTTTCTTGAGCAGCGTCCGATCGGTTTGGTGCCGGATATCAAACCGCTGGTGAGCCTGTGTGATCACGTCGATCCCACGGAGAAAGCCTGCACCCTGGAGGCCATCGGTGGGGATGCCCAACAGTTCAACAGTGGCCTGATGCTGTGGCGTGCCGGCGAGCCAACGGCAACCCTTTTCCAGCACTGGCATCAGGAGTGGCGCCGCTTCGCTCGCCAGGATCAATTGGCCCTGGTGCGGGCGATCGCCAGCAGCCGCATTCAGGTGGCTGCCTTGCCTGCCAGCTACAACACATCCCCCCGGGATGCCCGGGGCCAACCCGTCCATTTGTTGCATTGCTGGGGCAACAAGGTGCAGCGGGGCATGTTTCGTCGCTTCGCGGCGGTCCACTGCCCGAAGGCGGTGGCGGAGGCCCAGAGTCGGCTGCATTCCCTTGATCGGATCGCAGTGGCGCCATAGGTGCTCCTTGTGTGCCCCGCCCCACGGCTCGCCAACGCGCAGCCAGCAGGTCTGCACCGGGCGATCTGGTGCTCCAACCTTTCGGGATCCTCACCATATTGTTGGTGGGTTGGTTGTTCGCGCAGTTTCTCAATATCATGCTGGTGGGGCTCTGGATGCTGCTCGATATCCCCGGGGTGAGCGATCTCTCCAGTCACGTCTCTGCTGGCCAGCGGCGCCCTGATCGGTGCCCTCACCCTGGTTTTCCAGAACATCCTGCGCGATTTCGCCGCCGGCCTTACGGTGCTCCTCGAAGACGCCTACGCCATCGGCGATCACGTGTCCATCGGCGATCTCACGGGCGATCAGTGCCACCAAGTTGCACCCCGGCTGCCCAGTTCGCCGCTGATCCCACCTGGCGCGCCGACATCCTGGAGGGCCCCCAGCTATCGGGGGTGCGCGAAGTCTCCCCCGATGGAGCGGCGGCGATCAGCGGCTGGAGATGCGATGGCGCAGCTTGCGTGACCAGCTCAAGGCAATGGCAGCACCGGCAAGCGGCAGCGGACCTGGCACTGTGTTGGAAACTTGTTCAACGGTTAATTGGGAAAGTACAATCTAACTCGGACTTGTGCCGTTGGATGTTCGTGACGTAACGATGGGAACTCCTGCCGCAGCTGTAAACTGGTTGTTGAATGGTGTGAGAATCCCTAGCGGTAATGAGGTCTGGGTAGATGTGTTGGAGTTCTGAGTGAAGGAGACTGTTGCACTTGCTCCGTTAAGACGATTAAATCCGGTAAGGCAGGAAATCAGCCGCACAGGAGTGTTGAATGCCAGGGAAAGTGAGGATTGATCTTCGCAGAAGGATGTACGGAGAAAGCCGGCACTTCATGGGCCATCTCCATCCCCCTCAGAAACGTTTGTATCCGAGATGAAATTGCTGACGGTGAGGGTAATGCCGTCCTCTGTCAGGTTAAAGCTGGATAGCCCGTCAAGAGATTGGTCGAAGGTGAATGTGGTGGCTGCATGTGTCTTCGATGGAGCAAGCGCGACGGTGAGCGCGATGCCGAGGGCAGCAAAGAGAGTGCGTGCTTGCTTGTGTAAGAGAATTTTTCAATAATTTTGCGGTGATGAATTGTGGGGGGTGCTCCCTGCGCCGGTTTGGCGAGTGGCTCGTGCGGACGAGACATGGCCTCCGGGGCTGATTTTTTCTGGCTCCAAGGGCTCCTGGCTCCAAGGGCTCTCGGGGCCGTTCCCCCATCAATCTGGTCGACTAAACTGGTTAAGGATTGGGGCCCTGCTGATGCGCCAGGTGAACATGCACGAGGCCAAGACCCATCTGTCTCGCCTGGTGGAGGAAGCGGCCGCCGGTGAGCCGTTCGTGATCTGCAAGGCTGGCCGGCCGATGGTGCGCATCACGCGGCTGGACGACGGGGAG
>CAIVPT010000136.1 GCA_903907855.1 uncultured Synechococcaceae cyanobacterium | reverse complement strand
TCTCTCGAAAGGATCGATAGGCCGCGCCTTGCAGCAAGCGAAACAAACCGATTTGCATCTGCAGGCGTGACGTGCCACGTACTTTTTCGTCCTGCGGATGGAGAGCCAGAAGTGCTTTCAGGCGCTCCAGCTCAGGATTGGCTTCCGGTGCGGGATTGGCTTCCGGTGCGGGGCTAGCCGGAGAGGCCGAAGGTAACGCCTGGGGGACGGGGGCAGGAAGCGGTTCATCACTCGAGAGCGGCTGCGAAGCAGCATCGCTGGAGGAGTCTTGATGCGCCAGTTGACAGAATTCCTCGAAACCAATGGCGCCATCCCCATCGAGATCCACCTCCTGGATCATGGTGGCAAGCTCGGCATCGCTCAGGCCAAAGCGACCCATCACGCTCTGCAACTCGGCTGCAGTAACGCGACCGCTGTTATCTTGATCGAAGATGCGAAAGGCCAGCTGGAGGCGGCTTTGATGATCGCCCTGGCGGGCGATCATCAAAGCCTTGAACTCGGCAAAGTCCACGGTTCCCGAGCCCTCCACATCGACCTCTTTGATCAGGGCACGGAGATCGGCCGGACTGGGCGCCTGACCCAAGGCAACCATCACCTGGCCCAATTCCTCGACGGTAACTTCACCATTGCCATCGGTGTCAAACACCGCGAAAGCCCGCCAAAGCTCATCGACTTGAGAGCCACTGAGCGCCTGCGCCCGATCTGGTGCTGTCATCTGAATCGGCAATCCATTGCCGCGACTGCTGCCTTTGGATCCTACTGAATCCGGATGATAGTCGCTAGATTCACCCAATCTCGATCAAGCCACGGCTCTCTCGCGGTGGCCAGAACAGCGCTTTACCGATCCTGAAGCAATCCCCCCACCCCAGACGAGAACGACCAAAAGCGATAAGACCAACCCGAAACTACGCCAAAAGCTTTATACCTAGCCAGGCAAAACAGCGGTTCAAAGGCGGATCACGGCGAATTGATATGTGGACGACCAAGCGTTCTTAGCCGACGCCGAACGAGTACCTCAGGAGCGAACTTCCACTATGCCCGTGGTTCAGCGCAGCGCGGTGATCAGCAGCGTGCCCCCCACGAACAATCCGCCGAGCAGCACCATCAGAACCGTGTCATCGCGATGCACAGCCGCCAGGGAGGCTTCCCCTTGGCGCTCGAGGCGCAGGTAACCAGCAATGGCGCGGATCAACACAATCAGAATCAGGGGATACGCCAATAAATAAACTTTATCCATAAGCACCAGATAGCCAAGGTCAGGAAGGCCATCGGCATAACTCTTCTGCAAGAAGATGGCAGAAAGCAAGGCACCCAGGGGCATCGCCAAGCGGGCATCGAGCGCATGCGGGGGAACCAGCAAGGCCGACAGGGCTGCCATCACAACGATTAACAGGGGTAGCAACAACTTCATCAGAAAGAAGCTGGCCGGACGATGAATACCCATGCTGAAGCTGGCCACCGAAGACGTGGTGGTGATGTAGTCCTCGCCAAAGTTTGTGCCATAGTCGTGTTGGAGCTCGGCGCCACGCCATCCCTGTAACTTCCAACCCGGAATCATCAGATCCCGCGAAATCCCGGAATTCTCCTGATCGATCTCATAGGCGATCTCCGTGCTCGGATGCACAGTGTCCTCCACCATGATTTGCAGATCGTGACGATCGAGCGGGTAATCGACCAAGCTAAATGGCTGCACAAAGCGACCCTCCACCTTGAAGGACTGATAACTGCTGCCATCCTTCAAGGTGATGGGCTCCGGTCGCAAAGGCTCTTGCTGCTTGCCCCATTCCTCCACCATGTTAACAAACTCCAACGTGGCCGTTGGATCGATTTCCCCCTTCCACTTCAGCCACACATAGGCATCGGCATAAAAGGTATTGCTGGCCTGATCCAGGTTGTAAACCGCCACCGGATAGAACCCGATCCGCACCACCTGAGCACCCGCCGGCGGTTGGGACTGGGCGCTGAACGTGCCCCGCCGAGCTGGATTCATGCTCACCTCCGGCCGTTGCGGGCCGACGACCGCCAAGCCCACCAGGAGCCCCACCACCAGAAAGATGGCCAGGATGCGCAGGGGACGCCAGACCATGGCCACCGCAATCGAAAGATCAGCCCCAAAAGTAGCCCGGGATAGGCAATTCAGCTGCCCGCCCTATCCCTCCCTATCGCCCCCGCCCAATCGCCCCTCACCCCATGGCCGCCCCCACCCTGCAGCTGATCGCGATGCACGGCTGGGCCGGCAACGCCGCCAACTGGGGCCCCTGGCGGGCTGCCACCGCAGATCGCCCCTGCAGCTGGCACTGCGGCGAGCGGGGCTACGGAGGGGGCGATCCCCTGGATCCCCGCTGGGGGGAACAGGGCCGACGGGTGGTGCTGGCCCACTCCCTCGGCCCCCATCTGCTGGCGCCGGAGGTGCTCGCCGCGGCCGAAGCGGTGGTGCTTCTGGCCAGCTTCGGGCGGTTCGTGACCCCGGGGCGGGACGGCCGCCGCCTGCGCACGGCCCTGGCGGGAATGGCCAGCGCCCTGGAGGAGGGTCCCGATGAGGCCACGGCCGCCCGCCGCGCCCAGGGGATGCTGGCCGAATTCCTGGCGCGCGCCGCCTCCCCCGATCCGGTGGCCCTGCTGCCCGCTGGCCCCGCCGATCGCCCCGTTGGCGCCGAGGCCCGCCATCGCCTGCGCCGCGACCTCGACCATCTGAGCGCCTGCGCCGGCCTCCCCGCCGGCTGGCCCGCCGCCGCCCCCGTGCTGCTGGTGGAGGCCGGCGCCGACGCGATCGTGGCTCGGGAGACGCAGGAACAGCTGCGCCACAGCCTGCCGGCGGCCCACGTGCTGGTCTTCCCGGAGGCGGGCCATGCCCTGCTGCGGGCGCCGCTGATCCCGGCGGTGCTCGAATGGCTGGAGCGCACCCTGCCCGCCTAGGGCCCAGCCCCGCGCCCGGCCGATGCCCTCCCCCTCCGCTCCCCAGTCCCCCGCCCTGGGCTTCGGTTCTCGGGTGCGGGAGTCATTCGGCCGCCAGGCCGCCGCCTACGACGGTGAGGCGCTGCTGCAGCGGGCCATCGCCTGGCGCCTGGCCGGCCTCTGCCGGGATCTGTCCCTGCCAGCGGGCCCCCGCGCCGATCTGGGGGCCGGCAGCGGCCTGCTCAGCCGTGCCCTCACCAGCCGCCACCGCCACCTGGCGGAACCCCCCCCCCTGCAGCTCGACCTCTGCCCGGAGCTGCTGGCCCACAACCCCCTGCCCCAGCTCCGCCCCTGGGACCTCAACGGCGGGCTGCCGCCGGAGCTCGATGGGGCGGCCCTGCTGGCCTCGAGCTTCGCGCTGCAGTGGCTGGACCGGCCGGCCGAGAGCCTCCGCCTCTGGTGCCGACAGCTGGCGCCCGGCGGCTGGCTGGTGCTGGCGCTGCCCACCGCCGGCAGCTTCCCCCAGTGGCGCCAGGCGGCCCAGGCCGCCGCGGTGCCCTGCTCCGCCCTGGCGTTACCGGAGGCCGAGGAGCTGCTGACGGTCGCCGCCGAGGAGGGCCTGGCGCTCCGCCAGGGAAACGTACGGCGCTTCAGCCGCCGCCAACAGCCCCCCCTGGAAAGCCTGCGGGCCCTGCATCGGCTCGGGGCCTCCGCCAGCCGATGCGGGCCCCTGGGCCCTGGCCAATGGCGGCGCCTCTTGCGCCATTGGCCCCACGGGGCGGGCCTAACGTGGGAGGTGCTGCTGGTGGTGGCCCAGCGACCTGAGCACCCGTGAGCGGAAGCCCGCCGATGCGCCTGGTGATCTGCGGTACCGACACCGATGTGGGCAAAACGGTGGTCTCGGCCCTGGTGGTGCAGGGCCTGGGGGCCCGGTACTGGAAACCCGTGCAGAGCGGCCTGGAGGGCGGGGGCGACAGCGGTCGGGTGCAGGCTTTGCTGCAGCTGGAGGAGGGGCGGCTGCTGCCGGAGGCCTATCGGCTGGAGGCCCCCGTATCCCCCCACTGGGCGGCGGAGCGCATGGGGGTAACGATCGAACCGAAGCGCCTGGCCCTGCCCGATCCAACCCTGTACCCCGGTTCGCTGGTGGTCGAGACCGCCGGCGGGCTGTTGGTGCCCCTGCGGCGCGACTGGCTGCAGATCGAGCAGCTGGCGGCGTGGAACCTGCCGGTGCTCCTGGTGGCCCGCAGCGGCCTGGGCACGCTCAACCACACCCTCCTTTCGCTGGAGGCGCTGCGGCGCCGGGGCCTGGAGGTGCTGGGGCTGGTGCTCAACGGCCCCGCCCATGCCGACAACCCCCGCACCCTCGAGCAGCTGGGCGGCGTGCCCGTGCTCTGCGAACTCCCCCCTCTGGATCCCCTCAATGCCGCAGCCCTGCAGCGCCAGTGGCAGGCCAGCGCCCTGCCCCGTAGCCTGCGGACATGAGCGCCCGTCACTGGATCGTCACCGCCGTAGTTGCCGCCCTGTGCACCGGCATTCTTGTGCTCTTCACCGAGGTGGAGGAAACGGCGGTGGAGTGGGTCAACTGCGGGCCCCTGGCCACCGAAGGCGAGCGGGCCAACCGGGATCTCTGCCGCTGAAGCCGTTTCCCCTCAGCGAGGGCGACGCGCAGCCAGGGGGCAATGGCCGGTGAGCTCCGCCGCGTTGCGCTTGGCGAGCCCGAGGCTCCAGCCCTGGCGCAGCTGGTCGCGCACCTGCTCGATCTGGGACTGGCTCCAGCCCTCGCACTCCAGGGTGGCCCGGATCATCTGCCACTGGCCCTCGGCGAACTGTTCGCCGGGGCCCCAGGCGCGATGGGGTAAGGAGCGGCTCATCTCCTGGGCGGAGAGGAAGCGGTTGGAGAGGTTGCGGGGCAGATCGGGGACCATCGGAGGGCTCCGGTGGGGCCGGCGGCGGCGAGTTCGCAGGGGCCCAGGCCGCTGCCTAGGCCTTCATCATGGCAGTCGCCCACGAACCGTCGCATCCGGTGAGCAGCACGCCCGGCTGGCATCCCCACCTCTGGCACCCCTTCGTCCAGGCGGCGACGGCCGATCCCCCCCTGCGGGCGGTGCGGGGCGAGGGGGCCGAGCTGGTGCTCGACGACGGCCGCCGCCTGATCGACGCCATCAGCAGCTGGTGGGTGACGCTGCACGGCCATGGCGAGCCCACGATCGCCGCAGCCATCGCCGAACAGGCGCAGCGCCTGGAGCAAGTGATCTTCGCCGATTTCCGCCATCCGCCCGCCGAGCAACTGGCGGAGCGGCTGGCGGCGCGCAGCGGCCTCGATCGGCTCTTCTTTTCCGACAACGGCTCCACGGCGGTGGAGGTGGCCCTGAAGATCGCCTGGCAGTGGTGGCACAACCGCGGCACCCCCAGGCCCCGCCTGATCGCCTTCGAGGGGGCCTACCACGGCGACACCTTCGGGGCGATGGCGGTGGGGGCCCGCTCCCTGTTCAGTGCCCCGTTCGAGCCGCTGCTGTTCGAGGTCGCCCGCGCCCCCTGGCCCGCCACCTGGTGGGGCGACGACAGCGTGGCCACGCGGGAGGCCGCTGCCCTCGAGACCCTCGCCCAGCTCCTGGAGACCCCCACGGCCGCCGTGATCCTCGAACCGCTGGTGCAGGGGGCCGGCGGCATGGCGATGGTGCGGCCGCCCTTCCTGCGGGCCGTGGAGGGCCTGGTGCGCCAGGCCGGAGCGCTGCTGATCGCCGATGAGGTGTTCATGGGCTTCGGGCGCAGCGGCGCCCTCTTCGCCAGCGGCGCCTGCGGGTTGCAACCGGATCTGATGACCCTCTCCAAGGGGCTCACCGGTGGCTTCCTGCCGATGGGGGTGACCCTGGCCAGCGAGGCGCTGTTCCAGGGATTCCACAGCCTCGACCCCAGCCACACCTTCTTCCACGGCCACAGCTTCACCGCCAACCCCCTGGGCTGCGCCGCCGCGCTGGCCAGCCTCGACCTGCTGGAGGCCGCGCCCCACCGTCACAGCGCCATGGGGGAGCGCCATCGCCCCCACCTGGAGCGCCTGGCGGAGCATCCGGCGGTGCGGCGCCCCCGGCTCACGGGCTGCATCGCCGCCTTCGACCTGGCGGGGGCGAGGGGGGGCTATCTGAGCCCGGCCGGTCCGGCGCTGCAGCGGCGGGTCCTGGAGAAGGGGGTGTTCCTGCGGCCCCTGGGGGATGTGGTGTATCTGCTGCCGCCCCTCTGCACCGACGACGCGCAGCTGCAGCGCTGCTGGGGGGCGATCGGCGAGGCGCTCGAGGGGATGGCGGGTCTGGATTGAGGTCGTTGGCGGAGGCGCCAGACATCAGGGCCCGGCCAGGATCGCCGCCTCCACATCCGAGCGGGTCAGCCCGTAGGGAAACTGGCGGATCGACTGGCGGCCGTCCTGGTGCCAGGTGACGGTGAGCTCCTCCACCCCGAAGACAATGCGGGCGCTCCACTGGGGATGGTGCAGATCCCAGCCCTCGGCATGGTGGCCTTCGGGACGGGCGCCAAGCTCGCGCAGCCAGGCCTCCAGCGCCGAGAGGGGGTGGTTGTAGAGGGGGGTGCGGTCGGGCGGAAGGGTCGCCATCGATGGGGATCGGCGGGTCTTAGGGGGAAGGAGGGGGGACCGCAGGGGCGGCCGCCGGCGCAGGTGCCTCGGGGGCGGGCCCACGGGCGATCGGTGCATCGCCCCACCAGCTCGGCTGGCGCACCAGCTCGGTGCCCCGCGCCCAGGCCAGCCCCAGCCCCAGCAGCAGGCTGAAGGCCATCGCCAGCCCCAGAAGCAGCAGCGCGAACCACTCACCACCGGAGAGGGAGCGGCGCACGGAGGCCGGTCGGGGCTCGGCCATGGCCGGCGGAGGACGGCGCGGCGCGGGCACCGTGATCGGGGCGGCCTCCGCCAGGTGCAGGCGACGGTCGTAGGCGGCACGGCTCTCCGGGTCGACCAGCACCCGATAGGCCTGCTGCAGCTGGCGAAACGCCTCCTCCGCCTGCAGGGGGGGCAGACCGGCGGTATCCGGATGAACGCTCTTGCTGAGGGCGCGAAACGCCTGGCGCAGCTCCTGGGGGGAGGCATCGGGCGCGACACCCAGGCGCTCGTAGTGGCTGGGAGGGCGGGAACTGCGGGGGTGGCTCGCCATTGCGGGATCCTAGGGAGGTTCGATGCGTCGTTCCACGGATGGGCGCCAGCCCCCGGCCCTGCGGCCCGCCTCCCGATCCCTCCCTCTGGGCCGCCCTGGGGTGGACCCCGGACCCCAGCCAGCTGGATCGGCTGCTGGCCTTGAACGAGGAGCTGCGGGCCTGGAACGCCCGCGTGAACCTCACCCGCCTGGTGGAGGGCGACGACTACTGGATCGGCCAGGTCTTCGACAGCCTCTGGCCCCTGCGCGACCTGCTCACGGGGGAGGGCAGCAGCGGGGAGGATCTGCAGGTGATCGATGTGGGCACCGGCGGCGGCTTCCCCGGTCTGGCGGTGGCGATCGCCCTACCGCGGGCCCAGCTGACCCTGGTCGACTCGGTGGGCCGCAAGATCGAAGCGGTGCGGGCGATGGCGGCGACCCTCGGCCTGGCAGATCGGGTGGAGCTGCGCTGGGAGAGGGTGGAGCGCAGCGGGCGGGCCCCCGAATGCCGCGGCCGCTTCGACCGGGCCATCGCCCGGGCCGTGGCCGCCGCGCCGGTGGTGGCGGAGTACCTGGTGCCGCTGCTGGCCCCGGGGGGGCAGGCCGTCCTCTATCGCGGCCAGTGGGGTCCCGACGACCAGGAGGCCCTGGAGCGGGCCGCCGCCCCCCTGCGGGCCGCCCTCGAACCGGTGGAGGCGATGGAGTTGCCGGCGGGGCGGGGGGTGCGCCACGCGGTGCGCCTGCGCCCGCTCGCCCCCTGCCCCGCCGCCTATCCCCGTCCGGTGGGCGTAGCCCTGAAGAGCCCCCTGGGCAGCGAGCCAGAGCCGTCCGGCAACCGCGTCAATCGGCCTGAAGACGGCGCACCGGCGCGCCGCCGAGCCGCGTCCGCAGACCACGCAGCCGATCGGGGATGACGTCGGCCCAGGGGCTCTCCCGCAGGGCCAGCCGCAGCTCCGCCTCGCTCACCGCATCGTCGAGGGGATCGGCATTTTCGCCGGGAAACCAGTGGCCGCCATGGCCGAGCAGGCGGTAGCGAGCCCGGGCGAAGCCCTCGAGATCCCAGGCCTCCACAAGGTTGTGCAGCCAGAGCAGCACCGGCAGGTTGATGCGGCCAGGGGTGTCCTGCCACGCGGGCAGGCCCTGCTGCCAGGTGGCCAGCCAGTCGGCGCCGAGGGCCTGGCGGCGGGCGGCCTCGAGCCGCTCCAGGATCGGCGGCACGAGGGTGTCGGCCTGGGGCAGGAGCGCCACCGCCTGCAGATGCAGCGCCAGATCCTCCGGGCGGGACGCCCCGAGGCTGAGGGTGTGAATGCCAGGGGCCCGCAGACAGAAGAGGTCGTGGAAGACGATCGGCGGCAGGGGCTCGCAGAGCGCGCACAACCGGGCCGAGGGGGTGTGCCAGTGCCCGCCCTTATCGGTGGGGCTGATCACGAACACCCCCATGTCGCGGGCGATCGCGGCGTCAATCGCCGGCCGGTTGTCCTGGCGGATCAGGTACCAGTGCAGGTTGACGTAATCAAACTGATCGCTCTCGATCGCCTCGAGCAGCAACGGCAGGGGGGCGTGGGTGGAGAAGCCCACCGCGCCGACGCGTCCCGCCTCCTGCCAGCGCCGGGCCCGCTCCAGAACCCCGCCGGGGCGCAGGGTCTGCTCCAACCCTTCGGCCGTGTTGATGCCGTGGATCGAGAGCAGGTCAACCCGCTCAACCCCCAGGCGCTGGAAGCTGCCCCGCAGGTCGGCCTCGAAGGCCTCGGGATCGGAGCAGGGCCCCAGCTTGGTCTGCAGGATCCGCGCCGGGTCGCTCACCTGGGGCAACAGGAGGCCCAGCTGGCGCTCGGAGCTGCCGTAGCCATGGGCGGTCTCGATGTGGTGAAGACCGGCGGCCACGGCCGCCTCCAGGATGGCCCGCAGGTTGGCCTGGCCCTCCGGGGCGATCCCGTCGGCGGGCACGTCCTGCCAGCTCTGCTGAAACCGCATGCCGCCAAGGGAAAGCACGGGCATGGCAAGGCCGGTGCGTCCAAAGCGGCGCGTGGGGATCGGCCCACCCGCGCCGGGCGGCGGCAGGGGGTCCGTGGCGCTCAGATCCATGGTGCTCAGGAGGCACCGGGGGCGGCGCGGGGCAGGGTGCGGCGGGGGCGGGCAGGGGAGGGGAGCCCCAGGGGGTAGTTCTCCAGCTGGCGCAGCTGGTCTTCGAGCGCCGGCAGCTGCTCGTAGGCCACCCAGTGGATGCAATCCACCGGGCAGGTGTCGATGGCCTCCTGGATGCGCTCGGTGCTGTCCCCGTCCTGTCGGATGGCCCGGGAGCGCCCCCACTCCGATTCCACCACAAACGTGTTGGCGGCCACATGGCAGCAATAGCGGCAGCCGATGCACACCGCTTCATCCACCCACACCGCCTTCTGGCGGAGCGTTCCCCCCAGCATCGGTTCACAGCCGCTGGCGGGGGTCTGCGAGGCCGGATCGACCCGAAAGGCGAGGGAGGGGTCGGGGGCGTGCATGGCGGCGGGGATCAGCCGTCCCAGCGGCTCACCACCAGTTCGATCGTGCCGTCGAGATGCTCGCTCTGGCTGCTCACCTGGAAACCCTCTTCGGCGCTGGCCGCCAGGATCGCGCGCAGGGCGTAGCGCTGGGTGAGCTGGGCCAGGAAACGCTCCACCGGCACGGGCTGACGCCAGAGATCGAGGTCGGTGACGAGCTCGTAGCTGCCCGCCTCGGCACTCCAGCGGAAGCCGATGTCGGCGCCACCCTCCTGGGGCACCGCCAACTCGGCGGTGACGGTCTGGCCGCGGTAGCCACGCACGGGGAGGGATCCCTCGGCGGGGGTGTGGCCGAGGTCGGCGAGGGCCAGGAGCAGGGCCTGGCGATCCCGGAGCTCGGTCTTGAGGGTGCTGAAGTGCGACATGTCAGGCGGGGTGATGCTGACGCAGGGTCTGTCCCTGGGGGGCGGTGAGGGGCTCGGAGGCGAACGCTTCGCTGGTGCTGCGGCGTTGCTGCACGCTGCCGAGGCGGTCTTCGATGCGTTCGGTGAGCGATTCGCAGGCGGATCCCTGCACGCCCTCCACCAGCTCCTCAACGCGGCCATCAGGCCGGATGCGGAAACGGATGGTGCGCTGGGCCATCCCGGGACGGGGGCTGAGTGCGGGGATGCTAGCTGCGTTTGAGCGGGAGCGGTGCCGCTGGAGGCGCCCCACCCTCAGTGGATCAGCCCCTCCTCCACCAGCGTCTGCAGCCGCTCCAGCACCTCCGGCTGCTCCAGCTGCTCCAGCGCCAGCCGCGCCTCGTCGCGCACGGTGGAGTCCCCGTCGTGGAGCATGGCCTGCAGCAGGGCCTCCACCACATCGCTCTGGCGGGGCTCCACGAGGTCGGGGAAGAGGCGGCCCAGGCCCCAGGCGCTGTTGCTGCGCACGGCGGCCTCGCTGTCGATGCGCAGGGTGAGCAGCAGCTGGGCGGCGGCCGGGTCGGCCTTGGCGGGGCTGGTGGCGCCGGCGTCGGCGAGGGATCCGGCGGCCCAGAGGCGCACCGCCGCCACATCCATCTGCAGGGCCCGCATCAGGGGATTGAGGATCGGTGCGTCGGGGTAGTTGCCCAGGCTCCAGGCCACCGCCTTGCGCACATAGCCGTTGTCGTCGGCGGCGAGCAGGGCCAGCAGGGGCTCCACCGCCAGGGGGTGGGGATTACGGCCCAGGGCGTAGACGGCGCTCATCCGCAGGATCGGGCAGCTGGCCTGCAGCAGGGGCAGGAGCAGGGGGATGGCGCGCGGGTCGCGGTGCTCGCAGAAGATGCGCAGGCCCTGCATGCGCTCGTCGTGACCGCCCTCGAGCAGGCGGAGGCCGAGATCGCATTCGGCCGCCACGTCGATCGCCTCGGGCTCGAGGGCCTCGATCTCATCGAGGGGATCCCCGAGAAGCTCCTGGGCGAGTTCGCGCGCCAATACGTCCGGATCGAGCGCCAGTTCGTGGCGGCTCTCCGGGAAGGGGGACGGGAAGGGCGGGACCTCGTCCGGCATGGGGCGAGGGTTAGCGCGGCTCGGGGCGATCGTAGAAGCCGGCCGGTCCGGGGCTGGTCCGCTGGGGGCCCGTTCAGGCCCCGGGCGCCGGGGACGCCATGTCGCCCGGCAGCCAGATGCGGGCGCTCACCGAGAAGAGGGCGAGCCCAAAAAGCAGCACGATCGCCGCGGGGAGAAGGGTGGAGCGGAAAAACGACATGGGGGAACGGCGGCTGGGCCGATCATCGGTGATCCGACCCAGCCCCGTGGCGCAGGCGGCGGGAGGCCTGGTGCTGCAGCACCACCGGCCGCTCCACCAGCACATTGTCAAAGATCGAGGAATATTCGAGCGGCAACTCGCCGATGGACACGAACGGCGGCGGCGGCGTGAGCACCCGCTGCAGCAGGGCGGCGTCATCCACCAGCCCGTCGCGGCGGTGGGTGGGCAGGCCACGGATGTTGTCGGGGTCACGGCGGGCCTCGTCGCACTGGGCGATCCAGAGGGCCAGGAGCTGGCGAACCGCGTCGTTGTTGCGCAGCACGATGGTGTTGGGGGCGGGCTTGCGGCCCCCAGCGATCGGGCGGAAGTGGCAGGCGAAGTCGGCGGTGGGATGGCGGAACAGCAGCGGATCCTCCACCAGTTCCGCGTCGCCATCGAGCCAGACGATCGTGTGGCCCGGATAGTCGTCTAGGGCGGCGGCGATCACCGCCGGCTTGTGAAAGAGGTTGTCGCGCCAGCTGCCCCAGTTGGGGCGGATGTAGAGGCGGTGCTGACAATCGAAGCGCCGCAGGGAGGGCAGCAGCCGCGCCTCGGCCTCCTCCCGATAGCCGTTGCCCTCGGTGCAGTAGCTCACCACCACGAAGGGCTGGGGGGCGGAGGCGGTCATCGGCGGGGACGCGGCGGCCAAATCGTAGGGGGGCAGGCCTGCGGGAATGCCCGCACCTAGGGT
The DNA here is from genome assembly GCA_903907855.1 of uncultured Synechococcaceae cyanobacterium. Taxonomy (GTDB): domain Bacteria; phylum Cyanobacteriota; class Cyanobacteriia; order PCC-6307; family Cyanobiaceae; genus Cyanobium. Next base: position 14,011 of record CAIVPT010000136.1, on the reverse strand, counting down.
TGCGCGCACCCGCCCGCGGCCGATGGCCCCCCGTTCCGTTCCCGCCCCGGAGCCGGTGATTCCCCCCTGGCGGCGGCTGACGGCGGTGGCGGCGCAAGGGGTAGCCAGCGGTACCCCGTACATGGTGGGCACCAAGCTGCTGCAGGGCTGGCTCACCGCCAGCGGCGTGCCTCTGGCCATGATCGGCCTGCTGGCCGCCGCCGAGCTGCCCTACACCCTGAAGATGTTCTGGGCGCCGCTGCTCGACCGCTGGCCAATCCCCTGGCCCGACCGGCGGCGGGGCTGGTTGCTGCTGCTCCAGCTGACCCTGGTGGGGGTGATCGCGGCGATGGGGCTGCTGCGGCCGGACACCGATCCGCGCACCCTGGCGACGATCGGGGCGATGGCGCTGCTGCTGGCGGTGGTGAGCGCCACCCAGGACATCGTTGTGGACGCCTATCGCACCGACCTGCTGCCGGAGCGGGAGCGGGGCGCCGGGGCGGCCGCCACCAACCTGGGCTACCGGGGGGCGATGCTGGCGATCGGCGCCGGCGGTTTCGTGATCGCGGGCCGCAGCGGCTGGGCCACGGCGTTCCTGGCCTCAGCGGCGCTGATGCTGGCGGTGGTGCCCTTCACCCTGGGCGCGCCCCCCCTGCCGCCGATCCAGCACCAGGTCACCAGCCTGCGCCAGGCGGTGGTGGGGCCGGCGCGCGAGTTCCTACGCCGCAGCGGCGGCCCCCGGGCCGCGATGCTGCTGGCCCTGGTGCTCCTCTACCGCTGGCCCGATGGCCTGCTGGGGGTGATGGCGGTGCCCTTCCTGCTGCAACAGGGGTTCAGCCCGGAGGTGGTGGGCACGGTGCAGGCCGGCTGGGGGATCGCCGCCACCATCGTGGGCACGGTGCTCGGGGGGATTCTGTTCGGGCGGCTGGGGATGAACCGCTCGCTCTGGCTGTTTGCCCTGCTGGGGGCGGCGGGCAACCTGAGCTATGCGGTGCTGGCCCACTTCGGCGGGGGCATGGCGGCGTTGCTGGCGGCGGTGGGGCTGGAGAACCTGAGCGGGGGGATGGTGGGGGCGGCCTTCGTGGCCCTGCTGATGAGCCTGTGCAACCCCCGATTCTCGGCCACCCAGTACGCCCTGCTCTCGGGGGTCTACGCCCTGAGCCGCTCCCTGCTCTCCGGGCCGGCGGGCTTTCTGGCGGAAGGGGTGGGCTGGAGCGGCTTCTTCGTGCTCAGCGCCCTGGCCGCGCTGCCGGCGTTCCTGCTGATGGTCCGGCTGACCCCCTGGAACGGCGAGGGGGTCAGGGGAGCGTTCGATCCACTCCGGGATCCGACCTGAGGGCATCGGCACTGAGGCGGCGGCGCAGCTGACCGCAGGCGGCATCGGCGTCGAGGCCCCGGCTGGCGCGCACACTGACGGCCCCATGGCGCTGCCGCAGGGCCTGGCGGAAGGCCTCCACGGCCCCGGGCTCAGGACGACGAAACTCCTCCTCCTCGATCGGGTTGTAGGGGATCAGGTTCACATGGCTCTGGAACCCCCGCAGCAAGCGGGCCAGGGCAGCAGCGTGCTGGGGCTGGTCGTTGACCCCGCCGAGGAGGATGTACTCGAAGCTCACCCGCCGGCCGGTTTCCGCCACGTAGTTTCGGCAATCCTCAAGCAGGGACGCAATCGGATAGGCGTGGGCGGTGGGGACCAGGGAATGGCGCAGGCTCTGGTCGGGGGCGTGCAGGCTCACCGCAAGGGTGAACTGGGCTCGCCCCAGGCGCTGCCGGGCCCGCTCCGCCAGGGCGGGCAGGGCGCCGGGCACCCCCACGGTGCTGACGGTGATCTGCCGCTGGGCCATGCCCAGGTCGCGGCAGAGGCAGTCGATCGCCGCCAGCACCGCGTCGATGTTGAGCAGAGGTTCCCCCATGCCCATGAACACCACATGGCTGGGGCGACGCCCCATGGCCTCCCGCACGCTCAGCACCTGATCGACGATCTCGTGCGGCGCCAGGGAACGCTGCAGCCCCCCTTTGCCGGTGGCGCAGAAGCGGCAGGCCATCGGACAGCCCACCTGGCTGCTGACGCAGACGGTGAGGCGCTCGCCGGCGGGAATGCCGACGGTTTCCAGGGTGAGGCCATCGGCGGTGCCGAGCAGCAGCTTCACGGTGCCATCGGCCGCATCGCTGCGGTGCACCAGGGGGAGGCGGCCAATCAGGCCCGGTGGCAGCTGCTCCCGCCAGCTCTTCGGCAGCACCGTGATCGCCTGGGGATCGCGCACGCCGCGGGTGTAGATCCACTCGTGGAGCTGGCGGCCGCGAAAGGCTGGCTGGCCCTGGGCCTGGGCCCATCGCTCCAGCTCGTCACACCCCCTGCCGAGCAGGGGGGCTTCGTTGGGGAGGGTGGCGGTCTCGGAGGGGATCAGGGGACGGCGGGCGGTCAGCGCCAGATCAGGATGCCGTGGCCGAGCTTCCATTCCACCGCCAACAGGGCGATGAAGCCGAGCATGGCGATACGGCCATGAAGCTGTTCGTTGTGGGGGTGGAAGCCCCAGCGGGGCTGACGCCGCTGGGGAATGGGGGTGCCCAGCTCAGTGAGGCCAGAGGCGGGGGATGGATCAGTCATCGCTGAGCAGCCCCTCCTCCTGCAGGCCCTCCAGGGCATCGGGGTCGGGGATGAGGTCCTCCTCCAGCTCGTCGATCGACGGGCGCACGAAGGCGGCGAAGCCGCTGGTGCTGGCCTCGATGCCGTGGCGGCTGCGGGTGGCCTCCAGGTCCTCATCGGAGGGGTCATCGAGCACCGCAGCTGAGCTCACCGGGGCGGGCAGCTCATCCACCGTGTAATCGGGGCGAAGGTTCTGCATGCGACGGAAGCCAGCGGCTTCCTCCTCAAGGATGTCGGGATGGGGACCGGCCTCGGCGCGCAGCTCCTCCTCGAAGCCCCCGAAGCCGGTGCCAGCGGGGATCAGGCGGCCGATGATCACGTTCTCCTTGAGGCCGCGCAGCCAGTCGCTCTTGCCCTCGATGGCGGCTTCGGTAAGCACGCGGGTGGTCTCCTGGAAGGAGGCCGCTGAGATGAAGCTGTCGGTGTTGAGGGAGGCCTTGGTGATGCCGAGCAACACCGGGGTGAACGCAGCCGGAGCGCCACCGGTGATCGCCATCGCCGAGTTGACCTGCTCCACCTGGCGCAGCTCGATCAGCTCACCGGGCAGAAGCGTGGTGTCGCCGGCATCCTCGATACGCACCTTGCTGGTCATCTGACGCACGATCACCTCGATGTGCTTGTCGTCGATCGAAACCCCCTGGGAGCGATAGACGTTCTGCACCTCCTGCACCATCGTGAACTGGAGCTTGGAGATGGCCTCCTGGGCCGCCTCAAGGGTGGGCTTGCGGCTGCGCAGATCATCGAAATAGCACTCGAGCAGCTCGTGCGGGTTGATCGGCCCATCCGTCAGCAGCTCGCCCGCCGTCACCGCCTGGCCATCGCTGACCATGACGTTGCGGCCGAGCAGGATCGGGTACTCGCTGACGGATTCGTCGGCCTCGACCACCGCCACCGTCAGGGAGTCGTCGTCCTCCCCTTGCTTGATCTGCACGGCGCCAGACTTGCGGCAGAGCACGGCCGACTCCCGGGGACGGCGAGCCTCCAGGAGTTCCTCGATCCGCGGCAGACCCTGCACGATGTCGCCGGTCTTCTGCCGCTCGAACACGAGCAGGGCCAATCCGTCGCCCCGCTGCACCAACTCGCCGTCGCGCACATGCAGCACCGAGTCGGGGGAAACCATGTAGGGACGGCCCAGGCGAATGCGCAGCTTGCTGCCGTCAATGGCCTCCACTTCGCCACAGCAGGGCGCCGCGACCCCAACGGCAAGGGGATCGCCATCAACGATGCGCTGGGCGAGGCTCACGTCCGGCCGGGCGGAGCCCAGATCGATGGTGCGGGTGTCGGTGGAGCGCTCCACGATCAGACGACGAATCGGCTCGCCGGTGACGGATTCGGGAAGCTGCACCACCCCATCCTCCTTGCAGAGGATCTGGGTGGTGGCCACCACATCGCCGCGCTTGACGCTGTCGCCATCCTGCACCGCCAGCTCGGTGTGGGTGGAGCCATGGCTGGCGTCGGAGAGGGTGTCGCGACGGACCAGGAGGGTTTCGAGGATCACCAACTGCAGGCGATCGGTGGCTTTGGATCGCTTATCGGGAACCGATTCAACATCCACGGTCATCTGGGGAGTGGTGTCGATCGTGTCCATGATCAGCTGGGTGCGCAGCAGCTCAATACCGTCGACACTCTTGATGAGCTCACCATCTTTGTAGGTGAGGCGCTGGCTGGCCTTGAGGGAGAGGGAGGGACCGCCGGCCTGCTTGACGGTGCCAAGATCAGGCAGGTGGGCCTCATCGGGAATGGTGTATTCCTCCACCGGCCGCAGCAACAGGGCACCGCCCTCAGGCGTGTCGACCGCCTCGACGAAGTGCATAACCTGGGCCGGCAGACCCGGGGCGATCTCTTCGCCAGGGCTGACCAAGCGGCCCTCACCCGTATAGCGACTGAGCACCTTGCTATCGGCGATCAGGTGCAGCTCGCCGGAGCGCACAATGATCTCACGAAGGATGTCGTTCTTCTGGGTGACGGTGACAATGCCAGCAGTCTGGCTGAAGATATCCTTCACCACCTCAGTTCCGGCCTCGATCCACTGGCCATCCTCAATCATCAACAAGGAGATGTCCTTGTTGATTTCGTGTGTTTCCTGGGGTATCCACAACAGCGTGCCACCCTTGCTGACCTCGTAGCCGTGCTTGGCGGAGCGGGCTTTCTTGATCGCCAGGCCGGGAGCAAAGCGCACAATGCCGCCGGTCTGGGTGCGGAAGCGGTCGTCGGCGAGCTCGGCGATCACCTCGCCGTTGCCGATCTTGCTGCCGGGCTGGGTCTTGAGGAGGTAGCGAATGTCGTCCTTACCCTCCAGGTGCCAGATCTCGCCGGAGTGGGTCGACTCACAGACCAGCTTGCAGTCTTTGAGGGTGAGGCTGGCGGTAACGATCTGCACCTCACGCGAATCGCCGGCGGAATCGCGGAGGCGCACCGCGCCCCCGTACTCGCTCACCAGGCGACTCTCCGCCAGCACCTCACCGGTGGTCACTTGACGGACGCCAGCAACCACGGGTTGGGCGTTGGGAGGCAGGTTGTAGACGTCGCCACTGAACACCCAGAGTCGTCCGAGACGCTGGGCCTTGTGGGTGATGTTGCCCTGGCGGTCGGTGACCTCCCGGGGCTGGATCACGTCTTCAAAGCGCACCTGGCCAGCCAGGTCGCAGATGACGTCCTTGGTGGCCTTTTCGACGCTCTTCTTGACCTGGGCACCGGAGGAGATCTGGGCCAGAATGGTGTCAGACGGAACGCTGGCGCCATCTTCCACGAAGAGGATGGAGCCGGATGTGATGCTCAGTTTCTGAGTCTTGCCTTTGCCGGTGGGCTTGACCTCAAGGCTGAAGTCGGTTTCGGCCAGGTGGGCCTCCACCCCGTGGGGCGTGCGGTGGGCGCGAACCCGGGCCTTCGCTCCGAACTCCACCAGGCCCTCGATCAGGGAGCGCACCACACCGGTCTCGGCGGTGGAAACGCCGCCGGTGTGGAAGGTGCGCATGGTGAGCTGCGTACCAGGCTCTCCAATCGACTGGGCAGCGATGATGCCCACCGACTCGCCCAGATCCACAAGCTGGTTGTGGGCCAGGGCCCAGCCATAGCACTTGCGGCAAACCGAACGGGAGGCCTCGCAGGTGAGTGGCGAGCGCACCACCACGGTGCGAACACCAGCCGCTTCGATCGCAACAGAGAGCACCTCATCGATCGGTCCGTCACGCTCCACCAACACCGTGCCGGCGGCATCGACGACAGGCTCAGCGGCGAGGCGACCGATCAGCTTCTTGCCGAAGCGGCCACCATCTTCCGCCTCGATCGGGATGCCACGAAGGGTGCCGCAATCTTCCTCGCGCACAATCACATCCTGGGCCACATCCACCAGACGGCGGGTGAGATAGCCGGAGTCGGCGGTGCGCAGGGCGGTGTCCACCAGACCCTTGCGGGCGCCATAGGAGGAGATTACGTATTCCGTGACCGTGAGTCCTTCACGGAAATTGGTGCGGATCGGCAGGTCGATGATCTCGCCCTGGGGATTGGCCATAAGGCCGCGCATGCCCACCAGCTGGCGCACCTGGGACATGTTGCCCCGGGCGCCGGAGTTGGCCATCATCCAGACGGAATTGAGCGGATCGTTCTCGTTGAAGTTGCGGCGCACGGCCGCCACGAGGCGCTCGTTGGTTTCCGTCCAGGTATCGATCACCTTGGTGTGGCGCTCCACCTCAGTGATCTCCCCGAGGCGATAACGCTCTTCGGTTTCCGTGATCTGCTGCTCGGCCTCTTCCAGCAACGCAGCCTTGTCACCGGGGATGCGCAGGTCGTCTACCGAGATCGAGACGGCAGCCTGGGTGGCGTAGTGGAAGCCGAGGTTCTTGAGCTCATCGGCCATCGCAGCCGTGGCGGCGGTTCCATGGTGCTTAAAGGCCCAGGACACCAGGTTGCGAAGGGCCTTCTTGTCGATCACCCGGTTGCGGAAGGTGGGCGCCTGGCGGCTCAGCGGGCCAGCCCCCCCAATGGGAGGAGCCTGGACCTCTACCTCGCGGGCGGCGGACTTCTTGCTGGATTTTTTGGCGGGGGAGGCGGTCATGACGCGCGCGGTCGGGATGGCGGAATGGGGCGAAAAGAGGGGGGCCGAAGAGTCAGGCGGCCGGCTTCAGAAACGGGTCATGCGGTGGCAACAGCATCGATGATCACCTGATTGATGACGACGCGACCGACGGTGGTGAGCACGTAGCGGCTAATCAGGGCCCCATCCTCGTCGTAGCGATCACGGCGGTACTTCCACTGCTCGATGCGAGTGCCGTCGGGCAGGGTGTCAACGCTCTGGGGTTCGCGGTCTTCATCTTCGCTGTCGACCTCTCCCTGGAAGCGCACCCAGATCCAGTCGTGCAGCTTCACGTGCTTCTCTTCGAAGGCGGCGAGCACGTCGTCGAGCGAGGCGTACAGACGCGAGCGGTCGTCGGAGGAACGAACGGGGAAGGTGGGACGGGTGGATCCGGGCTGTTCAGCCGTGAGGTAGTAGGCGCCGAGCACCATGTCCTGGGACGGGGTGATGATCGGCTCACCGGTGGCCGGGGAGAGGATGTTGTTGCTGGCGAGCATCAGCATGCGGGCCTCGGTCTGGGCCTCGATTGCCAGGGGCACGTGCACAGCCATCTGGTCGCCGTCAAAGTCTGCGTTGAAGGCGGGGCACACCAGCGGATGGAGCTGGATGGCGCGACCATCGACGAGCTTGGGCTCGAAGGCCTGAATGCCGAGACGGTGCAGGGTCGGGGCGCGGTTCAGCAGGATGGGGTGACCTTCGATCACCTCCTGCAGCACCTGCATCACCTCATCATCGGCGCGCTGGATGAGCTTCTTGGCGGCCTTGATGTTGTTGACGATGTTCTGGCGGATCAGGCGATGGATGACGAACGGCTGGAACAGCTCGATCGCCATCTCCTTGGGCAAACCGCACTGATGCATCTTGAGCTTGGGGCCTACCACAATCACGGAACGACCGGAGTAGTCGACACGCTTGCCCAGCAGGTTCTGACGGAAGCGGCCCTGCTTGCCCTCAATGATGTCGCTGAGCGACTTAAGGGGACGGTTGTTCGCCCCCACCACGGTGCGACCGCGGCGACCGTTGTCGATCAGGGCGTCGACGGCCTCCTGCAGCATCCGCTTTTCGTTGCGGACGATGATCTCCGGGGCAAGAATCTCCTGCAGCCGCGCCAGGCGATTATTGCGGTTGATCACTCGCCGGTAGAGGTCGTTGAGATCGCTGGTGGCGAAACGGCCGCCATCGAGCTGGACCATCGGTCGCAGATCGGGAGGAATCACCGGAATCACATCCAGCACCATCCATTCCGGCCGGGCACTGGTGGCGATGAAGTTGTCGATCACCCGAAGGCGCTTGATCAGCTTGGCCCGCTTCTGACCCTTGCTGGCACTGATGTCCTCGCGCAGCTGCTCGGCAATCTCGGCGAGATTTAGATCCTCGAGCAGGCTCTTGAGGGCTTCAGCACCGATACCGACGACGGGCTCATTCTCGATATCGGAATCCTCAGCGAAGATCTGATCCTCGATCTCCAGCCACTCATCCTCCGTGAGGAGCTGCTTATAAGTGAGATCCTTGTGATCACCTGGATCGAGCACCACATAGCAGTTAAAGTAAACGATTTGTTCCACATCCCGCAGGGGCATATCTAGCAGGATCGCCACATAGCTGGGGATCCCCTTGAGGTACCACACATGGGAAACGGGTGCGGCGAGCTTGATGAAGCCCATCCGGTGACGGCGTACCCGGCTCTCGGTGACCTCAACGCCGCAGCGTTCGCAGACGATGCCGCGGTGGCGCACCCGCTTGTACTTCCCGCAGTGGCATTCCCAATCCTTGGAGGGGCCGAAGATCTTCTCGCAGAACAGCCCGTCCATCTCGGGCTTGAGGGTGCGGTAGTTGATCGTCTCGGGCTTGGTGACCTCGCCGACCACCTGACCGTTGGGAAGGGTGCGCTGCCCCCACTGCATGATCCGCTCCGGGGACGCAAGCGTGATCCGGACGTAATCGAAGTGGTTTTCGGTGCGGAGGTTGCTGTTGGACATGGGAACCGAACGCGCGGAAGGGGGAGGGGAGGGGAGGGGGCGGAGCCGGGGGCCGGCTCCGGCGCTGGCGATCAGTCGTCGTCGTAGTCCGCGACGCCGAGGGATTCGTAGGTGGGCCGGCTGGGGGTGCTGCGGCGGGGATTGACGTCCTGCATCAGGTCGACTTCTTCGCCGGCATCGGTGTAGACGGCAATGTCGAGACCCAGGGACTGCAGCTCCCGCATCAGCACCTTGAAGGACTCCGGCGTACCGGGACGGGGAATGGGCTTGCCCTTGACGATGGCGTTGAGGGCCTCGTTGCGCCCCTGCATATCGTCGGATTTGACGGTGAGAAGCTCCTGCAGGGTGTAGGCGGCGCCGTAGGCCTCCAGGGCCCACACCTCCATCTCGCCGAGCCGCTGGCCGCCCTGCTGGGCCTTGCCGCCCAGGGGCTGCTGGGTGACGAGGGAGTAGGGGCCGGTGGAGCGGGCGTGGATCTTGTCATCCACCAGGTGGACCAGCTTGAGGATGTGGGCATAGCCCACGGTCACGGGCTGGTCGAACGGCTCGCCTGTGCGGCCATCGATCAGATAGATCTTGCCGGGATGGTCGGGGTTGTAGACCCAATCTTTGCCAGGTTGGCGGGCAGCTTCTTCGAGGTAGGCGGTGACGGTGTTCTTGGACGTTTCATCACCGTGCATCTCATCAAACGGCACCACCTTGACGCGGGCATTGAGGTGGGCTGCCGCCCAGCCCATCAAGCACTCGAACACCTGTCCAACATTCATCCGGCTGGGCACCCCCAGCGGATTCAGGACAATATCGATCGGTGTGCCATCAGGCAGGTAGGGCATGTCTTCGCGGGGAAGGATGCGACTGATGATTCCCTTGTTGCCATGGCGGCCGGCCATCTTGTCGCCCACCTGGATTTTGCGGCGCTGGGCCACATAAACCCGAACCACCATGTTGGCGCCCGGGGGCAGCTCATCGCCCTGCTCGCGGGTGTAGATGCGCACGTCGACAACACGGCCGCGTTCAGTGCTGGGAACCCGCAGGGAGTTGTCGCGCACATCACGCGCTTTCTCACCGAAGATCGCCCGCAGCAGCTTCTCCTCTGGAGGCTGGTCCGATTCGCCCTTCGGCGTAACCTTACCCACCAGGATATCTCCACTTTCGACATAGGCACCGATGCGGATGATGCCCATTTCGTCGAGGTTGCCGAGGCTTTCCTCAGCAACGTTCGGAATCTCGCGGGTGATCTCCTCGGGGCCTAGCTTGGTCTGACGGGCTTCAATCTCGTACTTCTCGATGTGCACCGAGGTGTAGAGATCATCCTGAACAAGCCGATCGCTCACCAGAATGGCGTCTTCGTAGTTGTAGCCTTCCCAAGGCATATAGGCAATAAGCACATTCTGGCCCAGGGCGATCTCACCACCTTCGCAGGCGGAGCCATTGGCCAACACCTGACCCGCAATCACCGTGTCGCCTTGACGAACGATCGGCCGCTGGTTCAAGCAGGTGTCCTGGTTGGAGCGTTGGTACTTCTGCAGATGGTGCAGGTGCTCAATACCCTGGTCGTCGCGAATCGCAATCAGCGTGGCATCCACAAACGTGACGGTGCCATTGACGCGGGTGATCGGCACCATGCCTGAATCGCGGGCCACCTGGGTCTCAAGACCCGTACCCACCAAGGGGCGCTCCGGGCGCAACAGAGGCACCGCCTGACGCTGCATGTTCGAGCCCATCAGCGCTCGGTTCGCGTCGTCGTGCTCCAGGAACGGAATCAGGGAGGTGGCCACCGAGATGACCTGCACCGGCGAGAGCTGGACGTAATCCACCTGGCTGGGAGGAACGGTCTCAAAATCCTGTCGGTAGCGGACCGGCACCAGATCGGCGGTGATGCGGCTGTCCGAATCGGTGGCCACATCGCCGGGGGCTACCCGGCACTCGTCCTCGAGGTCGGCGGAGAGATAGATCGGGTCACCCTGCTTGATGACCACCCCGTTCTCCACCTTCCAGAAGGGGGTTTCGATGAAACCGTATTCGTTGACGCGGGCGTGGGTGGCCAGCGAACCGATCAGGCCGGCATTGGGGCCCTCCGGTGTCTCGATCGGGCAGATGCGACCGTAGTGGGAGGGGTGGATATCACGCACGGCGAAGCCGGCCCGCTCGCGGGTGAGGCCACCGGGGCCGAGGGCACTGATGCGGCGCTTGTGGGTGAGCTCGGCCAGAGGGTTGGTCTGATCCATGAACTGGCTCAGCTGGCTGGAGCCGAAGAACTCCTTGATCGCCGCCACCAGGGGCTTGGGGTTCACCAGCTGGGCCGGGGTGAGCGAATCGGTCTCGCCGACGGTCATGCGCTCCTTGATGATCCGCTCGAGGCGGTTCAGGCCAACTCGTACTTGGTTCTGCAGCAGTTCACCCACCGAGCGAACGCGGCGGTTGCCCAGATGGTCGATGTCATCGAGGGTGGCACCGCCGACATCAAGCTCGAGATTGATCAGGTAATCGATCGTCGACAGCACATCCTCCGGGGTGAGGGTGCGGGTGGCATCGGGAATTGTGAGCCGGAGCTTTTTGTTGATCTTGTAGCGTCCGACGCGACCAAGGTCGTAGCGCTTTGGATCAAAGAAGCGGCTGTGCAGAAGCTGCTGGCCCCCGCTGACGGAGGGGGGCTCACCCGGGCGAAGCTTCTTGTAGAGCTCCAGCAGGGCCTGGTCTTCCGAAGCGATGCCCTCGTCGTTGGCGGCGCCGATCGACTTCTGGTAGTACTCCGGATGACGAAGCTTGTCGAGAACGTCGTTATCGGAGAGGCCGATGGCCCGCATCAGCACGTGGGCGTTGATCTTGCGGGTCTTGTCGACCCGCACGTGCAGCAGGTCGTTCTTGTCGGTCTCGAACTTCAGCCAGGCGCCGCGGTTGGGGATCAGACTGGCGTTGAAGGTTTTGCGGCCGTTCTTATCCTGTTCATCTTTGAAATAAACACCGGGGCTGCGCACGATCTGGTTCACAATCACGCGCTCAGCACCATTGATGATGAACGTGCCGCGCTCGGTCATCAGCGGCAGCTCGCCGATGAACACCTCCTGCTCTTTGATCTCGCCGGTTTCCTTGTTGATCAGCCGGCAGGTGACATACATCTGGGAAGCAAAGGTCGCATCGCGACGCTTGGCCTCTTCCACATCGTGGCGGGGACGCTTGAGCCGGTACTCGCTGCCGATGAAATGCAGCTCTAGCTTGCCGGTGTAATCGGTGATCGGCGAAAAGCTGTCAAGCTCCTCGATCAGGCCCTTCTCAAGGAACCATTTGAAGCTGGCCCGCTGCACCTCCACCAGATCGGGCAGGTAGGTGACGGTCTTGGCGACCTGGATCGCGCTGCTCATGCGGGGGAACTGCGGGACGGGGGACGGGATGGGCCGGAGGCCCGGAGACCAGGACCCGGAGGTCAGGGTCTAGGGGCCGGAGGTGGAAGAAGAAGGCGATGCCAACCGCGGAGATCAAGGAAACCGACGGCAGAAGGGACGGCGGTTGCCGGCGACGGGGAGAGGCGCAACGACCACGAGACCTCCCCCTGGGAAGGGGAAGGCGAATCGGGTCGTGCGCCTATGGAACTCGCCGGCGGGCGAGCGCGCGGGAGTCAGCCGGGCAAGCCGCTGGCCGCTGGGGCAAGGCGACTGGGGGGATCAACGGTGACTGGATCGACAAAGGGAGCGCTTCAGCTTCCAGGCCAATGAACCATCATACATTGTGAACCGGCAGGCGGAAGAGGCGCTGCGCGTTCGCACTGCTGGTATTGGCCACCTCCGCCAGGCTCTCGCCCCGCAGCTCGGCCACCCGGGCCGCCACCGCAGCCACGAAGGCCGGCTCGTTGCGCTGGCCGCGGCGCGGCACGGGCGCCAGGAAAGGGCAGTCGGTCTCCACCAGGAAGCGGTCGGCAGGCACGAGGCGCGCGCACGCATGGGTCGACTCCGCCCGGGGAAAGGTGACGGTGCCGCTGAAGCTGATGTACAAACCCAGCGCCAGGAAGCCCTCCATCTCCTCGGGGGTTCCGCCCCAGCAGTGCATCACCCCCCGCGGACAGCAGCCCTCGGCCTGGCGCTGCCGCAGCAGGGCAAGCATCGGATCCGCCGCATCGCGGCAATGGATGATCACCGGCAGATCGAGGGAAACCGCCAGATCGAGTTGGGGAACCAGCACCGCCAGCTGCTCCTCGAGATTCTTCTGGCGGAAGAGATCCAGGCCGAGTTCTCCGATGGCAACAACCCGCGGGTCAGACTCGGCGGCTGTGCGGAGCACCGCAGCTGTGTCCTCCTGCCAGTGCTCGGTGTCGAGCGGGTGAACGCCGACGGAATAGCGAAGCTCAGGCAGGCGATCGGCCAAGGCCCGGATGGCCGGGATCTCCGAGGGCTCCACACAGGCATGGACAAGGGCACGCACACCCGCCTCGCGCCAGCGGCTCACCACCTCGTCGAGGTCGTCCTCAAAGTTGCGAAAGACGATATGGCAGTGGGAATCGACCAGTGGAGCCTGGAGCGCCACTGGTGGCCCTGGGTTGGGAACAGGAATGGCGCTGGCGCTCATCGGCGGTATCCGGGTCGTCGGATCAGACCGCCATTCTGGCGGGGGCGATCAGCTGACCATCCCCTCGTCGTCGATCGAGTTGCCAACAACCGCCGGTGGGGCGACGGTGACAGCAACAGCAGGGGCGGGCTCCAGCACCTTGCGCACGGCCACGCTGAGGCGCGACTTCTGATTGGCGCCGGTGTTGCGGTGCAGCACCCCCACCTTCACAGCCTTATCGATCTTGCTGAAGGCCGCGCTCATGCTCTGCTGCACGGCCTCGCGGGCTTCGCCCTCGGGCGATTGGCCGTAGGCGGCGCAGGCGGTGAGGCAACGCTTCATCAAGGTGCGAACGGCCGACTTGTACGACCGGTTGCGAAGGCGGTTGCGCTCGGCGATCTCGATGCGCTTCTTCGAAGACTTGTTATTGGCCACAGGTTGCGGGCACGGACTGGGCAAACGAGGATCCTATCAAGTCGGCTTCACCCCGATCCCCGCCGGTGGAGACCTAGCGTCGGCCCAGCGCCCCCAGCCCACCCGCCTTGGCCGCTCCGCGTTCCACCGCTGCCCCGTCAGCGCCTCTGTCGATCCAATGCCTTCGCGATGCCGAAGCCGCGCACCGGCGCCTGACGGCCATCGCCGAGCGCACCGGCGGCGGCCGATTGGCGAAGGAGGAGGCGGCCGTGGCGGAGATCCTCGAGGCGGTGCGCTGCGGTGGCGACACGGCCCTGCTTGAGCTGAGCGAGCGCTTCGACGGACTGCGTCCCGATCCGCTGCGGATCCCCGAGGAGCGGCTGG
>CAIVPT010000135.1 GCA_903907855.1 uncultured Synechococcaceae cyanobacterium | reverse complement strand
GGGCTCCCTCCATACCCGCTGGCCACGATGCTGCGGATCCACCTATTACAGCAGTGGTACTCCCTCAGTGATCCAGCGATGGAGGATGCCCTAATCGAGGTGCCCAGCATGCGCCGATTTGCAGGCATCAACCTGATCAGCGAGAGGGTCCTGGATGAAACTACTATCCTCAGCTTCCGACATCTGATTAGAGAAGTCAGTGTCCTGCACCAGCTGCGCCCTGATGCCGTAGTGGGCGAGGGCCTGGAGCTGGGCGCCCGCGTCGGTGGTGTCGCCGTAGCGCTGCACCACCGCCAGGTAGGCATCGTCGCCATTGACGCCGGGGAGGGTGCCGGGCTTGAGGGCCTCCAGGAGCATGGCGCAGCTGGAGGAAAAGCAGCTGCGATCGCGCTGGCTCCGCTGGGCCGAGTCGCGCTGCTGGAAGTAGGGCACCCCCACCAGGGGATTGGGGTAGCGGTTGGGGTGGCGGCTGCCGGTGGCCGCGGCCTGTTCTGCGGCCTGTTCCGCGGCCAGGGTGTCCTGCTGGTGCTCGATCCAAGGCCGCCGCAGCGATCCGCCCTCCTCCAGCGCCTGGGGGTCGTGGCCTACCAGTTGCTCCAGCACCGCCTGCAACCAGGCCCGGTGGTGGGGCAACTCCGGATCGAAGTGCTCGACGTAGTCGCCAGCGGGGATGGGGCGGTTCATCGGAACACCCCCCGTCGGCCGGGCACCGGGGACACCTGAGGGCTTGCGGCCACCATCTGCATCCCGGAGGGGAAAAAGAGGGCACTGACCGTCATCCACCGCTCCAGGCAGGCGTTCACCTGGCGCGGGCCGTGGGCCCAGTTCGGCAGTTCGCAGGAGCCCAGGAAGGTGGTGGAGAAGACGATCTGACCGGTGAGCAGTCCATGGGAGGCAGCCGCACCGAGCAGCTGCAGCAGGGGGGTCATGGCGCCAGAAGGCGGAGGTCAAAGGCCGTTGCCAGGGCTGTTCAGCAATCGCTGACCCATGGCGCCAACCAGGCAATGGCCCCTGACCCAGCGGCGCCAGCAATGAGCGACCCCAAGAGCCGGCTCTCCACCCGCGTTGAGGTGTTCACCCGCGCCACGGCCGATGCCTTGAACCGCGCCATCGGTGAGGTGCTCGATGCCCGCAGCCCCTGGCAGTTGCTCTATCGCCTCAGCCGGATCGTCTTTCTCGGGCTGGTGCTCTACCTGGGCTGGATCCTGGTGGTGGTGCAGCCGGACCTGGCGCGCCGGCTGATGCTCCCTCCCACCCCGCGGTTCCAGGAGCGCTTTGCCCTGCACCGGGATCCGGTGGAGGAGGTGCTGCAGGCGGCGGTGGCGGCCCCCGGCTTTGGCCTCCATGCCCTGTTCGTGGCGGAGTGGGATGGGGCGGGCAGCCTGCAGGTGCTGGCGGCCGAGGGCCGATCCCCCCAGCTGCCGCTGGAGCCTGGCGACGACGTCCTGCTGCGGGTGGCGATGGCCCGGGTGATGGGCCATGTCGCCCTGGGCCTCTGCGACGGCGAGCGGCCCGCGGCCCTGGGCCTCGATGCGGGTCAGCTGCCGGCGGGGAGCACGGTGATGGTCTGCCCGATTGGCTGCGCGGTCTCGAGCAGCGGGCAAGGGGTGCTGGTGGGGGTTTATGGGGTGGTGTTGGCGCCGGAGGAGCAACGGGTGCGCCGCCAGAGGGAGCAGCTCATGGTGCTGGCCCGGCGGCTGGCGGGGGTGATGCAGTGAGGGCGGGCGGGCGTGATGTTCCGGCCAGCAGCCGCGGCCTACGACTCCTCCACCGAAAAGATCAACCGCAGATCCGCCGCGCTCACCAGCCCATGGGCGACACACCAGCTGATCGACTGGGCCCGGTCCCGCACACCGAGGCGTTGGTAGGTGCGGCTGAGGTAGCGACGTACCGAGTTGGGGGCCAACCCTTGGCGCTTGGCGATCTCCAGGCAGTTGTGGCCGCGGCAGACATCGCGCAGCAGGCTCCGCTCCTGCGCCGTCAGGTCTGAGACGCAGCGCACCCGCCCATCGCGTGGTGGTTGCTGGAGCCGCTGGCGGAACAAGGGATCGAGGTAGGTGC
>CAIVPT010000134.1 GCA_903907855.1 uncultured Synechococcaceae cyanobacterium | reverse complement strand
GCGGTGGCCTCGGCCATGTGGCGGTACTCCCCGGTCGCGACACGCTCCAGCCCCTGGCCACCCTTTCCGGCCTGGTGCGCACCCCCCTGGCGGCCCGCAGCGATGGGCAGGTGGTGGCCGCTGCCGAGCCCGCGGGTAACGGTGGTGGCCGGCGCCGGCGCGGCGGTCGGGGGGGGCGGAGTGGTGAGGGTTCTGAGGCACCCCTCAGCAGCCCCGGTGTGGAGGCTTCGGGTTCCGCTGGAGTGGCTCCCGGTGTCGGGGAGTTCCAGGGGGGCGCCGCTGACACCGGGCCGCGGCGACCCGATCCTGAGATCGTGGCCGTGCCGATGGAGGATCGCCAGGAGTTGGTGTATGGCTGGCTGGGGCTCAATCCGGCCCTGCTGCTCGATACCCCGCCCGCCGGCGACAACCTGATGGTGCGGATCGTGCGGCCCGGTGATGATCCCGACGTCGTGGTTGAGGAGGCGCGCCAGCAGCTGGCCGCCGCCGGTTCCCGTCGTCGCCGTCGCGGCCGCGGAGCTGGCGGCGATGGCCGCGAGGGCCGGGATGGCCTCTCCAGCGCCGAAGCCTCCAGCGACCGTCCGCTCACCCCGGTCACGATCACGCCCCTGCCGATCGCCGCGCCTGAAAGCCCGGCCGCAGCGGAGCTGGTCACCGTGGCCGTTCCTGTGCATCGCCGCTCCCGCAGCAGCGCCACCGCAGAGCGCGAGTCCGCCGCCGCGTCGGCCCCCGCGGCTGACTCCGCCACCACCGAAGTCACCACTGAAGCCACGACGGACGCCGCCGCCGATCCCCGTCGCCGTCGTCGCCGTTCCTCGGCAAGCGTCTGAGGGCCCGGTGCCCCGCCGGCCCCATCCCGTTCCGGCCGACCCCTGGGGGGGCCTCCCCCCCCACGCCTGCGCCGGGGTGGATGAGGTGGGCCGGGGTTGCCTGTTCGGTCCGGTCTTCGCCGCTGCGGTGGTGCTGCCGCTCGAGTCCCTGGCGCCCCTCGCGGCAGCGGGCCTCACCGACAGCAAGAAGCTCAGCCCGCGCCAACGGGCCCGGCTCGTGCCCCAGATCCGCGCCCACGCCCTGGCCTGGGCCCTCGGCCAGGCCAGCGCTGCCGAGATCGACCGCCACGGCATCCGCCCGGCCACCGAGCGCGCCATGCGCCGCGCCCTGTCCCGCCTGAGCGCTGCGCCGGCGCTCGTGCTGGTCGATGGCGTTCTGCCCCTGCGCGGCTGGGAGGGCCCCCAGCTCACCCTGCCCCAGGGCGACAGCCGCTGCGCCGCCATCGCCGCCGCCAGCGTGCTGGCCAAGGAGGAGCGGGACGCGCTGGTGCGCCGCCTCGCCCTCCGTTTTCCCGGCTACGGCCTCGAGCGCCACGCCGGCTATGGCACCGCCCAGCATCGGGAGGCCCTGGAGCGGCTTGGGGCCACGCCGCAGCACCGGCTCAGCTTTCTGGGTGGGCGCGGCACCATTGCTGGAAATCCCCCACCAGCTGCTGCCCCACCCGCCCGCGGATCCCCAGCAGGATCCCGCTGAGCACGGAGCGCCCGGTGGCCTCCAGCACCTTCGGCGGGATCAGCCGCAGCAACGCCGGCCGGCTCACCGACACGGCCAGGCTCGCCTCCCCCTCCAGCCCCTGGGGCCGGGGTGCGAGCCAGGAATCGAGGGTCAGCCGAAAATCCTCCACCAGCCCCAGGCCCTCCAGCTGGCAGTCGAGGGCGCTCAGCTCCAGTCGCTCGCCCTGGCGGCGTGCCTGCAGTTCCACGATCGGCTGGATCTGCAGCTGGAACACCTGCACGCGGGTGACGGTGTAGCGGTAGCGGCCCGGCCCCAGGGGCTCCAGCTGGCCGGGATCGAGCAGGGCTTCCACCACCCGTTGCTGGTCGTCCAGGTAGGTGGGGAGCCGTTCCGGGTGCTCCGCCACCGGGAGGGAAAGCTGCTGACTGGCGCTGAACACCAGGGGCATGGCCAGCGGCCGGCGGGTGATGATCCTATCGATCAGCCTTTCGTGCCCCCAGCCATGCGTCTTGCCTTCCTCGGACCCGTGGGCACCTACGGCGAGCGTGCGGCCCGCCGCCTGGCCAGCCTCGCCGGACACCCCGAGGCGGAGCTGGTGCCCCAGCAGGGCATTCGCGCGGTGATCCAGTCGCTGGCGGCGGCCCAGTGCGATGCGGCCGTGGTGCCGGTGGAGAACTCGGTGGAAGGGGGTGTCACCGCCGCCCTCGATGCCCTCTGGGAGCACTCCGACCTGGCGGTGGAGCGCGCCCTGGTGCTGCCCATCCGCCACGCCCTGGTGGGCAGCGGTCCGCTGGCGGGCATCAGCGAGGTGCTCTCCCATCCCCAGGCCCTGGCCCAGTGCAGCCAATGGCTGGCCGAGCACCTCCCCCAGGCCCTGCAGCTCCCCACCAGCTCCACCGCCGAGGCGGCCCGGATGGTGCGGGGCAGCCGCTTCCGCGGAGCGATCGCCTCCCTGGAGGCTGCGGCGGAACAGGAACTCGAGGTGCTCGCTTATCCCATCAATGATGTGCCTGGAAACTGCACCCGTTTCCTGCTGCTGCGCCGCGGCCCCCGCTCCCAGGAGGGACCCCTGGCCAGCCTGGCCTTCTCGCTCCATTCCAACCAGCCCGGCGCCCTGCTGCAGGCCCTCAGCTGCTTCGCCCACCAGGGGCTGAACATGAGCCGCATCGAATCGCGTCCGTCGAAGCGTGAGATGGGGGAGTACGTGTTTTTCGTCGACCTGGAGCTGCCCGCCGGTCCGGCGGCCCTGGAGTCGGCCCTGGCGGAGCTCAAGCCCCTCTGCGAGCACCTGGCCCTGTTCGGCGCCTATCCCCTCGACGACCTCTCGGCCCAGGAGGAGGCGGCTTAGGCCTGGCCGCGGCGGCCCCGGAACACTCCGAAGCGCATCAGGCCGCTGCGGAAGGCCCAGTCCATCAGCAGCAGGGTGGGGGTTTCGCGCAGACCCTGCAACACCGCCCGTGGCCCCAGCCCGAGCACCGTCCCGGGACGGCGGAATCCCTCCAGGATCGAATCCCGCCAGGAGGGCAGGGTGGCGGCGCTCCAGTCGCCGGTCTGCACCCGCAGGCCCCCGGCCCAGACGCTCTGCTCCAGGTGGCGGCGCAGGCCGGGGATGCTGGCGAACTCGGGGTGGGCCCACTGGTCAAGCAGTTGGCGCATCACCAGTCGCTCCACGCCGTTCATGGCCCCTTCGGCGGGGTCGCGGCGGTTCCAGTCGGCCACCGCCAGCAGGCCCCCGGGCCGGAGCACCCGCAGCAGTTCGTCGGCGTAACGCTGCTTGTCGGGCATGTGCGGGCCGGCCTCCACGCTCCAAACGGCGTCGAACCCCTCAGATGCATTGCCGTCGGGCAGCTCCAGCGCCAGGGCATCCATGACCGCGAAGCGGCAGCGCCCCTGCAGCTCCGGCGGGGTGAGGGCCCGGGCCCGGGCGATCTGGGCCGGGCTGATGCTCACCCCCAAGACATCGAAGCCGTAGTCGCGGGCGAGGATGCGGGCGCTGCCCCCGATGCCGCAGCCCACATCAAGCAGCCGCGACCCCGGCGGCAGCTCCGACAGCCCGCTCCAGCGGACCAGCTCGTGCACGAAGTCGCTCTTGGCCTGGCGGAAATCGCGACGACCGGCCGGGTCGCCGTAGTGGCCCAGGTGCACATGATCACCCCAGAGGCGCTCCAGCAGCTGATCTTCAGTCCAGGCGTCGTAGGCCCGGGCCACCGAGTCGGTGTCGGCATAGCGGCGGTTGCGCCGCAGCCACAGGCCTGCCAGCAGGGCCAGGCCCCCCGCGGCGCCCACCAGCAGTGCGGCCGATGCGGGGCCCGGGAACGGCAGCGGAACCATCGCCTCAGACCTCGTCGCGGCCGGTGTCTTCTTCTTCGGCCAGATCTTGGTCTTCGGCCAGATCTTGGTCTTCGGTCAGATCTTCGGCTTCGAACAGATCGTCGTCTTCGGCCAGATCGCCGAAGGTGTCTTTGAGCACTGTGCGGGCCGCGAGCTGGCGCCGGGTCTGGTCGAGCAGCTCGTATTCCTGCCGCAGCCGCTCGCCGGTGTCGGTGATCTCGAGAAGGGCCTGCTGGTGATCGGCCACGGGACCGCCGAGGTGGGAACCGATCCAGAAGGAGAGTTCCCGGGGCAGATCCGGCAGATCGGTGGGAAGGGTGGCCGGCTTGCCGATCAGCTTGCCGGTGAGTTCCACCACATCCCGCAGCGCCTGTGTCACCTCGCTGGTGAGATCGGCCAGGGTCTGGTGATCCTCCTGCACCTGGTCCTCGATCCAGCTCACCATCGCCACCCGGAAGGGGGCGTCGCGCACGATGTCGAGGACCCGGAAGCGCTGCTGGCCGAGGGTGACGATATTGCTGCGGTCATCGTCCTGGGTTTGGCAGTGCAGGATCTCTGCGCAGCAACCCACGTCGGCCATGCGCTGCTGGCGTGGATCCCAGCGCACCACTCCGAAGCGGCGGTCTTCGGCCATCACCGTGCGCAACATCATGCGGTAGCGCGGCTCGAAGATGTGCAGCGGCAGAACTTCCTGTGGGAAGAGCACCACATCGGGAAGCGGAAAGAGCGGAAGCTCCCGCACGGCGAGCTCACTCACGGGCCCAGCGCGCCGACCGGCAGCGTGTGGAAAGGGAAGACCAGGGGGTCTGCGGGGGCCGGTGCGGCGGTCGCAACGTGAGCCAGCGGAATGGTGCTTGATCCTAGGGAGCCCGATGGGGGCACCGCAGCTCACTGGGGTCCCGCTGATCTCAGGCCAGGAGGGTGGTCATCAGGCCTTCTGTGAGGGTGATGCCCTGCCGCCATCCCCTGGGTCAGGCCCATAAAAAAGTCCCCCCGAGGAGGGACGGCAGCCTGACAGCCGCTGGAGGGCCGGCCGCTTGGCTGACCTCAGAGCTTCACTTCGATGTCAACACCACTGGGAAGGTCGAGCTTCATCAGGGCATCGATGGTTTTCGAGGAGGGGCTGTAGATATCGATGATGCGACGGTGGGTGCGGGTTTCAAAGTGCTCGCGTGAATCCTTATCCACGTGGGGCGAGCGCAGCACGCAATAGATCTTGCGCTTGGTGGGCAGGGGGATCGGGCCGATCGCTGTGGCGGCGGTGTGGTCGGCCGTCTCAATGATCTTGTCGCAGGACAGATCCAGCATGCGGCGATCGAACGCCTTCAGGCGGATGCGGATCTTCTGCTGGGCGACGGTGGTGGACATGGTGGGAATCGGGTCGAAAGCGGGAGGCGGAAGCCAGCGGTGCCGGCGAAAACGGCCCTGCCACAGCGGGGACGCAAGGTTGTCCAGGTGATCGCCGCCGTTGGCTGAAACCGCGGGTCGACGGAGCGAGAACGAAAGAATCGAAAGGGGAGGACGTCGCCAGCCTGGCTTCGTCCCCCCTAACCCTAGGGCAAGCCCCCCAGCGGACCCTTGGGCCCGCCGGGAGAAGGCCTCACTCGACGATCTTCGAGACCACGCCGGCCCCGATGGTGCGGCCGCCTTCGCGGATGGCGAAGCGCATGCCATGCTCGATGGCAACCGGACAGATCAGCTCAGCGCTCATCTTGATGCGGTCACCGGGCATCACCATTTCCACATTGTCGCCGTCGTCGGAGGTGAAGGCAGTGATCTGGCCGGTCACGTCCGTGGTGCGGATGTAGAACTGGGGCCGGTAGACAGCGAAGAAAGGAGTGTGGCGGCCGCCTTCTTCCTTCTTCAGCACATACACCTCACCTTCAAACTTGGTGTGGGGGGTGATGGAGCCGGGCTTGACCAGCACCATGCCGCGTTCGATGTCTTCCTTCTGGATACCGCGCAGAAGCAGGCCGACGTTGTCGCCAGCCATGCCCTCATCAAGCAGCTTGCGGAACATTTCCACGCCGGTGACGGTGGTCTCGCGGGTGTCGCGGATGCCAACGATCTGGACGGTTTCGCCAACTTTCACCTTGCCGCGCTCAATCCGGCCGGTGGCGACGGTGCCGCGACCGGTGATCGAGAACACGTCTTCAACAGCCATCAGGAAGGGCTTGTCGATTTCACGCTCGGGCTCGGGGATGCCGGTGTCGACGGCTTCCATCAGTTCGGTGATCTTGCCTTCCCACTCGGCGTCACCCTCGAGGGCCTTCAGGCCGGACACCTTGACCACGGGGATGTC
>CAIVPT010000133.1 GCA_903907855.1 uncultured Synechococcaceae cyanobacterium | reverse complement strand
CCCGGCGGCGGCTCGTTCAGACCTCCGGGGGCGGCGGCGGACTGGTCACCGCAAGGGGCTGGGTCAGGTCCTCCCGCATGCGGCGGATGCGCTGAAGCAGCCGCAGCCTCCGGCTGCGGGCGGTGACCGTCAGGAAAATGCGGATGGGGACGTACACCACCGCCATGGCCACCCCCAGGACCGTGATCGCCAGGAAAACCATCCCGTTGGCGGAGGTGGCCGGCCCGAGGCCACTGTCTGCGGCGCCGGCGACAGCCCCCTCGATCGTGCTCTGCAACAACTCGTCCATGGGCCGAAGCTACCGGCCCGGGGCGGCGGCCGCTGGGATGACGCGACCGGTTACGGCAATCCCCACCAGCCCTGCCCCTCGGGAGCTCCCCGTTGCCGTGGGAGGCTTGAAATCCCGTTTTTCCTGCGCCTCAGCGATGGCCAAGCTGATCAAATTCGCCGACGATTCCCGCGACGCCCTCGAGCGCGGCGTCAACGCCCTGGCGGAAGCGGTGCGGGTCACGATCGGCCCGCGCGGCCGCAACGTGGTGCTCGAGAAAAAGTATGGCGCCCCCGATGTGGTCAACGACGGCGTGACGATCGCCAAGGAGATCGAGCTGGAGGATCCGTTCGAGAACCTGGGCGCCAAGCTGATGCAGCAAGTGGCATCCAAAACCAAGGACAGCGCCGGCGATGGCACCACCACCGCCACCGTGCTGGCCCAGGCGATGGTGCGGGAAGGCATGCGCAACGTGGCCGCCGGGGCGAACCCGGTGGAATTGCGGCGCGGCATGGAGAAGGCCGTGGCGCAGGTTGTGACGGGACTGCGCGATCAGGCCCGCAGCATCGAGGGCGATGGCATCCGGCAGGTGGCGAGCGTGAGCGCCGGCAACGACGACGAGATCGGCGAGATGATCGCCGAGGCGATGGAGCGGGTCAGCGCCGATGGCGTGATCACGGTGGAGGAATCGAAATCCCTGGCCACCGAGATGGAGGTGACCGAAGGGATGGCGTTCGATCGCGGCTACTCCTCCCCGTACTTCGTGACCGACCAGGAGCGGCTGGAGGCGGTCTATGACAACCCGCTGCTGCTGGTGACCGACCGGAAGATCAGCGCGGTAGCCGACCTGGTGCCGGTGCTGGAGGCCGTGAGCCGCAGCGGCCGGGCGCTCGTGATCCTGGCGGAGGAGGTGGAGAGCGAAGCCCTCGCCACCCTGGTGGTGAACAAGACCCGCGGCGTGCTGCAGGTGGCTGCGGTGCGGGCACCGGGCTTCG
The DNA here is from genome assembly GCA_903907855.1 of uncultured Synechococcaceae cyanobacterium. Classification (GTDB taxonomy): domain Bacteria; phylum Cyanobacteriota; class Cyanobacteriia; order PCC-6307; family Cyanobiaceae; genus Cyanobium. Next base: position 10,348 of record CAIVPT010000133.1, on the reverse strand, counting down.
GCGACCGTCGCAAGGAGATGCTGCAGGACATCGCCATCCTCACCGGCGCCCAGCTGATCGCCGAAGACCGGGCCATGACCCTCGAGCAGGTGCGCATGGAGGATCTCGGCAGCGCCCACCGGATCACGATCCGCAAGGACAGCACCACGATCGTGGCCGATGAATCGCGCCGGTCTGCCGTCAGCGAGCGGGTAGCCGCTATCAAGCGCCAACTCGCCAACACCGACTCCGACTACGACCGCGAAAAGCTGAACGAGCGCATCGCCAAGCTCGCCGGCGGCGTGGCGGTCATCAAGGTGGGCGCCCCCACCGAAACCGAGCTGCGCAACCGCAAGCTGCGCATCGAGGATGCCCTCAACGCCACCCGCGCCGCTGTGGAGGAGGGAATTGTGCCCGGTGGCGGCTCCACGTTGCTGATGCTCGGTGATGCCCTGGCCCCCCTGGCGGCGGAATGCCAGGGCGATGTGCGCACCGGCGTGGAGATTGTGCGGCGGGCCCTGGCGGCCCCGGTGCGCCAGATCGCCGTGAATGCCGGCCGTGACGGCGAGGTGGTGGTGGAGCAGATCCGGCTGCAGGGCAAGGGTTACAACGCGGTCACCGGGGCCTATGAGGATCTGTTCGCCTCGGGCATCGTCGATGCCGCCAAGGTGCTGCGGCTGGCCCTTCAGGACGCGGTCTCGATCGCCTCGCTGCTGATCACCACCGAAGCCGTGATCGCCGACAAGCCCGAACCCCCCGCCCCGCCGGCTGGCGATGGCGGCATGGGAGGAATGGGTGGCATGGGCGGAATGGGCGGCATGGGAGGGATGGGTGGCATGGGCGGCATGATGTGAGCCGTCCGAGGCACGCCAGCCCCCTTCCAGCCCCCAGCCCCCAGACCGCCTGGTGGACGCTCAGAGCGCGTCCACCAGGCGGGCGTGAATGCGACAAACGTTCATCGCCTGCCGGGGTGGGTTGCTGCACAGCTTGCCGAGCTCCCGGTTGAGGGCCTGCATCTGGGCCATCGTGTGGGGGGTAACGGGCAGGCCGAGCAGCAGGCCGCTGAACAGCACCACCCCGGGCAGGGTGCGCCCTGCCCGCCGCAGCCCAGGGGGCCTGAAGCCCGATCGGGCAAAGGGCAAACGCTGTGTGGACAACCTGGCTAAGAACAGGAAAGGCATCACCACCTCCCTGGGATGGGAACGGAGAGAAGGGATGGCATCCGGCGCACCGGGGCCGCCGGGTCCGCCGGAGCAGGACCCTTTCTCCATGGTGTGCTCCCAGAGCCACGAGGTGGCGGGAGGTTCAGGAAACTTTTGTCAGGCGCGGCCAGGCCTCAGGCGGCGCCCATGCCGCGCACATAGGCGGCCACCTGCAGATCGATCCCGGTGATCGCCGTGCCCACCACAACCGCATCGGCCCCGAGATCCAGGGCCTGACGGGCCTGGCCAGCGCTGGCGATCCCCCCCTCGCAGATCAGCAGCCGCTCGGGAGGCAATGCCGCCCGCAGGGCCGCCAGCAGTTCCCAGGCCGGGGGCGCGGCAGTGGCGGTGGCCTCGGTGTAGCCGTAGAGGGTGGTGCCGATCCAGTCACAGCCCAGTTCGGCCGCGCGCAGGCCGTCAGCCAATGTGTCGATATCGGCCATCAGGGGGGCCCCCAGTTCCTGGCGGGCCCGGGTCAGCAGATCCTCCAGGCGCACCCCACCGGGTCGCGGGCGGGCGGTGGCATCGAGGGCCACCACATCGGCCCCCGCAGCCCAGACCGACGCAATTTCCGCCCAACCAGGCGTGATGTAGACGGGGCTGTCGGCGTAGGTGCGCTTCCAGAGGCCCACGATCAGAGCCTCCGGGCAGCGGCGGCGCACCGCACCGATGTGCTCCGGACTCTCCAGGCGCACCCCCACGGCGCCATTCGCCAGGGCCGCCTCCGCCATGGCCGCGATCACGGAGGGATCCCGCAGCGGCGATCCCTCCGGCGCCTGCACCGACACGATCAGTCCACCCCGCAGGCGCTCGATGGCAGGAAGCACCATCAGCAGGCCCGCGGCAGATCGTCCGCGGCATCGGGAAGCCAGGCGCGCAGGTCGGCCAGGTCGGCGGGAGCGGGCGCCGGGCGAGGGGAGGGGCTCACCAGCCCCAGCCGCGGCAGCCAGCGGGCAGGGGCGGGGGCTGCCGCCGGGGCAGGGGGATCGGGCAGCGCCGCCAGGATCGAGGCGGTGGGGTGGAAGGCGGGCCAGGGGGCCAGGGGTTCGGTGGCGGCCTCGGCAGCGACCGGGGCGGCTTCCGCAGCGAGCAGGGCGGCTTCCGGGGTGGGTGGCACCTCGGCCGACGGAGCTTGGCCCAGCCCGCCGATCGCCTCCTCCACACAGGTGCGCAGCAGGCCGCGCACCCGGCCGAACCAGGGACGCGCCACAGCCGGGGTTGCTGGCTGGCTGGGAACGGGGGAGGGGACAGAGGGGTCGGTGGCGCCAAGCATGGGCTCGGCGATGGCCGGAGCGATGGCGAAGGAAAGGGCCTGGGGAGGGGGCGGCAGCAGGGAAGGGTCCACCTGATCCAGGCCGCCGCGGGCGATTCGCTCCAGTTCGGCAGGGCTGGGGGCCATCTCCATCTCCATCTCAATTTCCATCTCCATCCCGGCGGCAAAGGGGGCAGACGCGGGGGAGGCAGCAGAGGCGGCGGGGGCGAATTCGGCAGCCAGGGCGGCGAAGGCCTCCTCCACCGAAGGCAGGGGCGAGGGAGGGATGGCGAAGGCCGGATCCAGATCCAGGTCCTCCAGGCGAATCTCGGGGCCGAGGGCCGCCGCCGCGGAGAGGGCCACCACTCCAACGGCGTGGGGCTCGGCTCCTGCTGGGGAGGGCCCGTTGGAGCGCTGCAGCAGCTCCCCGAACCAGCCGCTGGACTCGGGGCCGGCCTCGGCCACCAGCCACTGCCGCTCGAAGGCCTCCAGGGACGCCAGACCGCGGCGGTGCACCCAGCGTTCCGCCAGGCGGCGAGCCTGGGGGGCATCCCGGCGCTGGATGGCCTCCAGCAGGGCCAGGCGATCATCCGGCCGTGGGGCAACGGGCCCGCGCCGGCGGCCGGTGGGGACGGGAGCGGCGCTGGCGGGGGAGGGGGCGGCGGTCACGGAGGCGGGGAGGGGGGCTCAGGAGAGTTTTCGATCCAGCAGGGGGCGGATCGCGAGGAACAGACCGACCGCCAGGGCCGCCAGGATGCCGAGGCAGGCGGCGGCACTCAGGGAGCCGTAGGGGGCGTTCAGCACCACGTCGGTGAGGCGGAAGGGGCCGGCGTAGGCGGCGCGGATCGGTTCAATCGCGAAGGTAAGGGGATTCAGGGCCGCAAGCCAGCCCAACCAGGGGGGCATGAAGGAAATCGGGGCCAGGGCGGTGCTGGCGAACAGCAGGGGCAGGTTGGCCACGAAGATCACGGCGATCAGCTCGATGTGGCCGGGCAGGGCGAAGGCCAGCCCCAGGCTCAGAGCCGTGACGGCGAAGGTGAGCAGCAGCAGCGTCACCAGGGTGAGCAGAAGGCCGGCGCCTCCGGGCCAGCCGTAGCCCAGTAGGGCGGCGGTGAGCAGGATGGCCAGGCTCTGGATCAGGCTGAGGCTGGTGATGTAAAGCACCGAGGCCAGCACGATCGAGCTGCGGGAACGCAAGGGCGCCACCAGCAGGCGGTTGAGGAAGCCGAATTCCCGATCGAACATCACCGGCAGCCCGGCGTTGAGGGCGCCGCTGAAGGCGGTGAACACGATCACCCCGGCTCCGAGGAAGCGGCCGTAGCTCATGCCGTCGGGCAGCAGGCCGGCGGGGGCGTTGGCGAACAGGGCACCGAAGAGCACCAGCCAGATCAGTGGCTGCAGCACCCCCGCCACCAACGTGGAGGGGCGGCGGGCCAGCTGCACGAACAGGCGGCGGGTGAGGGCCATTGTTTCCTGGCGGATCTCCGCCAGGGCCGGGCCGGCGGATTCGGCCGGGCTGGGGGCAGCGAGGGAGGGACTGGCGCTGGTCATGGGGGGGCAGCGACGGGGGGATCGGGAGGGGGGCGGGGATCGGAACGTTGGGGGGATGGCGCCTGGGGGATCAGCGCATCGCCTGCTTGCGCTCGGCCTTGGCATCGCGCTGGCCGGCGACGGCGAGTTCGGCGTCCATCAAGGTGCGACCCGTGGCCTGCAGATACACATCGTCGAGGCTGGGGCGACTCTGGGCCAGGGCGAAGACCGGCAGCTGGGCCTGCGCGAGCTGACCCCGCAACCGCTCCACCACCGCCTCGTTGTCCACCACGAGGTTGAGGGAATAGCCCTGGGCGCGGTTCACCACCACCTGGCGCACGCCATCGCAGGCGAGCATCAGCTCGCGCACGCGGCCAGCCTCCTGGGCATCGCTGAATTCGCGCACCCGCAGGGTGACCCGGTCGCCGCCGAGGGCGGCCTTGAGCTCGGAGGGCGTGCCCTCGGCAATCACGCGCCCCCCCTCCAGGATCGCCAGCCGATCGGCCAGGGCGTCGACCTCCTCGAGGTAGTGGCTGCTGAGCAGCACGGTGGTTCCCTGGTCGCGCAGCTGGCGCAGCACGGTCCAGATGGCGGCACGGCTCTCAATGTCGAGGCCCACGGTGGGTTCATCAAGCACCAGCAGGCGCGGGCGGTGCAGGAGGCCGGCCGCCAGATCGAGGCGACGACGCATGCCGCCGGAGTAGGTGCCACAGCGGCGATCGATCCAGTCGTGCATCGCCAGCAGCTCGATCAACTCGGCGATCCGGCCCTGCCGATCGGCCGGGCGCAGGTGGTACAGATCCCCCTGCAGGCGCAGCAATTCGCGGCCGGTGAGGATCTTGTCGATCGCCACCTCCTGGGCCACATAGCCGAGCAGGCGGCGGGCGCCGCGGGGATCGGCCAGGGCGTCCAGCCCCCCCAGCCGCACCGTGCCCGCATCCGGGGCGAGGAGGGTGCACAGGATGCGCAGGGCCGTGGTCTTGCCGGCGCCGTTCGGACCGAGGAGGCCGTAGAGGGTGCCTGCCGGCACCGACAGACAGAGATCGTCTAGGGCCTGGACCGGCGTGGCCTTGCGGCCACCGCCGTACCGCTTGCTGACGTGCTGCAGGTCAATCAAGCCTGGATCGCTCCCCCGGCGTTCGCATGGGGAGGCAATCTAGGCAGCGCCGGCGGCCAGCTGGAGCGGGAGAGCCGCCAGCAGCACCGTCACGTCGAAGGAGGAGGCCTGGGGGGTGCGGGCGAGCACCAGCAGCAGGCAGATGCCAAAGAGATAGAGGATCGACCAACGGAAGAGGCTGCGGGCCCCGACGGGATTCTCCGGATCGGCCAGCAGCCGGCCGCTGAGCTGGAGCAGGCGGGCGTTGAAGGGCAGCAGCAGCAGCGCGTAGAACCAACCACCGCTGGGCAGGACGAAGGCCCCCAGGCCGCTGAGAAGGACGGTCAACCAGCTGTAGATGCGGATGGCGCGGGCGGTGACGGCCGTCCCCCGCACCGCAGGCAGCATCGGAATCCCCACCGAGCGGTAGTCGTCGCGCAATAAAAGGGCCAGGGCCCAGAAGTGGGCGGGGGTCCAGACCATCACCAGGCTGAACAGCCACCAGCCGCCCCAGCCGATGGCACCGCTGGCGGCCGCCGCCCCCACCAGCGGCGGGATGGCGCCCGCCACTCCACCGATGACGATGTTCTGGGTGGTGCGGGGCTTGAGCAAGGCGGTGTACAGCAGCACGTAGCTGCACAGCCCGAGCAGGGCCAGGGCGGCCGCGAGGGTGTTCACCCCCACCACCAGCAGGGCCACGGAACCGGCGGTGAGGGCGATCGCCAGGGCGAAGGCCTGGCGCTGGGCGAGGCGGCCCGAGGGCAGGGCCCGCCGGCTGGTGCGCTGCATGCGGCCGTCGAGCTCCTGCTCCCACAGGCAGTTGAGAACGCCGGCGGCGGCGGAGGCCATCGCCCCCCCGAGCAGGGTGGCCAGCAGACGTTGGGGGGTGGGGGGCCAGCCGGCGCTGAGGGCCATGCCGCCGAGGGTGGTGGCCAGCAGCAGGGGAATCAGGCGGGGCTTGGCCACCTCCAGCCAGGCCGGCAGGCGCACGGAGGGGCGCACCGCCGGGGCGGGGGTTGGCGGTGGTGCCGGGGCAACAAGGGAGCCGGCAAGGGGGCTGGCGCTAACCATGGGCCATCTCCTGAAGTGGGGCGGCGGACGCAGCAACCGGCAGGCTGCGGCCCGCCAGGGCGGCGAGCACGGCGATCAGCAGGGCGGCGGTGAGCTGGTGGGCAACGGTGAGGGCGGGTTGGCTGAGGGCCAGGCGCAGGGTGGCGATGCCGAGCGACAGCTGCAGCACCACGAGCAGGCCCGCCAGAGCGGCCAGCAGCCGCAGGCCCGGCCGGAGGGGGCCGCCCAGGCCGACCAGGGCGGCGGGCAGGAGGGCCAGAACACTCAGGGCGGCGGGCCAGGCGCCGAGGCGATGGCGCAACAACCAACGGCAGCCCTCCCCCGCCTGCAGGCAGAGCTCTGCGGCCCAGCGGCTGGCCATCAGCCCGCCGAGGAGACATTGGCCGAACACCAACCCGAAGGCCAGGGCCACAAGCAGGCGCCAGGGGGCTGACGGCGGGGCGGCGGCCGTCGGGGTGGTGGCGGCCAATGGGCCAAGTCGCAGCCGCTGGTCGAGGGCGCTGACGAGGGCCACCAGCAGCAGGGCGGTGGCCAGGTGGGCGGAAACGACCGCGGCGGGAAGAAGCTGGAGCACCGTGAGGGCTCCGAGGCCGCCCTGGACGGCCACCAGGGCGAGGGCCCCGGCGGCAGCGAAAGGAAACCAGGTGGGCAGGGCTCGCCGGTGCCACCAGGAGGCGCCGGCGAGCACCAGCAGGGCGACGCCCACCAGGAAGGCGTCGAGCCGGTGGAACCACTCCAGAAAAACCTGCAGGTTCATCTGGCGACCGGGCAGCAGCACGCCGTAGCAGAGCGGCCAATCGGGGCAGGCGAGCCCGGCCTCCATCACCCGCGTGGCCCCACCGACGGCGACAAGCGCCACGAGTGCCACCACCAGGTGCCCGGTGAGCCAGGCCAGCCAGGCAGGGGAGGCCCCAGGGGTGCGGACCGGCGACCTGGGCGACCGCGACGGGGAAACGGCAACGGCGGCGGCGGAAGGGGAGGGCTGGAGGTCGATTTGGCGAGGCACCACCTGCATGAAGCGGGGTTCCTGAGGGATATCAAGGTAGCGACTTTGGCCAGATGAGCGTTCGCGCACAACTCGCCCTGCACCGGGGGAAACTGTGAAATTTCGCGGCAATCGACGCCTCTGCTACAGCCGGATCCGCGCTCTCCGCAAGAGACAAATACGATGAAGCTCCGGCCCTGAGTCTGCGGCTTTCCCCTTCGCAGCTCCCCTTCTCGACTCCTCCGCGGCCCATCGCCCCGTCCCCCCGTGCAGATTCCCTCCTCGCTGATCACCCTTCTGGCGGGCATGGTTCTTGTTCTTGTCGGCCTGTGGGTCGGCAACAACGTGCAGCTCCTGCCCGTGGACGCCAGCAGCAACGCGCCGATCTACGACGACCTGTTCAAGGTTCTCTTCATCATCGGCACGATTCTCTTTCTCGGCATTGTCGGCTTGCTGGTGTTCAGCCTGGTTCGCTTCCGCCGTCGTCCCGGTCAGCGCGGCGACGGACTGGCGATCGAGGGCAACCTGCCCCTGGAGATTCTCTGGACAGCAGTGCCCGCCATCGTCGTGCTGTTCGTTGGCATCTACAGCTACGACATCTATGAGCGGATGGGAGGAATGGTGCCGCTCAACGACCATTCGGCCCATCTGTCCGCCGCCCATGGGGGCGATGCGATGGGGTCCATGGCCGGTGCGATGGGCGACGGCGCGGTGATGCCGGTTTCCCTGGAAACCTCCTCAGGAGCGACATCCACCGCCGCGGAGGGTCCGCGGGTGTGGGGGGGCATCGGCCCCACGGGAACCACCGCCGACGCCCTGAGCGTGGACCTCACCGCCATGCAGTTCGCCTTCATCTTCCATTACCCCGACGGCGACATCACCACGGGCGAGTTGCACGTGCCGGTGGATCGTCCCGTGGAGCTGCGCATGAAGGCCAACGACGTGATCCACGCCTTCTGGGTACCCCAGTTCCGCCTCAAGCAGGACGTGATCCCCGGCCAACCCACGGTGCTGACCTTCACGGCCACGCGCCCGGGCAGCTACCCGATCGTCTGCGCTGAGCTGTGCGGGCCGTATCACGGCGGCATGCGCTCCACCGTGGTGGTGCACGAAGCCGACGGGTTCGACGCCTGGCTGCTCAAGAACCGGCCAGCCACCGTCGCCAGTGCCGCAGACGCCTCCCCCACTGGCTGATCGCCAGAGCGCCTCTCGCCTCGCCACCTCCCCCCACACCTTCGCTTCCCCCACCCGATGACCCTCGCCTCCGCGAGCGACTTCCAGCCCCAACCGGAAGGCCTCCAGCCCCAGGGGTGGCTTCGCTACTTCAGCTTCAGCCTCGACCACAAGGTGATCGGCCTGCAGTATCTGGTGACAGGCTTCCTCTTCTATTTCATCGGCGGCGCCCTGGCTGGGGTTATCCGCACGGAGCTGGCCAGCCCGATCAGTGATTTTGTGAGCCGGGAAACCTATAACCAGGTGCTCACCCTCCATGGCACGGTAATGATCTTCCTCTGGATCGTGCCGGTGGTGAATGGTGCCTTCGGCAACTATCTGGTTCCCTTTTATGTTGGCGCCCGCGACATGGCCTTCCCCCGGCTCAACGCCGTGGCCTTCTGGTTGATTCCGCCCGCCGGCATCCTGCTGATCAGCAGCTATTTCATCACCGGTGCCGCCCAGTCCGGCTGGACCGCCTACCCGCCCCTGAGCCTCACCACGCCGGCGGCCGGCCAGATCGTCTGGATTCTCAGCGTGCTGCTGCTGGGGGGAAGCTCGATTTTCGGGGGAATCAACTTCATCGCCACCATCCTCAAACTGCGGCGCCCGGGCCTGAAAATGATGATGCTGCCGATGTATTGCTGGGCCATGCTCGGCACCAGCATTCTGGTGGTGCTCTCCACTCCCGTTCTCGCTGGCACCCTGATCCTGCTCAGCTTTGACATCATCGCCCACACCGGCTTCTTCAATCCCACCTTGGGGGGCAATGTGGTGGTGTACCAGCACCTTTTCTGGTTCTACTCCCACCCGGCGGTGTACATCATGGTGCTGCCTGCCTTCGGGCTGGTCAGCGAAATTCTGCCGGTCCATGCCCGCAAGCCGCTGTTCGGATACCAAACAATGGTGTATTCGATTTTGGCCATCGTCTTCCTGGGCCTGATCGTCTGGGCGCACCACATGTTCACCAGCGGCACCCCACCCTGGATGCGACTGTTCTTCACGATCGCCACCTCCTTCATCGCCGTTCCCACCGGCATCAAATTCTTCAACTGGCTGGCCACCCTCTGGGGAGGTCGCATCGCCCTGAACAGTGCGATGTTGTTCTCCTGCGGCTTCATTTTCAACTTCGTCTTTGGTGGCATCACGGGCGTGGCGCTCGCCCAGGTTCCCTTCGACATCCACGTGCACGATACCTATTTCGTTGTTGGCCATTTTCACTACATCGTGTATGGCGGCACGGTGTTTGTCATCTTCAGCGCCATCTACCACTGGTATCCGAAATTCACCGGTCGCCTTCTCAACGAAGACCTGGGCCGCCTGCACTTCTTGCTCACCTTCCTGGGCTTCAACCTCTGCTTTGCCCCCCAGCACTGGCTCGGTCTCAATGGCATGCCGCGCCGGGTCGCCGAATACGACCCCAGCTTCACCACCTTGAACCAGGTGAGCAGCGTCGGCGCCCTGCTGATGGGGATCAGCACCCTGCCCTTCCTGATCAACGTGGTGGTGAGTGCCTGGCGGGGCCAGGTGGCTGGCGACAACCCCTGGAACGCCCTGACACCGGAGTGGCTCACCAGCTCGCCGCCGCCGGTGGAGAACTGGCACGGCGAAGCGCCCCTGGTGCACGAGCCCTATGGATACGGCGTCGCTCCCGGCACCCTGCCCCTGGCCGATGCCACCGGAGAAGAGATCTGGAGCTCCGGCGGTCGCTGACCTTCCCCGTTTCGTCGCCTATCCCCTGCTGACGCCCCCCGCACCGCACCGATGACCAGCCTCGCCCCCGGCTCCGGAACGGGCCCCACCACCACCGCCGCCACATCAGACGCCGCCCCATTGGCTGCCGCCGCCCCTGCGGCGGAGCTGGCCCACGGCCACGAAGGCCACGGGGAACACGGAGATTTCCGCCTGTTCGGCCTGGCCACGTTCCTGGTGGCCGATGGCATGACCTTCGCGGGCTTCTTTGCCGCTTACCTCACCTTCCGCGCCGTCAATCCCCTGCCGGCAGGCGCCATCTACGAGCT
>CAIVPT010000132.1 GCA_903907855.1 uncultured Synechococcaceae cyanobacterium | reverse complement strand
GGCGCCGCAGCCGCAGCACGCCGTGCAGGAAGTCGTCGCGGGCGTCGGGGTCGGATTCGATGTCGTAGAGCAGCACCCCCGGGGCTCCCTCCAGCTCCGGCAACGCCAGCCCCGGGGATTCCTCGCGGCGCCGGGGTGACCCGGCCGCCTGCACCTGCGCCTGGGCCACCAGCGCCCCGGCCACCTCGCGGTGCTGCTCCCCCTCGGCGGCCAGCTGTTCCGCCAGCCCGTCGGGATCCGTTGTCGCCAGCTGCGCCAGGCTGCCGATGCCCAGGGCCATCAGCAGCTCGCGCCGCTTGCCGCCGATGCCGCTCACCTCGCTGAGGTGCCCCTCCACCGCGGCCGCCTCATCGCACAGGCCGCGCCAGCAGCAGAGGGTGCACTTCTTGCGATCGCTCACCAGCGGCGGTGGAGTGGCTCGTTCCAGATCGACGGCCAGGCGGCTGAGGCTGTCGTCGAGCTGGCGCTGCAGCGATTCGCCCTGCAGGTTCACCGGCTCGCGTTCCATCCGCGTTCCGGCGCCCGCCACCACCAGCCCCTGGGGCACCGCCCCGTCCTGGTGGTGGGCCAGCAGGCGGCCCCACAGGGCCAGCTGCAGACGGTGCTCGCGGGTGGTGCGCCGCCCCTGGCGGCCCAGCACCGGCCGGTAGCGGTGCTCCCCCCAGCGGCTGCTGCCCTCCACCCGCTCGAGCAGGGGCGGATGGGCTTCGATCGGCGATCGGTCTGCCGTGAGGCCCCGCAGGCGGATCCCCACCACGCCGGGGGCGCCGGCGGCGCAGGCGCTCTCCCCCCGGCCGGGGCGTTGGGGCAGCAGGGTCTGGAAACTGCGCAGCTGTTCTTCGAGGGCCAGGGCCCGATGGGCGCTCCACTGGCGGGCCTGCTCCGGGCCGTGTCCGTCGAGCCAGGCCCGCCGGCGGCAGCGCAGCCAGCTGCGCAGCAGCCGATCGGTGAGCGGCGGCGGGCTGGGGGCGATCAGCGGGGCGACCTGGGAGGAAGGGGAGGGCGACATGGGCGCACCGTAGGAGCGGCCCTGTCGGCCGGGGTGGCCTGCCGCCGGGCCGGCACCCCGGCCCGGGCGGCCGCTGGGGCGCTCTGCTACACGGGAGAGCGCATCCGCGTTTCGCTCCCCCGCACCCATGGCCTCTGCCCCCCTGCCCCTGGAGGCCAGCCCGATCGCCTTCGGCACCGACGGCTGGCGCGGGATCCTCGGCGTGGACATCACCGTGGAGCGATTGCTGCCGGTGGCCGCCGCCGCCGCCCGCGAACTGGAGAGCAGCGCCCCCGCCGATCTCGACAGCCGCACGGTGGTGATCGGCTACGACCGCCGCTTCCTGGCTCCGGAGCTGGCGGAGGCGATCGGGGCGGCGGTGCGGGGTGCGGGCCTGGAGCCGTTGCTGGCCGATACGCCGATCCCCACGCCGGCCGCCAGCTGGGCGGTGGTGGAGCGCCGGGCCCTGGGGGCGCTGGTGATCACCGCCAGCCACAACCCGCCCGAATGGCTGGGCCTGAAGATCAAGGGGCCGTTCGGCGGCTCGGTGGAGGGCGATTTCACCCAGCGGGTGGAGCGGCGCCTGGAGGCGGGGGGTATCACGGTGCCGATCGCCGGCGCCACGCCCCGCTTTGACGCGATGGGCGAGTACCTGGCGGGCCTGCGCAGCCGGGTCGATACCGCCGCCCTGGCCCGCGGGCTGGCGGCCGGCGGCCTGAAGGTGATCGTCGATCCGATGCACGGCTCGGCCGCCGGGGGCCTAACCGGACTGCTGGGGGAGGGCTGCCCGGTGCGCGAGATCCGCTCGCAACGCGACCCGCTCTTCGGCGGCAACCCCCCCGAACCGCTGGCCCCCTACCTGGCGGAGCTGATCGCCGAGGTGAAGGCCTCCACCGCCGCCGGTAACCCGGCGGTGGGCATCGTCTTCGATGGCGACGGCGACCGCATTGCCGCGGTGGATGAGAACGGCCGCTTCTGCAGCACCCAGCTGCTGATGCCCCTGTTCATCGACCACCTGGCGCGGGCGCGGGGGCTGGGGGGATCCGTGATCAAAACGGTGAGCGGCTCCGACCTGATGCGCCTGGTGGCCGAAGACCTGGGCCGCCAGGTGGTGGAGATGCCGGTGGGGTTCAAGTACATCGCCGCCGAGATGCTGGCGGGAGATGTGTTGGTGGGGGGTGAGGAATCGGGCGGGGTGGGCTTCGGCATGCACCTGCCCGAGCGCGATGCCCTGTTCGCCGCCCTGCTGCTGCTGGAGGCGCTGGTGGAGGGGGGTGTGCCCCTGGGCCAGCGGATCGATGCCCTGCAGCAGCGCTGCGGCGGCGCCAGCCACTACGACCGCCTCGACCTGCGCCTCCCCGACATGGAGACCCGCGCCCGCCTGGAGGCCCGCCTGGCTGAGGCACCGCCGGCGGAGGTGGCCGGCGCGGCCGTGCAGGAGGTGATCACCACCGATGGGGTGAAGCTGAGGCTGGGGCCGAGCCACTGGCTGATGCTGCGCTTCTCGGGCACCGAGCCCCTGCTGCGCCTTTACTGCGAGGCGCAGGATGCGGCGCGGGTGGCGGAGGTGCTGGGCTGGGCCCGTCAGCTGGCGGAATCCGTCTGAGGCGCTGCCCATGGTTCCTGCCACTGCCCCCATGGAGTCCGCCGCCCCCCGGCCGCTCGTGATCGCCAGCGGCAACGCCGGCAAGGTGCGCGAGTTCGCCGCCCTGCTGGCCGATCTGCCGCTGGAGGTGCGCCCCCAGCCGCCGGATCTGGAGGTGGAAGAGACGGGCACCACCTTTGCGGCGAACGCGCAGCTGAAGGCGGAGGCGGTGGCGAAGGCCACCGGCTGCTGGGCCCTGGCCGACGACTCGGGCCTGGCGGTGGAAGCCCTCGGCGGCGCCCCCGGGGTGTTCTCGGCCCGTTACGCCCCCAGCGATGCTGAGCGCATCGCCCGATTGCTGGCGGAGCTGGATGCGGCGCCGAACCGCCGCGCTGCTTTTGTGGCCGCCCTGGCCCTGGCCGATCCGGATGGGGTGGTGCAGCTTGCGGTGGAGGGCCGCTGCGAGGGGTTGATCGCCGAGGCGCCCCGGGGCGAGGGCGGCTTCGGCTACGACCCGGTGTTCCTGGTGCCGGAGCTCGATCTCACCTTCGCGGAGATGGACAAGGCCACCAAGGCGCGCATTGGCCACCGCGGCCGCGCCTTCGCGGCGCTGGAGCCCGGGCTGCGGGCGCTGCTCTATGGCAAGGCCTCCGGTTGACTTCCGGTTGGCTTCCGGATGACGACCTGTTTGCGGCCGTTTCTTGAGCGGCGTGAGCAGGGGCCGTGGAGCTGTTTCAGTCGTCCCCGTTGTCTGCCAACCAGGTCTGCAGGTCGCCTGGGCCGCTGAAATCGAGAAGATCCTCAGCGAGTTGCTCGAGGCGCGGCAGGGGCAGGGCGGTGAGGGCGTCCCGGCTGGCCTGGTCCAGACTCCCGAAACGTCTCACCAAGAGGCGGACAGCTAGAGCGGCTGCTTCCTGCTGCCTCCCGGCCTCACGCCCTTCCTCCAGGATCTCCTGCACGGCGCGGGTGTGGCGCAGCTCCTGCAGAGGCAGTCCGACGATCATGCGGTCGGTGTTCAACGCGGGTCGACAGGCGCTGGCGGC
>CAIVPT010000131.1 GCA_903907855.1 uncultured Synechococcaceae cyanobacterium | reverse complement strand
GTTGCAGCACTTGGGTACCACCTGTAATTCCTGGGTAACGCGGGAGGTGGCGAGGAGTTTGCTACCCCGCAGTACCTGGACCTCCACGGTGACCTCCACGTAGCCCACGCCCCGGCTGGGGAATGCTGGCCTGTTTGTATCCTTATCAACCGGATTGGGACGGAGGTTCACATCCTCAGGGTTGTACTTGTCTCCGGCGGTGCGATCGGCATTTTTGAGTTCGTAGCGCACAAGCCGAAAGCGGCGGGCATAACGGTCTGTGCCGCTTCGGCCGGTCAGGGGAATGTAGCTTTCTTTCGTTCCGCTTTCCCCAATGCTGGTGGCCAGTGCTGTGGGGCGGATTCTGTCTGCTGTGTTGTTATCTGTGTTTGCGCAGGGGTTGACCAGGGCCGATGAATTGGTGATGGGCTGGTTCCAGGCTTCCAGTTGGTTTGCCTGGTTGTTGGCCATTACGCTCTTACCATTGTCATCAACGATGATCCTCTGGCCTTTGACCAGGATCCTTCGGTTGGCCGGCCGGTTCAGCTCGTCGATCACCACCGCCAGGCCGGATTCCGCAGCGATGCGGGCTTCCCGGTTTTCATCCTGCAGGGCAGCCCCCAGGCGGCTGGAGTTGCTGCGGTTGGCGAGGGCCGCCCAGCCCACCATCACGGTGAGGGCCACGACCACGGACAGGGCCATCGCGAAGCCCCCTTCTCGGGTGTGGCGCCCGCGGGGTTGGCGGGCCAGCAGCTGCAGCAAAAGACGCGAGTTCATGGTTCTCTCCGCCTTGAAATGTTCTCTGTGACTTAAGGCTAGCGGCCCTGGCTGCCTTCAGACACGGCGGCGGCGGCTTCGGATTCCCCTCCGTCTCCCCTGTGTGTCGCCGCGGTGCAGGGCCGAAAAAAAGCGGCTCCGGAGTGCGGAGCCGCTGGAGGAAAGTCAATGGTGGGCTCAGCTGAAGGCGCAGGCGAGGGAGCCGTCCTTTTCGATGGTGACTGTCGACGTGGAGTCGGCGCTGGTGGAGGTGTCAGCAAGGCAGCGAACACCGGCGGCCCGGGCGGCACCCCAGCTGGCTATCACGGTGCCGCCCGCATCCTGCCCGCCGCAGCCAGTGACGGAGACGCCGCCATCGGAGGAGCCTTCGGGGGGTTTCGGTGTGACACCAATACCGGTGACGGTGAATACGGCGCACTCCTTGGCGAAGCCGATGGACTCGCCGACGCGGGCGCCGATCAGGGCGGCGCTGCGGGCCTGCAGGAAGTTGGGGAGGGCAACGGCGGCGAGGATGCCTACGATCGCCACCACGATCATCAGCTCCACCAGCGTGAAGCCGCGGGAGAGGGGATCGAGGGATTCACGGCGCTTCAGCAGGTTGCTGACCAGCCGGTTGCGGAAGGCGATGCCCGAGGCGCCAGGGCGACGGGCTTGGATGGAGCGGGTTTGGAGTGAGGTCTGCATGGTTGTGCTTGGCTCTGTTTAAGTTTTAGCACCTCGCCGGGTGCTTAGGGGGGATTTCCATGAAAAAAACCTTAAAAAGCTCTGATCGCCCCCGCCGTGGACGTTCTCCGGCGGCCCTGCGTGACCTCCTCCAAGGCGGCACCGTGCTCGCGGTGCTGGCCGGCTATGCCCTGCTGGTGGCCGCCAACCTCTCGTTGGCCCAGCTGGAGCGCCGCCAGGCCCACCAACACCTGATGCGGGAGCTCTCCACCGAGGTGGTGCTGCGGGCCCGCTCGGCGGCCCAGTTCCCCGCCGTCGCCAAGGGGCTGTTCATGCCCGGCCTGATCCTGGAGCTGGCACCTCCCGCCCCATCGCGGCCGCCCCGCCTGAGCCGCCAGGCCGATCGCCTGGTGCTCGAGAGCGCCACGCCCCTGGCCTTCGCCGATGGCAGCCGCCACTCCCTTCGGCTTCACCAGGATGTGACCGCCGCCATCCGCCAGCAGGAGATCACCCTCCAGCTCCTCGCCGCCGCCGCCGCCGTGGCCGCCCTGTTCACAGCCCTGCTGCTGCGGCCGGTGACGCAGCGGGGGTTGGTGCGGCCGCTGGAGGCCCTCAGCCGTGAGCTCTCCTCCTCTCCCCTGCCGCCCGCCCCGCCGGTGCCGCTCGATGTGGCCGCCCAGCCCCCGGAGCTCCAGCCGATCGCCGCCTCCTTCAACGGCATGCTCGAGCGCCTGGCGACCTCCTGGGAGCGGCAGCGTTCGTTTGTGGACGGGGTGGCCCATGAATTGCGCACGCCCATCACCCTGATCTCCGGCCATGCCCAGAGCCTGCAGCGCTCCCCCGCCGCCGCCGCCCTCGGGCCCTCCCTGGTGCTGATCAGTGCCGAAGCCCGCCGCATGGGTGCCCTGGTGAGTGATCTGCTCGATCTGGCCCGCCAGGATGCCGGCCGCCTGGAGCTGCGCCGCCAGCCCATCGATCTGGAGGATCTCCTGCTGGAATCCTTTGAGCGGCTGGCCCCCGGCTCCCAGGGGCGCCTGCGCCTGGAACCTCCCGCCCACGAGGGATCCTTCCCCTTGGCCGCTGGCGATCCGGGCCGGCTTGAGCAGTGCCTGGCGGCCCTGGTGGACAATGCCCTGCGCTATGCCCCGGAGGGGCCGATCGTGTTGTCGGCCGAGGCGCTGGAGGGGGAGCTGCTGCTCCATGTGCGCGACAGCGGCCCCGGCGTGGCGGTGGAAGAGCGCGAGGCGATCTTCGAGCGCTTCGTGCGCGGCAAGGCGGCGGTGGATATCCGCGGCAGCGGCATCGGCCTGTCGGTGGCCCAGCTGCTGATGCAGGCGATGGGCGGGCGGCTGACCGTCGTTGATGGGCCCCGCGGCGGGGCCGATTTCCGCCTGCACCTGCGGCCCTGGAGCGAAGCGAATCGCCCCCCTAGCGAACCGGGCCCTCCTTGAGCATGAAGCCCACGCCCCGCACCGTTTGGATCAAGGTGGGCTTGCCCGGCGGTTCGAGCTTCTTGCGCAGGTAGCGCACGTAAACGTCGAGCAGGTTGTCGTCGCCCACCCAGTTCTCGCCCCAGAGGGAATCGAGGATGCTGCGCCGCTCCTGCACCTGGCTTGGATGGCGGATCAGGTGGAGCAGCAGATCAAATTCACGGGCGGTGAGGTGGATCGCCTGCTCGCCGCGGATCACTTCGCGGCTGGAGGGGTTCACCGCCAGGTCCGACACCCGCAGCCAGCCATCCTCCGGTTCATCGAGGCCGGTGCGCCGCAGCCGCGCCCGCACCCGGGCCAGGAGTTCCTCGATCGAGAACGGTTTGGTGAGGTAATCGTCGGCGCCGGAATCGAGGGCTTCCACCCGCTCACGCACCTCGTCGCGGGCGGTGAGCATCAGCACCGGTGTGGAGATGCCGCCCTGGCGCATGCGGCGGCACACCTCCACGCCGCTGAAGTCCGGCAGGGTCCAGTCGAGCAGGACCAGGTCCCAGGGCTGGGAGCGGATCTGCCCCAGGGCCTGCTGGCCGGTGGCGGCTTCGTCGCAGCTGTAGCCCTCCACCCGCAGCTCCGTGGAGAGGAAGTTGCGCAGTTCCGGGTCGTCGTCGACGATCAGCAGGCGAGGGGAGGACATCGCGCGGGGGGTGAGCGTCACCAAGGCGGGAAGCCCGGCTGGAGAGGGTCCCGGCATCAAGCTAGAGCTTCTTGTGGGAACCGGCTTTTTGCGTCAAGAAGGGGCCCTTCGCGCCAGCCGGCGGGCTGGAGTTGAATGAGCGCCGCCGATCCACCTGCCGTGCTCACCCTCCGGTCGCCCCGCAGCCTCTCCGGCCGGATGGCGCTCTGGGGGCTGGCCATCGTGCTCGCCTATGCCCTGGTGGCCCTGCTCACCCCGGCGCTGCAGCACGCCGGAGTGCTCGGCGATCCCAATGCCGGGCTCGATAACCCCATCTACGCCCCGCCCTCCTGGGCCCACTGGTGCGGCACCGATCGGCTCGGCCGCGACGTGTGCGTGCGCACCCTGGCGGGCAGCGGCGTGGCGCTGCAGGTGGTGTTGATTGCCCTGCTGCTCGCCCTGCTGCTCGGGGTGCCGCTGGGAATGGTGAGCGGCTACCTCGGCGGCGCCGTGGACCGGGCCCTGGTGCTGGTGATGGACACCCTTTACACCCTGCCGGTGTTGTTGCTCTCGGTGGTGCTCGCCTTCCTGCTCGGCCGGGGGCTGCCCAATGCCGCCGCTGCCCTCTGCGTGGTCTACGTCCCCCAGTACTTCCGCGTGGTGCGCAACCAGACCGCGCAGGTGAAGGCCGAGCTGTTCGTGGAGGCGGCCCGTTCCCTGGGCGCCGGCCCCCTCTGGATCCTGCGCCGCTACCTGCTCCGCAGTGTGATCACCTCCGTGCCCGTGCTGCTCACCCTCAATGCCGCCGATGCGGTGCTGGTGCTCGGGGGGCTGGGTTTCCTCGGCCTCGGCCTGCCCGAAACGATTCCGGAGTGGGGGGGCGACCTGCAGCAGGCCCTCACCGCCGTCCCCACCGGCGTCTGGTGGACCGCCCTTTATCCGGGCCTGGCGATGTTTGTGCTGGTGCTGGGCCTCTCCTTCCTCGGCGAGGGGTTGGAGGCGTGGCTCTCCGGTCCCCAGGAGCGCGCGGGCTGAGTCCCGCCTCAGCAGCGCAGGCGCCGGTCGCGGGGGAGGGGTCCCACGATCGCCCCCTCCCCGTCGAGATCGGGGTAGGGGCGCCCTTCGGAGCGGCACCAGGCCGCCACCTCCGGGTAGGCCCATTCGAACAGGCGCTCGCGGTAGCGCTCCGCCGTCAGCCCCTCCCCCCGCTGCGGGGCGAGGCCCGCCGCCTCCCGCTGGCGCAGGGCCTCGAACAACAAAATGGCCGTGGCCACCGACACGTTGAGCGACTGCACCATCCCCCCCATCGGGATGAAGATCGCCTGGTCCACCAGCGCGGCGGTGCTGGCGCTCAGCCCCCACTTCTCCGCGCCGAGCACGAAGGCGGTGGGGCCGGTGAAGTCGCAGAGGCGGTAGTCGACCGCCGTCATGCCGAGGTGGGTGCCATAGAGCCGGAAGCCTCGCTCCCGCAGGCTGGCGATGGCCTCCTCTGAGCGCCCGTGGCGGAGCAGGGGCACCCACTTCTGGCTGCCCTGGGCGGTGCTGTTGAAGGTGGGCAGGCGGTTTGGGAGGAAGACCGCGTGTGCCTCCATCACCCCCACCGCGTCGCAGCTACGCAGGATCGCCGAGAGGTTGTGGGGCTTGTCCACGTGCTCCAGGAACACCGTCAGATCGTCCATGCGGCGGTCGAGAACGGCGCGCAGACGCTCAAAACGGCGGGGCAGCAGGGGCATGGGCGCGGGCCAAAGGGCCATCCTCTCCCCGTAGCCTCTCCCCGTAGGCGTCGGGATGGCCTGCGGCTTGGCGAGGATGGCCGAGATGGTCAACACGGCGGACCCGATGGGGATCGGCGCTCAGGGGCGGGAGCCGGGTTTTGATCAGCGCGTCTGGGCGATGGTGGCCCGCATTCCCCCCGGGCAGCTGGCCACCTATGGGCAGATCGCCGAGCTGATCGGTGCCTGGGGGTGTGCCCGCCAGGTGGGTTGGGCGTTGCGGCGGTTGCCCTTGCCGTCGCCGATTCCCTGGCATCGGGTGGTCAACGCCCGGGGCTGCATCGCCATGAGTCCGGGGCGGGAGGGTAGCGATTGGATCCAGGCGGACCTGTTGCGGGCGGAGGGAATTCCCGTGGATGCGGAAGGTCGGTTGCCGTTGGCGCGTTATCGCTGGAGGATGGAATTGGCCTGATGCAGGCGTCGCCGGAGGCGGCGTGTTGAGGCCAGGGCTGCCGCTATCCCAACGAAGGGAAGTGGTGTGGGGACAAGGTTTCCGTAGGTTCCGGCCACGGAGGAGGTGGGGCCAATGCTCAGGTATAAGTTATAGGGAGGCAAGGTGTATCCACTGGGCTCAAAAGCGAGGGTGGAAAATCTGGCGTTGGTCAGTTCCAGTGATCCGCCCAGGATGCTGTTGGCAGCTTGTGGCCCGTCAAAGTAGAAGCGGGAGCCGCCGTCGAAGATCACCACGGCGAGGCTTTTGTCGTAAAGAAGCTTGTCGGCCAGGCTGAAAGCCTCGCCGCCGATCACCACCGACATGGCTGGATTGCTGAGGCTGTTGAAGAGGTGGCTGCCGTCTTGGAGGTCATCGTCGAAAGAAAAGGTTCCCTGCCCCACAAAAGGCGGCACCGGCTGGATCGATTGCGGAATCAGGCCTCTGTTGTCGAACTGGAGAGGGAAGACGGTGATCGCCGAGGCCGAACCCTGGGCCAGGGTCACGAGCAGTGCGCCCACGGTGAACGGGGCTATGGACGAAGGGAGCCGGGGCGCACGGACTGGCAATGGAAAACCTTTGAGCATCTCTGCCGAAATTGGCAAGACGGTAAGGGTCTTGTCATCATCCGCGAAGATGTGTTCGCAAATGGACACTTCTGCACTCCCGGCGGCCCGCCCTTCTTGCAAGCGCCGCTTTTCGATGCGGAGGGTCCTCGGCTTTGAATGCGGATGGCCTTCGGCGCTGCCGCCCTTGTCGCTTGACTCCCCCCCGTCTGCCCCCGCGGCCGATGGGTCTGGCCTGACCCCGCGCCTGCTCGCCTGGAAGGCCCTGCAGACCGTGCGCGGGGGGGCCTACGCCGACGTCGCCCTCGATCGGGTGCTGCGCAACAGCACGGCCCCCCCCGCCGACCGGGCCCTGGCGGCCGAGCTCACCTTCGGCTGCGTGCGCCAGCGACGCCTGCTTCAGGCATGGATCGATGCCCTCGGACGCCGCCCCGCCGATGCCCAGCCCCCCAAGCTGCGCACCGTTCTTGAACTCGGGATGTACCAGCTGCTCTTCTGCCGGCGGGTGCCGGAGGCCGCCGCGGTACACACCAGCGTGGCCCTGGCCCAGCAGATCGGTTTGGCCCGTCTGGCGCCCGTGGTGAACGGCCTGTTGCGATCGATGCAGCGCTTGCGGGCCGCCGCCGCTGCCGAGGATCCACTGGTCGCCGTTTCGGAGGATCCGCTCGCCGGCCTGTCGCTCCCCGACGATCCTGTGGCCGCCTTCGGTTTGCGCCACTCCCTGCCCGACTGGATCGCCGCCGACCTGCTCGAGTGGCTGCCGGCGGAGCGGGCCGAGGCCTTTGGCCACGCCGCCAATGCGGTGCCGCCCCTCGATCTGCGTGTCAATCGGCGGCGCGCCCGGCGGGCGGAGGTGCTGGAGCGTTTCGCTGCCGCCGGCCTGGAGGCGGAGCCGCTGCCCGATCGGCCCGATGGTCTCTGCCTGCGCAGCCGCGCCGGAGACGTGACCGCCCTGCCGGGGTATGCGGAGGGGGCCTGGAGTGTGCAGGACCGCAGCGCCCAGGCGATCGCCCCCCTGCTGGAGCCGCTGCCTGGGCAGAAACTCCTCGATGCCTGCGCAGCGCCGGGCGGCAAGACCACCCACCTGGCCGAACTGATGGGTCCGGAGGGGGAGGTGTGGGGCGTCGATCGGGCCGGTTCGCGGTTGTCGCGCCTGGAGGCCAGTGCCCGCCGGCTCGGGCTCGCCACCATTTCGGTCCTGGAGGCCGACGCCAGCGAGCTCCTCGAGCGCTGCCCGCATTGGCGCGGGGCCTTTGCGGGAATCCTGGTGGATGCCCCCTGTTCGGGGCTGGGCACCCTCGCCCGCCATGCGGACGCGCGCTGGCGGATCGAGCCCGGGGCGCTGCCTGAGCTCATGGCCCTGCAGGATCGTCTGCTCGATGCCATGGTGCCCCTGCTGGCCCCCGGCGGACGCTTGCTGTACGCCACCTGCAGCGTCCATCCCCAGGAGAACGGAGCTCGCACCGCGGCCTTCCTGGAGCGCCATCCGGGCTGGCAGATCGCTGACGAGCGGCAGTGGTGGCCTGGGCAGGAGGCCGGAGGGGATGGGTTCTATGCGGCCGTGCTGAGGGGGACGGGCGCTTAGGGCAGGGGCGGCGGCGCCGAGATCGGCGGCGGCACCGGGATCGGAGGTGCCGCGGGTGCGGCGGCGGGCGGCGGCGCTGGGGCCGCCGCCGGGGCGGGATCGGGTGCGGGGGCAGGGGCGGCGGCCTCGCGGCGGCGGGGCGGTTCCCAGCGGGGTTCGCTCGGGGGCTCCCAACGTTGCGGGGGAGCGGGGGCCTCCTCAGCGGGCGGGCGCCAGCGGCTTTCCGAACGCGGCGGTGGTTCGTCCTGGCTCTCCTCACGCATGGGGGGCTCCCAGCGGCTGCCGTTGTCCTCCCGTTCGCTGTCGGGGGGCGTCCAGGAGTCCTGGCGCTCGGGGGTGCTCGCCTCGCTCTTTTTCTTGGGCTTCTGCTTCGGCGGCACGTAGGGAATGAAGCTGCCGGTGAGCTCGGGCTTCGGCGCAAACTCCCGCACCGGCAGGCCCTTGCTGATGGTGCGCATGAACGTGCCCCAGGCGGCCGCGGCGGTGGCGCTGCTGCTGCCGGTTTTCCAGTTCTGGTCGTAACCGATCCAGATCCCTGTGGTGAGCTGGGGGATCGAGCCGATGAACCACAGGTCGCGGGCCCCCTCGGCGGTGCCCGTTTTGCCGGCGGCGGGCCGATCGGGCAGGCCCGCGTTGGTGCCGGTGCCCCCGCTCACCACCCGCTGCAGCATCCAGGTGACCGCGTCGGCTACGTCGCTGCTCACAGCGCGAATGGGTTTCTCGCCATCGACACGACGACTCCAGAGCAGCTCGCCATCGGGGCCGTAGATCTCCTCGAAGGGGAGGGGCTTGGCGTAGAGGCCACGGTTGTTGATGGCCGCGTAGGCGGCGGTCATCTCGAGCACGGTCTTCTCGTTGGCCCCGAGCACCATGGCCGGGTACTCGCCGATATCGCCGGTGATGCCGAGCTTGCGGGCCACCCCGATGACGCGGGGGTAGCCCACCTTTTCGGCCAGCGCCACGGCGGCGGTGTTCAGGGACTGGCGGAGGGCCTCGGCGATTGACGTGCTGCCCCCCTTGCCGCCCTCGATGCAGAAGCGTTTCGGAGGCCAGCCGTCTTCGTAGCAGCGCTGGCGCAGGGAGATGCTGTCCTCTGGGCGCAGGCCGTATTGGATGGCGGCGGTATACGCAAACAGCTTGAAAGTGGAGCCCGGGGAGCGCAGGGCCTGGGTGGCCCGGTTGAACTGGCTCTTCTCCCAGTCTTTGCCGCCCACCATGGCCCGCACCAGGCCGGTACCCGGTTCCATGGCCACCAGGGCCCCTTCGAGGCCGCCGCTCGCGTAGCCGTTGATCGTTTTCTGGGCCTCCTCCTGCCACTGCTTATTGAGGCCAGTGCGGATGGTCAGGCCCCCCACCTCCAGTTGCTCCTTGGTAAGGGCTCGGGGTAGCTCCTGCTCCAGCCAGCTGGTGAACCAGGGGGCGGGGTTACGGAAGTACTTGGGTTCGGCCGGCCGCAGCCCGAGGGGGGCGGCGGTGGCCCGCGCCAGCTGGGTGTCGTCGATGAAGCCGGCTTCGCGCATGCGGCGCAGCACGGTGGCGCGTCGCTGCTGGGCCAGGTCGGGGTTCACCAGCGGGGAATAGACCGACGGGGCCGGCGGCAGGCCGGCGATCAGGGCCACCTCCGGCAGGGTGAGCTGGTCGGGGGTCTTGGAGAAGTACACCCAGGCCGCGTCGGAGACGCCATAGGCGCTGGAGCCGAGATAGACGTAATTGACGTATTGCTCGAGGATCTGCTCTTTGGTGAGCTGACGCTCGATCTTGCCGGCCAGGGCGGCTTCCTTGATCTTGCGCCAGAGGGTGCGGTCTTGGCTGAGGAAAACGGTGCGGGCCAGCTGCTGGGTGATCGTGCTGGCCCCCTCCTCCACCGACCCCTGGCTGAGGTTGCGCACCATCGCCCGGCTGATGCCCACGAAGTCGACGCCATCGTGCTGATAGAAGCGGCGATCCTCCGCGGCCACGAACGCCTTCTGCACCAGCAGGGGCATGCGGCCGGTGGGGAGCTTCTCGCGGGTGGCTGGCCCCTGCTTGTACACCACCTGGCCGTTGGCATCGAGGATGGTGAGGGTGCCGGGCCGGTTGAAGCTGCTGATGCGGGTGGCGTCAGGGAGCAGGCTGTCGAGGCCAGACACCAGCAACGACTGACCGATGGCCGCAACACCCCCCACAGACGCCGCCAGCAGGGCGGGAATCAGGACGGGACGGATGGTGCGGAAGCTCTCGGCGACTCCGGATCCCCGCCGGGGCCCCGGGCCTTCGGAGCGGCCGGAGAAGCCGGTGTCGCTCACGGCAGCAGGGCGGGCAAGGTGGCCAGGCGGCTCAGGTCGCTGTGGCCGATGGCCAGGGCGGTCACGAGCATGCCGAGCACCAGGAAGGGTTGGGCGCTGGCCTGGTATTTCACATCAAAGGCCACCGGATCACGCAGCAGCCAGATGTCCTGGAAGGTGATCTGGGGCACGATCAGCAGCACCAGGAGCACGGCGGCAAAGTGCTGGCCAATGGCGATCAGCACGGCCACCATGGCGATCTGAAAGAGATCGATCATCCCGGCGCTGATCCAGCTGGCGCGGCGGATGCCGAACACCACCGGCAGGGACTGCAGGCCCAGGGCCCGGTCCCCTTCCACACTTTTGAAGTCGTTGACCACGGCGATGCCCAGGCCCGCCAGGCTGTAGGCCAGGGTGAGCAGGGCGGTGGTCCAGGTGAGGTGGCCGAAGAGGGCCTGGCCGGCCCACCAGGGCAGGGCGATGTAGCTGGCCCCGAGGGCGTAGTTGCCGAGCCAGCCGTTCTGCTTGAGCTTGAGCGGGGGAGCTGAATAGATGAAGCTCACAAAGGAGCCACCAAGGGCGAGCAGAAACACAACCGGGGTGCTGTGGCCCGCCCATTGATCGAGGCCCCAGGCCACCGCCAGGCCGGCGAGCAGCAGAATCCAGATCTGCAGCTTGACCTGCGGAAGCGGGATGGCTCCGGAAGGAATGGGCCGGTAGGGCTCGTTGATCGCGTCGATCTCGCGGTCGTAGTAGTCGTTGATCGTCTGCGTGTAGCCCGCCAGCAGCGGGCCGCTCATCAACATGCAGGCGAAGGCGGCGAGCACGTGGTCGGGTCGCCAGACGAAAGTGCCGGAGGCGGCGGCCCCACAGATCACCCCCCAGATCAAGGGGATCCAGGTGACCGGCTTCATCAGCTGCAGCCGGATCTTCCAGATGTTGTCCGAGCTGGAGGCCCCCTTCATCCCCAGCAGCTGGCGCGCGTCGGCGTTAGCCGCGGCTGCGTTGGCTGCGGGGGTGGTGGCTGCGGATGCCGGGGGTTCGGGGCTCTGACTCACGGAACCGGGGTTCAGGCGGGGGTGATCTCGTCGTCGAAGAACCAGCTGGTGCCACCACCATCAAGCTCAACAACCACACCGACGCCCTTGCCGTCGGTCACGCGGAAGTCGCGGACGGTGCCGGTGGGATTGGCCTTGAGGGTGGCCACCAGGTCGGCGGGAATGCGATCCCGCACCCGCAGCACCCGGACCTTCGAGCCAATGGTGACGCCGGCGGAAGCCATGAACCGCTTGAAAAAAGTCGGGGCCAACCTATCACCCATGGCCCGTTCTCCCTTGCCCCAGCGGGGGCCTGCGGCGACCCTAAGGTGACCTCTCTGGCTGCAGGCCTGCCGCGATGGTCGCCCGACGCATCATTCCCTGCCTCGACGTGGCCGGGGGGCGGGTCGTGAAGGGGGTCAACTTCGTCGGCCTGCGCGATGCCGGTGATCCGGTGGAGCTCGCCTGCCGCTACAGCGCCTCCGGCGCCGACGAGCTGGTGTTCCTCGACATCGCCGCCAGCCACCAGGGCCGCGACACTTTGGTGGAGCTGGTGCGCCGCACCGCCGAGTCGGTCACGGTGCCCTTCACGGTGGGGGGCGGCATCAGCACGGTGGAGGGGATCACGGAGCTGCTGAGGGGCGGCGCCGACAAGGTCAGCCTCAATTCGTCGGCCGTGCGCGATCCCGATCTGGTGGCCCGTGGCGCCGAGCGGTTCGGCTGCCAATGCATCGTGGTGGCCATCGATGCCCGCCGCCGCGCCGATGGCGCCCCCGGATGGGAGGTGTATGTCAAGGGAGGGCGGGAGAACACCGGCCTCGATGCGGTGGCCTGGGCCCGGCAGGTGGTGGAGCGGGGGGCCGGTGAGATCCTGCTCACGTCGATGGATGGGGATGGCACCCAGGCCGGCTATGACCTGGCCCTCACCCGCGCGGTGGCGGAGGCCGTGCCGGTGCCCGTGATTGCCTCCGGAGGCGCCGGCTGCATCGACCACATCGCCGCCGCCCTGGTGGAGGGGAAGGCGGCGGCAGCCCTGCTGGCCTCGCTCCTGCACGACGGGGTTCTCACGGTGGAGGAGATCAAGCGCGACTTGATCGCCCGGGGCCTGCCGGTGCGCCCGCTGCTGCCGACGCAGCCCGGATGAGCAGCTCGTTACATTAAGCAAACTTCCCGATCCCCCCGGGTGCCGGCGTTGTCCGCCCTCCTTGCCCTTCCTGCTCCCCTGCTCACCGCCATCGCGTTGCTGATGGTTGGCGGGGTGGTGGCGCTGGTGGCCTGGGCCCTTCAGCTGATGCAGGCGGCCAGCGACCGCCGCGAGTTTTCCCTGATGCTCGCCGGTTGCATGGTCTGCTCGGCCGCCGTGGGGCTGGCCACGGTGATGGTCCTCACCTTCACCACTCCGGTGCGACTCGAGGCCATCGGCCTGCTGGGCCTGGCCCCGACCCCGGAGCTTGCGGCAGTCGACAGCCTTGATGCCGCTCTGCTTCCCTGGGACGCCGCCGGCCCCTCCGACGTTCTGGCCGACTGAGGGCATGCCGTGAAACCTGGTGACCCCGCCGCCGTTACCGGACTGTTCGAGGACATCGCCCCCCGCTACGACGCCCTCAACGACCTCCTCAGCCTGGGCCTGCACCGCCTCTGGAAGCGAGAGGCCGTGCAGCGGCTGCGGCCGGCCCCCGGCCAGCGGCTTGTGGACCTGTGCTGCGGCACCGGTGATCTGGCCCTGGTGCTGGCGGAGCGGGTTCGTCCGGGCGGGCTCGTGTTGGGGCTGGATGCGGCGGCCGCTCCCCTGGAGCTCGCCCGGAGCCGCTCCGCTCGCCAGCCCTGGTTGCCGCTGACCTGGCGTCAGGGAGATGCCCTCGCCACAGGCCTGCCGGATGGCTGGGCCGATGGTGCCTCGATGGCCTACGGGCTGCGCAACCTGGCCGATCCGGCGGCGGGCCTGGGGGAACTGCGTCGCCTGCTGCGGCCCGGCGGCCGGGCGGTGGTGCTTGATTTCAACCGTCCCCAGGAGGGCAGCCTGCCGGCAGCGTTCCAGCGGCTTTACCTGCGGCAGGTGGTGGTGCCTGCTGCCCGCTCCTTCGGCTTGGAGGAGCACTACGCCTATCTCGAGAGCAGCCTGGCCCGTTTCCCCACAGGGCCTGAGCAGGTGGAGTTGGCCCATGCCGCCGGCTTCAGCTCGGTGCGCCATCAGTCGCTGGCGGCGGGACTGATGGGACTGTTGGCATTACGTGCCTGAAGCGATTGCTTTTGGCGGAACCTTGCTATACATGGCCTGCTACATCTTTCCGCCCCGCGATCCATGGGAGTTCCCTTGTTTGATTTTGCCGCAAATATCGGCAAGAAAGTTTTTAACAGAGGCGAAGATTCTGCGAAGGCCTCTGGTAAGCTGAAGGACCATATCGAGAAAAACAACCCTGGGCTCAGCGACCTCGCCGTCAACGTGGATGGAGAGTTGGTCACGCTCAGCGGTAGTGCCGCCGATCAGGCCGCCTTTGAGAAGGCCGTGCTGATGGCCGGCAACGTAGAAGGGGTGGCCAAGGTGGAGGCGGCGGGGGTCACCCGTGCCGGCAGCGGTGAGGAGTCCGTCTTCGTGCTGATCAAGGAGGGCGACACCCTCTGGGGCATTGCCGAGCGGGAGCTGGGCAGCGGCGCGCGCTACACCGAGATCTTCGCCGCCAACCGGGAGGTGATCGAGGATCCCGACCTGATCTTCCCCGGCCAGAAGATCCGCATTCCCAAGGGCTGATCCCAGCCCAGGTCTCCGCCACGCAGGCGCCTCCCCGCCTGCGTGGCACGATGTGCGCTCCGCGGGGGGTCGCATGCACTTCCAGGACATTCTCAGCACGCTCAACCGCTTCTGGGCCGACCAGGGCTGCCTGATCCTCCAGCCGTACGACACCGAAAAGGGGGCCGGCACCATGAGCCCCCACACGGTGCTGCGGGCGATCGGCCCCGAGCCGTGGGCGGTGGCCTACCCGGAGCCCTGCCGTCGCCCCACCGACGGCCGCTATGGCGACAACCCCAACCGAGCCCAGCATTATTTCCAGTACCAGGTGCTGATCAAGCCGTCGCCGGACGGCATCCAGGAGACCTACCTGGCCTCCCTCGAAGCCCTGGGCATCCGCCAGGCCGACCACGACATCCGCTTCGTGGAGGACAACTGGGAATCGCCGACCCTCGGCGCCTGGGGCGTGGGCTGGGAGGTGTGGCTCGACGGCATGGAGGTGACCCAGTTCACCTACTTCCAGCAGTGCGGCGGGATCGACTGCCGCCCGGTCTCGATCGAGATCACCTACGGGCTCGAGCGGCTGGCGATGTATCTGCAGGATGTCGAGAGCATCTGGGACCTGCGCTGGAACGCCACGCACCGCTACGGCGATATCTGGTTGCCGTTCGAGCGCAGCCAGTGCGCCTTCAACTTCGAGGCCTCCAATCCGGAGCGGTTGCGCCAGCTGTTCGCCCTCTATGAGGCCGAAGCCACCGATCTGGTGGCGGCGGGCCTGAGTGCACCGGCCCTTGATTTCGTCCTCAAGTGCAGCCACACTTTCAACCTGATGGAGGCGCGCGGCGTGATTTCGGTGACCGAGCGCACCGCCACCATCGCCCGCATCCGCCACCTGGCCCGCCAGGTGGCCGAGGCCTGGTTGGTGGAGCGCCGCGCCCTGGGTTTCCCCCTGTTGGCGGAGCCGCAGCGGCAGGCCTGGTTCGACGCCCATCCGGAGGATCGTCCCAGCGAGGCTGAGCCCGTGGCCCCCGTCGCCTGATCGGCCGCCTGATCCGCCGCTGATCCGGCCACCGGGCGCTGTCCGGCGCTGGGAATCCTGAGGGTGCGCTCGCGGTGCGCCCGTGCCCTTCCTGCTGGCCCTGGTTCTGGCCCTGCTGCTGGGGCTGCTTCCCGTTGGCGCCGCCCCCGCACGGGCCGCCGCCCCCGCACAGGTGGCCGCCCCGGCGGCGGCGGGCCCCCTGAACGTGCGGCTGCTCGAGGATCCCCGCGTCCTGGCGGAGGGGGGCAGCGGCCCACCCCCCTGCCGCGCCCTGGCCGACACCGACGCGGGCCGGGCCGAGCTGCTCTTCCCCGCCTGCCCGTCGCTGCGGCAGGGCTGGCACCTGGCGGTGGCTGGGCGCTGGCTGCCGCTGCGGCCGGCTCCGCACCCGCTGCTGGCGGGCCCGGCGGAGCGCCTGGCGCGGCTGGGGGTCGGCCGGCGGCTGCAGGTGGAGCGCCAGGTGGTCACCGCCCGACCGCCCACGCCAATCGCCGACCTGCGCCGCGCCATCGCCGCCCGGTTTGTGGCGGCCGCCGGCGAGGAGCGGGGGGGAATCCTGGCCGCCCTGGTGCTCGGCAGCGCCGTGGTGCCCCTGCCGCTGGAGCTGCGTGAGGCGTTTCGCGCCTCCGGCCTCTCCCACGCCCTGGCTGCCTCCGGTTTCCATCTCACCGTGCTCCTCGGCGCAGTGCGCCCGCTGGTGGGGCGGCTGGGGAGCGGGGCGCGACTGGCGGCGGGGGGCGGGGCGATGCTGCTGTTTCTCCTGTTGGCGGGTCCCCAGCCGTCGGTGGTGCGGGCGGTGCTGATGGGCGGCGTGGGCTGGCTGGCCCTTGAGGCCGGCCGGCGCGCCCGACCGCTGGCGGTGCTCGCGGTGGGCAGTGTGCTGATGGTGGCGGTGAGGCCCGGTTGGGCCCTGGATGTGGGCTTCCAGCTGAGCGTGGCGGCCACCGCCGGGCTGTTGGTCTCCGCCCAGCCCATCGAGGACTGGTTGCGGCCGCGGCTGCCGGCACTCCTGCGTCCCGGTTGGAGTGCGCCGGCCCTGGCGGTGCCGCTGGCCGCCACCCTCTGGACCCTGCCGCTGCAGCTGGCCCATTTCGGCGTGCTGCCCATGTACGCGGTGCCCGCGAATGTGGCCGCGGCCCCGCTGCTCACCCCCCTCACCCTCGGCGCCATGGGACTCACCCTGCCGGCGCTGGTGGTGCCGCCCCTGGCGGGGCCCCTGCTGGCCCCCTTGCAGTGGCTCACCGGCGCGTTGGTGGCGATTGCCCGCGGGTTCGCCGCCCTGCCGCTGGCCCAGTGGCAGATCGGCCGTCCCCAGCCCCTGCTGGTGGTGCTGCTGTCGCTGGCGCTGCTCGCCCTGGTGGTGCCGCGGGTCGGGGGGGGCTGGCGGCGGCTGGGCGTGGGGTTGCTGGTGCTCGTGGCGGTGTTGCAGCTGGGGGCGCTGCGGGCCGATCGGCTGCTGCTGGTGCATCAGGGCACGGGGCGCGACTGGCTGATCGCCCGCCACGCCGGACGGGCGGCGCTGGTGGCCACCCGGGCCGATCCCTTCAGCTGCCACCAGATCGCTCGGTTGGCGGTAGGGCTGGGCATCCCCCGCTTTGACTGGGCCCTGCTGCTCGATCCCGTGGCCCCCGCCGATCCGGCCTGCTGGCGGCGGCAGGCGGGAATGGTTGTCGCCTACGGAGAGGAGTCGAAGCCGCTGGCGGCGGGCCAGAGCCTCGCCAGCCCTGGCTTGGCGGTTACCGCCCTGACGATGGACAGCCATGCCCTGACGCTTCGCTTCGGCCCCCATCGCTGGGCTCTGCTGCCAGACCGCCAGGCCCTGCTCGCCTGGCGCGACCGACCCCCGGGGGCGGTCGAGGGCCTCTGGCTGGGGTTCGCCCCCCGCTCTGGTGAGCGGCGCGCTCTGGGGCATTCCCTGGATCGCGCGGGCGCGG
>CAIVPT010000130.1 GCA_903907855.1 uncultured Synechococcaceae cyanobacterium | reverse complement strand
CGCCAGGTCGGCCCGGCTGCGTACGCCAGCCTCCCGGAAGCGCCGGGCCAGGCAGAAGGCATTGCCGTTGCGGCTCACCGTCATCGGCGTGATCGCCGGCCAGGGGCTGCTGCCGTTCAGGCCAAGGGCGAGGGCCAGCGGTGTGGAGGCGGAGGTGATCGCCGCCTGCAGGTCGCCCTCCCGCAGCCGTTCCTCCAGCCGTTCCCAGTTGGCGAACGGCACCGGGATCACCGTTACCCGCTCCTGATCGAACAGGTGGCGATCCATCGCCATCGCCAGCGGGGCGATGTCGAGGCCCGGGAGGTAGCCGAGCCGCACCGTGGTGGGGGTGCTGGCGGGGGCCGCGGCGGCTGCGGCGGGCGGTGCGCTCGCGGCAACTGCGGCGGCGCTGGTGGCCCGGCGCTGGCGCAGGCGCCGCTGTTGCTGCAGGAAGCCGATCAGCTCGCTGCGCAACCGGTAGTAGTCGGGGTGCTCCATCACCGCCAACCGCTGGCGGGGCCGCGCGAACGGCACCGGCAGGATCTGGCCGATGCCCGCCTCCGGACCGTTGGTCATCATCACCACCCGGTCGGAGAGCAGCAGGGCCTCATCCACGTCGTGGGTCACCATCACGGTGGTGACGCCAGCCTCCTGGCAGATGCGCATCAGCTGCTCCTGCAGATTGCCGCGCGTCAGCGCATCGAGGGCGCCGAAGGGTTCATCGAGCAGCAGCAGCCGCGGGCGGATCGACAGGGCGCGGGCGATCGCCACCCGCTGCTTCATGCCGCCCGAGAGCTCCGCCGGAAATGTCTCGGCGGCGGCCGCCAGCCCCACCATCGCCAGGTTGCGCTCCACGATCTCGCGCCGCTCGGCTGCGCTCAGCTGGCCCATCACCCGGTTCACCGCCAGCGCCACGTTCTGGCGCACGGTCTGCCAGGGCAGCAGCGAATAGTTCTGAAACACCACCATCCGGTCGGGCCCCGGCTCGGTTACCTCCCGCCCATCGATCAGGATGCCGCCATGGCTGGCCTGCGCCAGGCCCGCCAGCAGGTTGAGCAGGGTGCTCTTGCCGCAGCCGGAATGGCCGATCAGCGAGACGAATTCGCCCTCGCGGATCTCCAGGTCGATGTCCTTGAGGGCCACATAGCGGCCACCATCGGCCAGGGGAAAAATCTGCGTGACGTCGTCGACGGTGAGGAAGGAGACCATCTCAGTTGGACCCCCGTGCCACGCGCCGGCCCGCCCAGGCCACCAGGCGGTCGAGGGCCAGGCCCACCAGACCCACATAGATGATCGCCAGGATGATCTGGCTGGAGCTGGCGTCGCCGCCGGCGTTATAGGCGTCCCAGATGAAGTAGCCGATGCCGCCATCGGCCTTGAGCATCTCCGCCGCCACGATCGCCAGCCAGGCCAGGCCCACGGCAATGCGCAGGCCGGTGAATACATAGGGCACCGTGGCCGGAATCACCACATTGCGGATGTATTCACCCTTGCGCAACCGCAGCACGCGCGCCACGTTTGTGTAGTCCTGCGGGATCTCGCGGATGCCGACGGCGGTGTTGATGATGATCGGCCAGATCGCGGTGATGAAGATCACGAATATCGCCGAAGTGCTGGCGTCCTGGAACACCATCAGCGAGATCGGGAACCAGGCCAGGGGTGGCACGGTGCGCAACACCTGGATCACCGGATCAAGGCCCTTGCCAATGAAGCGGTTCAACCCCAGCAGGCCGCCGATGCCGATCCCCACCAGCGCCGCCAGCCCGTAGCCCAGCGCCACCCTTTGCAGCGACAGCAGGATCTGCCAGCCCAGGCCCTTGCTCGTGCCGCCCTCATCGAAAAAGGGCTGGGTGATGTAAGGGTCCCAGGTGTCGACGATCACGTTGATCGGCCCCGGCAGCCGTGCCGTTCCGAGGAACAGGGAGAGCAGCTGCCACAGCAGCAGGAAGCCGCCGATGCAGACCAGGTAGGGCAGCGAGGCCCGCACCGCCGGCAGCCACCGGCGCGGGCGATCGGCACGCCGCGGGGCCGCGGCGGGGGAGGAGGGGGTCATCGGGAAACGGTGGGACGGTGGGGGCGCGGGGCGGGGCTGGACCTCAGCGCATCGCCTTGATCTTCAGACCGTCGAGGTAGGCCTTGGGATTGGCGGGATCAAACACCACACCATCGAAGAAGGTTTCCTTGCCGCGGGAATCGCTGGCGGGGATGTCCTGACTGCGGCCGATCGCCTTGGCCGCCTCTTTCCAGAGATCGGCGCGGTTCACCTTGTTCACCAGCGCGTCGATGTCGGTGTCGGCGGGCAGGTAGCCCCAGCGCATGTCTTCCACCACAAACCACTGGTCGTGGCTCTTGAAGGGGAAGGAGGCGTTGCTGTCCCAGAACAGCATCTTGTGGGGGCTGTCGGTCACCTTGCGGCCGTCGCCGTAGTCGACCACGCCGGCCAGGCGGGGCTTGAGGTCAGCCACCGCGGCTTTGATGTACTTGTCTTTGGAGATGATCTCGCACATCTCGTCGAGATTGGCCGGGTCCTGGCACCAGATCTGGGCCTCCTGCACGGCCATCAGCAGGGCCTTCGCCGCCTTGGGGTTCTTGTCCACCCAGTCGGCTCGCATCGAGAAGGCTTTCTCAGGGTGCTTGTTCCAGAATTCACCGGTTTGGGCCGCGGTATAGCCGAGCTTCTTGTTCACAAGACGCTGGTTCCACGGCTCGCCCACGCAGAACAGATCCATCGTGCCGGTCTGCATGTTCGCCACCATCTGCGGCGGCGGCACCACCACCAGGTCGGCATCTTTGTTGGGGTCGAGGCCGTTGGCCGACAGCCAGTAGCGCATCCAGAGGTCGTGGTTGCCGCCGGGGAAGGTGACCGCCGCCTTCAGGGTGCGGCCCAGGCTCTTGCTCGCCTTGGCCAAGCCCTCCCTGTTGTCGATCGTCAGCTTTTCATCCAGCAGATCCTTTGAGGCGCTGAAGGCCTGGCCCTGCAGGTTGAGCCGCGCCAAGGTGTACATCGGCACCGGCTGCTTGCTCTTGCTGATCGTGCCCGCGGTGAGCAGCAGGGGCATCGGCGAGAGGATGTGGGCGCCGTCGATGCCGCCCCGCTCGCTGCCGAGTTCCAGGTTGTCGCGGGTCACGGCCCAGGAGGTCTGCTTCACCACCTTCGTGTCGGGCATGCCGTGCTTGGCGAACAGGCCCTTCTCCTTGGCGATGATCAGCGGAGCGCTGTCGGTGAGGGCGATGAAGCCCAGGGTGGCGCCCTTCACCTCGGTGTCGCCGCCGCCGCCGGCCGGGGCCGTGGCGGTGTCGCCGCCGGAGGGGCCGCGGCCGCCGCAGGCGGCCAGAAACGCGGTGCCAACGGCGCTGCCGGCGGCGGTGATCAGGAATCTGCGACGGGAGGTGGACGCCATAGGAAGGAACTCGGGATGTACGGGCACGACACCGCCGCCGCTGCGGGGCATGGCGCTCGTCGCGGGTGGAAAAGGGTGGGTGGTCGCGGGTGAGAGCGTGCGGCCAGGCAACCGGGCTTCGCAACGAAGTGCGCCGGTTGGACGTAAGCAAGCCGGCGCGTCAGGCTGACCGACGCCCATAACTAACCACCCTGCCGTTCCAATCCACTGTGGCGGTTGTTACCGATGCTCCGGTAGAGGATCCGCCAGCGCCCCGAACTCGGCCAGGGCCCGGGGCAGGTTGCGGTGTTCGTGGCCGGGGTGGCTGAGCTTCAGCAACGCGAATCGCTCCAGTTCGTCCAACGTGCGCCAGCGCTCTGGCTGTGGCGTCAACCCCAGCTGCGCACAAGAACGGAGCACGGCCTCCGGCCAGGCAGCGCTGCTGCGCCACTCCGGATCGGCGGCTGGCTCGAGGGCTCGTGCCGGACCCTCAGGGAGGGTGGCGCTGCGGGCCAGCAGCCACTCCCGCAACCCCGCGATCGCGCTGTCGTCGTCGTCCCAGGCCAGCAGCCGCCGCCGCTCCTCCTCTTCGAGGCCGTGCCACTGCAGCAATTTCAGCTTCACCCCCGCCAGGTCGAGCTTGCGGCGCACCGCCATCGGCAGGCAGCGCAGATCGCCGGCGAAGTCGGCCTCGAAGGCGAAGACGCGGCGGCAGCGGGGCTCCTGGCTGTTCATGTGGGTTTCAGGGTGATCATTCGGCCAGCTCCGCCCGCAGCCGTTCGCCGCTGCGGGCCAGCAGCAGCGCCCGCGCCCGCTCCAACCCCTCCGCCAGGCCGGCGACCCGGCCGGCGAACCAGAGGTAGGCCGCCAGATTCCAGCCCAGCGCCTCCGCCAAGGGCCCCTCACCACAGAGGGCCGCCAGGGCGTCCTGCCGCCACGTCTCCAGGCTGGTCCAGGGCTCCTCCGGGGCGGAGATGCCGTGGTCGCGGGGGTGAAGCAGGATCCGCTCCACCGCTCCCTCGCGCACGCGGGCGGTGATGCCGGCGCGGGTGGTGGGCAGATCCGTGGAGCCCTCCAACCCCTTCACCGTCAGCAGATCCCTCTCGCCGGCGGCCCCGAGCGCCTCCCAGGCCCGCGCCTCGGTGGGGGGATGCACAAAGCCGCTCACCAGCAGGTGCTCCCCGCGGTGGGGGGTCCAGAGCAGCTCCAGGCTCGCCACCGGCGGCCGCTTGCCGATCGCGTCCCGGATCGCCACCAGCCGCTCAGCGGCCGGGAAGTGGTCGGGCTGGTGGGCCAGCGCCAGCCCGTGGCGATCGAGCCGCTGCTGCAGCGCCGCCAGCGTCAGGCCGCGCCATTCGATCCCGAGGGCCGCGAACAGCTCCGCCAGGGTGACGCCGTACTTCACGGGCATCGGATCGCCGCCGTGCAGCACCACGGGCAGCCCCTCGGCGGCCAGGCTCAGGGCCAGCAGGGGCAACAGCGGTGCCGTGCGGCTGCGCCCGTCGTAGGGCACCCCGAAACAGAGGGCGCTCCGCCCCGGCGTCTCCAGGACCGGCCCCAGGGCCCGGTACGCATCGAGCATGCCGGTGAGCTCCTCGGGCGTGGGTCGCCGGATGCGGTGGGCGATCAGGAACGCCCCCACCTGCGCCTCGTCCACCCCGCTGCCGAGCATCAGCTCGATCGACTCACGCGCCTCTTCCCGACTCAGGCCGGTGCTGGTGTGTTCGCCGCTGCCCACCTTGCCGAGCAGCTCCCGGAAGCGTGCCCGCGCCGGGCCGAGGTCCTGGAGCCGCTGGTGGCGCCGGTCCGGCAGCCCCATCGCTGCGGGCGCACTGGCATTTGGTAGCGGTGGCAACAGGTTCGCGCTGGGGCCAGGTGGTCAAATTATGGGTGAGAGCAGTGTGGCCGCCCCTGGCCGTCCCGGTCCCCGCACCTCCCCGCGAGGAAAGGATCAGGACTTTTTGCCGCGTTTTGCGGGTCGCCCCTTCCTTGCTCTCCCCATGACCTCCCGTCCGGACGGGTCCGTTGCGTCTCCCGCCGGCCCCACCAGCGATGCCGCCTCCGCTCCCCTCAGCAAAGTGGAGAGCGCCAAAGCCCAGTTGTGCGGCCTGGATCTCGAGCCCCGCCTGGCCGAGCTCGCCGCCGCCGGCTGGGACCAGCTCGATGAAGCCACCCTCACGATCCACCTCAAGTGGCTGGGGATCTTCTTCCGTCCGGTTACCCCCGGCCGCTTCATGGTGCGGCTGCGGCTGCCCGGCGGGGTGATTCAGGCCGATCAGCTCGCGGTGCTGGCCGACACGGTGGATCGCTGCGGCGAGCACGGCAGCGCCGATATCACCACCCGCCAGAACCTGCAGCTGCGCGGCCTGCTGCTGGAGGACATGGCCCCGCTGCTCACGCGGATCGCAGCCGTGGGGCTCACCAGCCACCAGTCGGGCCACGACAACCCCCGCAACATCACCGCCAACCCCCTGGCCGGCCTCGATCCGGAGGAATTCCTCGACAGCCGCCCACTGGTGCAGGCCATCCAGGCGCGCCTGCTCGGGGAGGGGGGGCCGCGCAACCTGCCCCGCAAGTTCAACGTCGCCGTCGGCGGTGCCCCCGACAGCTTCCTGCTGCACAACGACCTGGCTTTCCTGCCGGCCCTCCACGGCGACCAGCTCGGCTTCACCGTGATGGTGGGCGGCTTCTTCTCGGCCCAGCGCAACGAGCTGGCGATCCCCCTGGGGCTGTGGCTGCGGCCCGACCAGCTGGCGGGCTTCACCCTGGCGGTGCTGCGCCACTACGAGGCGACAGGCGACCGCGGCGCCCGCAACCGCAGCCGGGTGATGTACTTGGTGGAGTCCCTCGGCCTGGAGACCTACCGCGAGCAGGTGCTGCAGTGCTGGCGCGAGTTGGAGGGGGAGGCCGCCGTCGCCGTTCCCCACGACGGCAGCCATCTGGTGACCCGGGCGCCGCGCGATGTCTGCGGCGTGCATCGCCAGAAGCAGCCCGGCCTCTGCTGGGTTGGCCTGAATGTGCCGATGGGCCGCCTCGATGCCGCCGCCATGGCCGAGCTGGCCCGGTTGGCCAGCGCCTACGGCAGCGGCGAGCTGCGGCTGAGCGAGAGCCAGAACGTCTTGCTCGTTGATGTGCCCGAGGAGCGGCTGGAGGCCCTGCGGGCCGAGCCGCTGCTGCAGCGCTTCCCGCTGGAGCCCGGACCGCTGCTGGCGGAGGCGGTCAGCTGCACCGGCAACCACTACTGCAGCTTCGCCCTGATCCCCACCAAGAGCACCGCCCAGGCGGTGGTGGAGGAGCTGGAGCGTCGCCTGGAGCTGCCCCATGCCGTGCGCACCCACTGGACTGGCTGCCCCAATGCCTGCGGCCAGCCCTACCTGGGCCAGATCGGACTGATGGGGGCCAAGGCCCGCCAGGACGGCGTGATGGTGGAGGCGGCCAAGATCTACGTGGGCGGCTCGATGGGGTCTGAACCGCGGTTGGCGGAGCTGCAGGAGAAGGGGGTGCCCCTCAGCGAACTGCCCGACGTGCTGGAGGCGTTGCTGGTGGAGAGGTTCGGGGCCAGGCGCCGCGGCACGGGTTCCTGACCTCCGGGACTTGCCATGCTGATCTCCCCCCGGTTCCTCCCGCGCGTGGCCCCCAGCCCCGGCCTCGACCCGCCCCCGGATCCGGCCGCCCTTCCCGAACCCGGCTCCCCGGAGCGCTGGGCCTTCCTGCAGCGCCTGGGCGGGCCCGCTCCCCTGCCCCTGGAGCCCTGGCTGGCGGCGATCGAGGTCGGTGACCTTGAACCCCTCCCCGACCTGCTGGCCGCCCTCACCCCGCGGCTCGACGCTCCGGCCGAGGCGCGCCTGCTGCGCTGGTGGCTCGCCACCCCCGCCGCCGATCCCCAGCTTCCGGCCCTGGTGCTGCGGCGCCGTCAGCCCCCGGTGGCCTCCCTGCTCCGCCAGGCCCTGGCGGCCGGGCTGAGCAGGCCGCGCCAGGCCGCGCTGTTGCCGCTCCTGGGCCACCAGCGCGATCCCGCCGACTTCCCCCATCTGGCCGCCGTCGCGCTCGGGCCTGAACCCACCCCCGTGCGCCGTGCCGCTCTGGAGGGGCTGTGCCTTGGCCTGAGCGCCTGGCCCCTGGCCCCGCTGCGCCACACCCTGGCCGTGCTGGTGGCCGATCTGGATCCCACCCTGGCGGCCGCCGCCGTCGATGCCCTGGTGCGCCTGCCGGACGCGCGCCGCACCCTGGTGCCCCTGCGGCAGCGGGCCCTGGCGCCGGCGTTGGTGGAGCGCCTGGAGCGGCGGCTGCACTCCCTCCCCGCCGCCCCACTGCTGCTGGTGGTGCATGGCCGCTCCGGGGGGCTGGTACCGCAGGAGCTGCAGGAGCTGGCGGCGGAGCTGGAGCGGCGCCGCGGTGCGCCGGTGGTGCTGCGCGCCCTCACCGATCCGGCCCCGCCGCCGCCGCCGCAGGGGGCACTGCCACTGGGGGTGGTCCCGCTGCTCCTGCTGCCGGGGGGGCATGCCCGCCAGGACCTGCCGCCGCTGGTGGACGACCTGCGCCGCCATGGCCCAGTGCGCCGCTGGCCCTTCCTGGGGGCCTGGCCCTGCTGGCAGACGGCCCTCGCCCAGGAGGTGGACAGCCTGGTGGCGGCGGTGGCGTCCGTGGCGGCAGCGGCGTCGTCCGCGGCTCAGCGTCCGCTGTTGCTCCATCACCCCCTGGAGGGGGCGCTGCCCCGCCGCTATCTGCGCCATCTGGAGCGCCGCTGCGCCGCGCCCTGCCTGGCCGCTCCATACAGTTCGGCCGATCCCGAGGAGCTGGCCCTGGCAATCCGCGGCCCCGTCCTGCCCCTGGCCCTGGCGGCCAACCGCCTCACCGAGGCGCTCACCCCCCGGCTCGGCGCCGCCGCCGCCGCGCCGCTCCTGGCACGCCCGCAGGTGCGCCAGGCGCTGCTGGCGGCCCTGGAGGCCCTGCCATGAGCGATCCCCTCCCCGACCCCCATGGGCTCGGCACCGTGTATCTGGTGGGCGCAGGCCCGGGCGATCCGGAGCTGCTCACCCTGCGGGCCCACCGGCTGCTGCGCAGCTGCGATGCCCTCGTCTACGACTCCCTGGTGCCAGGGGCCCTGCTCGATCTGGTGCCGCCCCACTGCGAGCGGCACTTCGTCGGCAAGCGCCGCGGCCACCATTCGGTTCCCCAGGTCAGCACCAACGCCGTGCTGGTGGAGCTGGCCGGGCGCCATCGCACGATCGTGCGCCTCAAGGGCGGTGACCCCTTCCTGTTCGGCCGCGGCGGCGAGGAGGCGGCCCATCTGGCGGCGCGCGGCATCCCCGTGGAGGTGGTGCCGGGGGTGACGGCGGGCATCGCGGCGCCGGCCTACGCGGGCATCCCGGTCACCCATCGCCGGGCGGGCTCCAGCGTCACCTTCGTGACCGGCCATGAGGAGATCGACAAGGGTCGGCCCGGTGTCGACTGGCGGGGCCTGGCCCGCAGCAGCGACGGCCTGGTGATCTACATGGGGCTGCACAACCTGGCGTCGATCTGCGCCGAGTTGCAGGCCGGTGGCCTGGCCGCCGACACCCCCTCGGCGGTGATCCAGCAGGGCACGGTGGTGGGACAGCGGCTGCTGCTGGCCCCCCTGGCGGAGTTGCCGGAGCGGGTGCAGAAGGAGGGCTTCGGCTCGCCGGCGATCGTGGTGATCGGCCCGGTGGTGGCCCAGCGGGTGGCGAGCTGCGCCCCCCATCCCGCCGACGCGGAGATGCCGATCCCTTTCTGAAGGGCCGGGCGCTCCTAGGCTGGTTCGTCTGCTGTCGTTTTGCGCCGCCGGTCCATGATCCCCACCTCCGACCTCCACGTGGTGGAGACCCGGCCGCTCGTGCCCCCGGCGGCGCTGCACCGCGAGCTGCCGATCAGCGAAGCCGGTGCTCGCACCGTGCAGCAGGCCCGCGAGCGGATCAAGGCGATCCTCCACGCCGGCGATACCCGTCTGCTGGTGATCGTGGGTCCGTGCTCGGTGCATGACGTCGACGCGGCCCGCGAGTACGCCGAAGCGATCGCCGCCGCCCATCACCGCCATCGCGAGGATCTCGAGGTGGTGATGCGCGTCTATTTCGAGAAGCCCCGCACCACGGTGGGCTGGAAGGGTCTGATCAACGACCCCCACCTCGACGGCAGCTACGACATCAACACCGGTCTGCGGCGGGCCCGGGCCCTGCTGCTGCACCTGGCCGAGCGCAATCTGCCGGCCGCCACCGAACTGCTCGATCCGGTGGTGCCCCAGTACATCGCCGATCTGATCAGCTGGACCGCGATCGGTGCCCGCACCACCGAAAGCCAGACGCACCGCGAGATGGCCTCCGGGCTGTCGATGCCGATCGGCTTCAAGAACGGCACCGATGGCAGTGCCACCACCGCGATCAACGCCATGGAGGCCGCGGCCCGGCCCCATCATTTTCTGGGCATCAATGCCGAGGGCCACGCGGCGATCGTGAGCACCACCGGCAACCCCGATGGCCACCTGGTGCTGCGGGGCGGCAAGGGCGGCCCCAATTACGAGCCCGAGGCGATCGAGGCGGCCTCCGCCCAGCTGGCGCGGGAGGGTCTGCCGCCACGGCTGATGGTGGATTGCAGCCACGGCAACTCCAACAAGGACTACCGCCGTCAGGCGGACGTGCTCCGCTCCATCGCCGCCCAGGTGGCCGGAGGTTCGCGCCAGGTGATGGGCGTGATGATCGAGAGCCATCTGGTGGCCGGCAGCCAGAAAATCCCCGCCGACCTCTCCTCGCTCACCTACGGCCAGAGCATCACCGATGCCTGCCTCGACCTGCCCACCACCCTGGCCTTGCTGGAGGAGCTCGCGGAGGCGGTGCGCACGGCCCGCTCCCGGGAGCTGGCGGCGGTCTGAGGGGGAAGCCGCATAGTTGGCACTCGCGAAGTGAGACTGCCAAATTGTCAACAAAGCCTCGCTTTGCGACGGATTTGGGCCTGTTGTTCTCTGTGAACAGTGGCCGGGCTCCCGCTGTCTACCCTGAGCGTCCTTCCGGTTGGAGAAGGCCTCGGCCATGACCTATCTGATTCAATTCTGCGGTTTATCCGACCCCCTCCAGCTCTTCTACCTCGAGCAACAGAGTGGGGCGGGTGGCGCTGAGGATGGCGCCGGCGGCCTCCGCGGCCCCGCCTTCGCCGGCTTCCGCCCCTTCACCCTCGATGAGCTGTTGGCCTGGGCCCTCGACACCGCCCGTCAGCGCAGCTGGGAACTCGAGGGCATCCAGCGAACCATTCTCGATGTGTGGATGGAGCGGGCCGACCTGATTCGCCAGTGGCAGCTCCGCCTGCGCGATGAACCCGCCGACCGCCTCCTGGTGGCGGCCCTGGGCACCCAGCGCGACTGGACGCGCCGCTGCGAATCCCTCCTACGGGTCTGACGACCTCCTCAGGCCAGCCGCTGCCACAGGGCCGCCACCGCCAGCGGCACCGTGAGGTTGTCGATCCCGGCGAAGGCCACCTGCTCCAGCAGCGTTGCACTCGCCCCGATCGCCACCAGCTCGGCCGCGGAGGGCGCCGCCAGCCCCTGGGCCCGGCAGAACGCCGCCAGGCCCGCCAGCGCCGCCAGGCTCGCCAGCGCCATCACGCCCGTGCCGAGCAGGGAGCGACGCTGCCCCAGCACCAGCCAGCTGGGGCTCGCTCGCATCGGCCCGATCAGCCCCGCAAGGCCATCCCCCAGCGCCATCACCAGCACACCGGCGCAGGCCGCGGCGGCCTGATGGGGCCAGCCGACCCACAGCAGCAGGGTGATCGACGCGCCATAGCCGACGGTGCCGTAGCTGGGGCGGTCGATGTCTTCAATCGCCGGCAGCACCCGCCGGCGGTGGTTGAGCAGGGCCAGCAGGGTCACCAGCGCCGCGCAGGGGACGGCGATCGCCCGCTCGATCCCCGCCACCCAGGCGATCGGCAACACGGCGCCGGCGCCGATGTGCACCAGCTTGCGGCTCCACTCCCGCTCCTGCGGCCAGCGGGCGCGCACCGCCAGGGCCAGGGCGCCGAGCAGGGCGAGCCAGCCGCCGACGGCGGCCATGCCGAGGAGCTGGGGAATCAAGCGGGGGGAGGGCAGGGTCTCAGGCGGCCTGCTGCAGGGAACTCATCAGCCGCAGTTTCATGATCGCTTTGGCCTCCAGCTGCCGCACCCGTTCGCGGGAGACGTTGATCTGGCGGCCGATCTCGGCAAGGGTGAGGGGTTCGGTGCCCTCCAGGCCGAAGCGCAGCTTGAGGATCTTCTGCTCCCGTTCGTTGAGCTGGGCCAGCCAGGTGCCGAGGTGTTCCTTCTGCAGATGGCGGTCCATCGAGTCGAAATGTTCGCCACTGGCCGGGTCGGCGATCAGTTCCCCGAGGGTGCTGCGATCCTCCTCGCCCCGGGCATGGGCATCGAGGGAGGCGCAGGGGGCGCTCTGCGAGATCAATTCCTCCAGCTCCTCTGGAGCCATGCCGAGGGCATGGGCCAGCTCGAGCCGATTGGGCTGGCGGCCGAGGCGATGGGAGAGCTCGC
This sequence comes from uncultured Synechococcaceae cyanobacterium, assembly GCA_903907855.1. Lineage (GTDB taxonomy): Bacteria > Cyanobacteriota > Cyanobacteriia > PCC-6307 > Cyanobiaceae > Cyanobium. The sequence continues at coordinate 43,424 of CAIVPT010000130.1, read as the reverse complement.
GGCTCACCCGGCGCATCTTGGAGAGTTTCTCGCTGATGTGGATCGGCAGGCGGATGGTGCGGGCGCTGTTGTCAATCGCCCGCGTCATTCCCTGGCGGATCCACCAGTAGGCATAGGTGGAAAATTTGTAGCCCATCGCCGGGTCGAATTTGTCGACCGCACGCTCCAGGCCAATCGCCCCCTCCTGCACCAGATCCAGCAGCTCCAGGCCCTGGTTCTGGTACTTCTTCGCCACGCTCACCACCAAGCGAAGGTTGGCGGCCATCATCCGGTCGCGGGCACGCTGGCCCATCCGGATCTGTCGATTCTGCTTGGGCGTGCGCTGCTCCGCTGGGGTCTCCAGCAGGCGCTTGCCACACTGCACGTGATGGGCCAGTTCGATTTCTTCGGCAGGGGTGAGCAGCGGCACGCGGCCGATGGTGCTCAAATACCAACCGATCGAATCAGCGCTGACACGACCGTTGTTGCGGGCCGCAGATCGCTGCGCCGCAGACATAGCACGGGCAGGGCGTGACGCCCTAGGCTCACCACCGGCCGAAAGGGCAGAGCCCTGTCCGGTGGGAGCGGAATGCAGAGGTGTCCCCATCACCCCAGGCCTCCGATTGAATTTGGCCGGACGTTAGCACTGAAGCAGCCCGGTCAACGTCAGGAAACCGAAGATTTCCTGTACTGCCGCTCGTCAATCTGTCCTTCTGTGGTGGTGGTTACCTTGTGGCGGTCGCGGGCGATGCCTCACCCCCCAGGCCGGTGCGCCAACGCTCCATGAGCGCCGCCTGCGCCGAGTTCTGCTCCCCCTCCGGCTGCCGCTGGCTGAACTGCCCATCGCTGTGCATCACCCAGGCCGTGGTGTCCTCTAGATAAAGAAGCATCAGTTTCTCCAGCTGGCGGCGCAGGCTTTCGTCTTCCACCGGTGCCACGGCTTCCACGCGGCGATCGAGATTGCGCGGCATCCAGTCGGCGCTGCCGAGGAACATTTCCGGCTCACCAGCATTGGCAAACCAGAACACACGCGAATGTTCGAGGAAGCGTCCGATCACGCTGAGCACCGAGATGTTTTCGCTCACCCCCGGCAGCCCCGGCCGCAGCGAACACATGCCGCGGATCACCAGCTCGATGCGCACGCCGGCCTGGGAGGCCTCGTAGAGCAGCGCGATGATCGCCGGATCCACCAGGGCATTCATCTTGGCCCGGATATGGCCGCCCTGGCCCGCCTGGGCATGCTCGATCTCGCGACGGATCAGGGCCTCCATGCCACGGCGCAGGGTCACCGGCGCCACCAGCAGCTTGCGGAAACTCTGCTGCTTGGAGAAGCCGGTGAGGTAATTGAACAGTTCCACCAGGTCTTGGCCGAACTCTTCGCGGGCGGTGAGGAGGCCAAGATCGGTGTAGAGGCTTGAGGTGCGGGAGTTGTAGTTGCCGGTGCCGATGTGGGCGTAGCTGCGCAGCCTCTCCTTCTCACGTCGTACCACCAGCGTCACCTTGGTGTGGGTCTTGAGGCCGAGCACGCCGTACACCACGTGCACCCCTGAGCGCTCCAGCTGGCGAGCCCACTGGATGTTGTTGTCCTCGTCGAAGCGGGCCTTGAGCTCCACCAGCGCCATCACCTGCTTGCCGTTTTCGGCGGCGCGAATCAACGCCCCAACCACCGGCGAATCCTTTGAGGTGCGGTAGAGGGTCATCTTGATTGCCAGCACGGCTGGGTCGTCGGCCGCCTGGTTCAGAAATTCCTCCACCGAGGTGGCGAACAGGTCGTAGGGGTGGTGCAACAGCACGTCGCGACGGCGCAGCACGCGGAAGATGCTCTCGAATTCCTCTTCCTTGATCGAGCCATCCTCCAGCAGGCTCTTCTGTGCCCGCGCCAGGGCCGACACCGTTCGCCCTTTCCAGGGCGGATCCTTGAGCTCGGGCAAAGGGATCGCCAGCAGACTCATCAGGTCGTCGAGGCCCAGCGGACCATTGATGCGGTACAGGTCTTCGGGCTCCACCTCCAGGCCCTCCATCAGCAGCTGCACCACCTCCTCGGGCATCTCGTCGGCCACCTCCAGCCGCACCACTTCCCCCCCCATGCGCCGCTTGCGCAGCCCCTCCTGCAGGGCCTCCATCAGGTCGTCGGCCTCCAGGTCACGCAGTTCCAGGTCGGCATCGCGGGTGACGCGGAAGAAGTAATGCCCCTCGATCACCATGCCGGGGAAGAGAAGATGCAGGTTGAAGGCCACCAGTTGCTCCAGCGGCACCGCCACAAACACGGGCCGCGGATGGCGCTCGCACATCTCGGTGGGGATCGGCACGAAGCGCGGCAGGGTCTTCTGCGGCACCTTCACCCGCGCGAACTGCTGCTGGCCGGTGTCGGGGTCGCGGATCAGGGCCGCCACGTTCAGGCTGAGGTTGCTCATGAACGGGAAGGGGTGGGCCGGATCCACCGCCAGCGGCGTCAGCACCGGGAAGATTGAGGTGCGGAACGTTTCATCCGCCCAGCTTTTCTGCCGCTTGTTGAGCCGTTGGTAATCGAGCAGGTATACGCCATATTCGGCCAGGTGACTCTTGAGCGAATAGCGGTAATGCTGTTGCTGCAGCTCCAGCAGGGGGCGCAGTCTCTGCTGGATTGCCTCCAGCTGCTCCAGCGGCGTGAGGCCGTCGTCGCTGCGGCTGGTGACGCCGGCCTCCAGCTGCGACTTGAGCGAGGCCACCCGCACCATGAAGAACTCATCGAGGTTGTTGCTGAAAATGGCGCTGAACTTCGCCTGCTCCAGCAGGGGGGTGTATTCGTTGAGCGCCTGGGCCAGCACCCGGTGGTTGAAGGCCAGCCAGCTCAGCTCGCGGTTGATGTAGAGGTCAGCCTCTAGCGCAGGCCTGGGTTCGCCTGCCGTGCCGCCCGAGCCCCCGCTGCTCTGGGATCCGCTCGTTCTGGATCCGCTGCTCATGGGTTAGCCGTCAACGCTGGACTCAGGGCCGAAACCGTAGCAATGCCCACCTGTCGTCCCGGCGACAGCACCGGCGTCAGCTCCGTATCTGCCACAGGGTGGCATGGCGGACCAGCTCGGCCCCCCGCAGCCCCAGCTTGCCGCTGATGTTGCGCCGGTGCGTTCCCACCGTGTGCACCGAGAGGGTGAGGCGCTCGGCGATCTGGCCATTGCTGAACCCCTGGCCGATCAGTCGCAGCACCTCCTCCTCCCGGGCCGTGAGCGGCGCCGGCTTGTCGAACCTCTCCCCTAGCAGCTCGCCGATCTCGGTGGTGAGGGCCTCGCAGGCATCGATCTTGTCGACCACGGCGTGCAGCATCGGTTGCATGGCGCTGTCGCAGACAAAGCTGCTGGCGGCAGCCGAGAGCACGATCAGCCGGGCCTCCGGGTTGACGCGCCCCAGCGCCAGCGCCACCGCCAGGCCGTTCTCATCCGGCAGGGTCAGATCGAGCAGGAGCAGGTCGGGTGCCAGCGTCTCGCAGGCCTCGATCCCCTCCGCCGCCGTGGTGGCGGTGGCCACCACCTCCAGACCGGGGAGGGAACGCAGCATCACCACCAGCATCTGCAGGAACATCCGCTGGTCTTCCACCACCACGCAGGTCAGGACTGGTGCGATCGGGGCGGTGTTCATGGCTGCCCCTCCAAGGGCAGGTGCAGGCGCACCTGTGCCCCGCCCAGCTCCCGGCAACGCCCGAAGCTGAGCCGGCCGCGGTGGTTGGCCACGGTGGTCCGCACCACGAACAACCCCAGGCCGCTGCCCCCCGGCTTATCGCTGTGCAACACGGTGTCCCCCTCGGGATCGAACCGGAAACCGGAGCCGCTGTCGGCCACCTCCACCACCACGCCGCCCGGTTCGCGCGCGAGCCCCAGCCGCACGTGGCGCTGGCCGGGGGGGCGTTCGGCCGCCGCTTCGATGCCATTGCGCAGCAGATTGCTCACCGCCATCTGCAGCGGTACGGCGTCGCCCTGCAGCAGCAGGGCCGGTGGTGGCTCCAGCCCGCGCACCTCCAGCTGCACCCGATCCCGCCGCAGCAGCGGTTTGACCGCCAGGCAGGCGCCCTGCAACACCGCCACCGGATCGGTGGGGTGTGCTTCGCTTTGCACGTTGCGCAGCAGCATGCGCATCTTCTCGATCACGCCGCTCACCTGCTGGCTCTGCTCACTCAAATCGTGCACCAGGGCCTCGATGTCGAGGGGGGCCTCGCCGTGGAGGAGCTTCTCGCTGGCCTGGTGGCAGAGCATGCGGATCGTGCTCAAGGGCAGGTTGATCTCGTGGGCGATGGTGGCGGCCATCAGGCTGCTGTGGAGCTTGTCGCGCAGCTCGAGCCGCTGCCGCTCCTCCTGGAGCTGCTCCCGTCGGCGGGCTTCCCCCAGGGAGCGATCGCGGGCGGCCAGCGTCTCGATCAGCCGCTCGAAGCTCCCTTGCAACGCCGCCAGCTCTTCGAAGCGGCTGGAGCCTGCGCTGCCGGGGGAGGCGCTGGGCAAGGGGGGGAGCCCCAGGCGCAGCCTCTCCTCCTGGGCTTCGATCTGCTCGACGAAGCGCCCCACCGGTGTGAACAGCTCGCGCCGCAGTCGCCGGTTTTTCCAGAAGAACACCAGGGCGCTGAGCAGGAGCACGGCCCCCCCCGCGCTCAGCAGCACCTGCTCGAAGGGGGCGAGATGGTCCTCCGGCAGCAGGGTGATGATCTTCACCCCCAGCTGCTGCCCGTCGGAGATCACCGGCCGCCAGAGGCGCTCGCCCGCCAACAGCGGCTCGGGATTGCCGCTCCGGGCGGCGTCTGTGCGCAGATCGAGGCTCGAGATCTGCAGTTCCTCGGCCCCCGAGATCATCACGAAGCCATCGCGGCTCACCAGCAGGGTTGGGGTGCCCGAAAAGGCGCTGTAGCGCTGCAGAAAGCCACGGACGTAGCCCAGTTCGATGCGGGCCAGCAGGGCCCGGCCCTGGATGTGGCGGTGCACGTACAGGCTCGCCCTCTCGTCCTCCATGCCGCGGATCACCGGAGTGGTGCCGTCGGGTTGCGGCACTTCCTGCTGACGCAGATAGGGGCCGATCGGGGTGCCCTCGAAGGAAAAGCCCGGAAACACCCGGCTGTCGGGGGTGGCCTTGAGCACCTGCAGCACCTCGTTCTGGTCCCCCAGTTCGTAGAGGTCGGAGAAGGCGGGCAGCAGCACCAAACTCCCCTCCCGCCAGCCCTGTGCGGGCCGCTTCAGGAACGCGTCGAGCTGCTCGAGGGCTTCGTTCAGGTGCACGTTCAGGTGGTGCTCCACCCGGTTGGCCTCGATCCGCTGCAGGGCCAGAGAGCGGTTGCGGAGCGTTTCCAGGCTGAGGGCGGCGGCGGCGATGAACAGGGCGCCGGCGGTGGCCCCGGCCATCCATTCGTGCTGCAGGCTGAAGCGCCAGAAGCTGGTGGGTGCTGAACCCTTGCCGGGGCGCGGGTGCTTCATCGGGCGGCCACGGGGGCGTCGTCCGCGAGGTTGAACACGTGATACTCCGCTTGCACGTCCCCGTAGGCATCGAAGCGGATCCGGCCGAAGCTGGTGTTGTGCTCCGGCTCGGAGAGAAGGTGGCGCCGCACGCCCTCGGGGCTGCTGGCGCCCTGGGTCACGGCCTGATCCAGCAACTCCAGGGCCTGGTGGGTGCCGAGGGCCATGGCGTAAGGGGTGTAGCCGAACCGCCGCTCGAAGCGGCGCAGGAAGGCATCCACCCGCGGATCCTGGCGCCGGGATGGGTAGGGGCTCACCACCCGGATCCGGGCAGCGGCCGGGCCGGCACTCCCGCTCACCTGCGGCGAACGGGCCCAGGGGGTGAGGAGGATCGGCGCCTGGGGGTTCAGGCTGTGAAAGAGCTGGGAGAGGTTGCCGATGATCGGCACGAAGCCGCCGCCCAGGATGTAGAGGGCGTCGAAGTCGCCTGCGAGCAGGTGCCGGTCCTGGCTGACCTTGAATCGGGCGATGGGGAGTTCGCGGCGTTCGATTCGCCAGCGGCCTGAGGGGGCGAGGGCGGCGGCGAAAGCGCGGAAGGCGGGGTCGGTGTAGGCGCGGTTGCCCGTGTCCTGCAGCACCAGCAGGCGGCGGCCGGGCAGGCGATCGATCTCGCGGGCGATCGCCCGCTGCTCGCTGCTCAGGTCGGGCACGATCCGCAGGAAGAAATCCTTGTGGCCGCTGAGGGCGTTGCTCACCGACGCCACGTTGATCGCCAGGGCCCGGCCATCGGCGAACTGGGGCAGGCTGGGCACCGCGTGGCTGGAGGCCTGCGTGCTCACGAACAACGCCACGCCACGGCGCTTGAGGGCGGCGATCGACGCGGGACCGCGGGCGGGATCCGCTGGGTTGAAGTGATCCACCAGTCGGATGCGGCTGTGCGGGTGGTCCTCCAGGTAGAGGTCAGCGGTGTTGCGGTCGCTGGGGTCGATCACCGCGCCGTTCACCACCGGTTCGTCCACCCCCACCGCCACCACCACGGGCCGGAGCCGCTGGTGCCAGAACCAGAAGACCGCACTGACCAGGACGATCAACCCGACACCAACCATGGCACCGGTAGCACCAGGGCTGCGATCGGTGGACCCAGGCACGGCAAAAAAGGGTCAACATCCGAACCTTATCACGCGATATCGCCATTTCTTTCGTTTTCTGACTGATTTTTCCCCGATCCGCCTCCGCCGATCAGCGCCAGGACGCCGCCCAGCAGCAGGATCGCCAGCCAGAAGGGACTCGTGCGGCCCACGCCCTCGTAGGCCAGCCCGGCCAGGGGTGGTCCCAGAAAGCTGCCGAGGCTCTGCAGCCCCTGCAGGCTGCCCAGGGCGGCCCCCTGGCCGCTGTCGGCCAACCGGCGTGACACCAGGCTGCGCAGGCACGGGGTGACCAGGCCGCTGCCCACCGCCAGCAGCGCCACGGCGCTGAACACCAGGCCGCGCGCCGTGGCGGTGGTGGCCAGGGGGATCAACAGGCAGCCGGCGATCACGAAGCCGATGCCCGTTGCCGTCAGTTGTTGTTCCCCGAAGCGCTTCACCAGCGGACCGATCAGGCCCCCCTGCACCACCATGGCCACCACCCCCACCACCAGAAAGGCGGTGGAGGTCAGACCGGGGCCCCAGCTGAAGGTTTGCTGCAGGAACAGCACCAGAACGCCGGTGAAGGCGCTGAAGGCCAGGAAGAAGAGAAAAAAGGCGGCCGCCAGGCGGCGAATGCGGGGGTTGCTGAAGACGCGCCCCAGCTGGTGGAAGGGCTGCAGCTCCCGTTTGCGGGGCATCGGCAGCCGGGCCTGGGCGGGCAGGGTCTCGGGCAACAGCGCCAGGACCAGCACCAGATTGACCACCGCCACCGCCACAGCCACCAACACCGGCAGGCTCAGGCTGCGTTCCGCCAGCACACCCCCGAGGAAGGGGCCGAGGACGAAGCCCAGCCCGAACGCCACCCCTACCAGCCCGAAGGCGCGGGCCCGCTTCTCGGGTGGTGAGATGTCCGCCAGCACGGCGGTGGCAGTGGCCGCGGTGCCGCCGCTGACGCCATCGATGATGCGCGCCACAAACAGCAGGGCCAGGGGCCAACCCTCGGCGTTCGCCACTGGGAAGCGGGAGCACCAGGGCAGGCTGATCGTTAGGGCGAACAGGCCCAGGCCCAGCACCGAGCCCGCCACGCAGGTGGCGATCACGGGCCGGCGCCCGTAGCGGTCGCTCAGGGCACCGATCAGCGGCGTGAAGGCGAACTGGGAGAGGGCGTAGGTGCCGGTGAGCAGGCCCAGGGTGCGGGCGTCGCGGCTGATCCCGGCCAGCAGGAAGGGCAACAGCGGAAACACGATGCTCTCCCCCAGCCGGTCGTTGAGCAGGGTGAGGAAGGCGCAGAGATAGGTGGAGGGGCGCGAGAGGCGCACGGCGGGCGACCGGGGGGATCTCACGTTATGGAGCCAGAAGCCGCAGCACGGAGCCAGAAGCCGCAGCCGCCGCCGCGGCCGTTGTCAGCTGCCGGGCTCCGGTGCCATCGTCGGACGGACCCCGCCCACGCACCCCTGGACGCCCTGATCCCCCTCAGCGGCCTGCTGCTGGTGCTCTTCCTGGCGCTGCACCTGGCGGGGGTGTCGCTGGCCCTGCTGGCCCCCCCCGCCTTCGAGGCCTGGGCCGCCACCCTGCACCACCAGCCCTGGCTGCCGCCCCTGGAGATCGCCCTGGCGGCAGCGCTGCTGCTGCACCCGCTCCTCAGCCTGGGGCGGGCCCGGCGCAATGCCCTCGCCGGTGGTCCGCTCCCAGGCAGCCGTGCCAGCCGCCGCTCCGGCGTGATCGAAGCGCTCGTGGCGCGCGCCGGGCGCTGGCTCCCCTGGAGCGGCGCTCTGCTGTTGCTGTTTCTGGTGGTGCACCTGGCCCAGCTGCGCTGGCCGCGGCCGTCGGCTGGTGCCGAGCTGGCGGCGCTGGCGGCGGTGCTGGCCAGCCCCCTCTCCCTGGCCCTCTACGCCGCCGCAGGGTTGGCGGTGGGCCTGCACCTGCTGCACGGGGTGGAGAGCGCCCACCGCAGCCTCGGCCTGCTGGAGCCGGACAACGGCCGGGCCATCCGCCTCGCCGGCCGGGGACTGGCCCTGCTCCTGGGTGGTGGCTTCGCGCTGCTGCCCCTGGCCCTGGCCCTGCGGGGGGGCACCTGATGGCCCTCGATCCGCGCGTGCCCGCCGGAGCGGTGGAGACCGCCTGGCAGCGCTGCCGCTCCGACCTGCCGTTGATCAGTCCGCCGAACAAGCGGCGTCTGCGGCTGCTGGTGGTGGGCAGCGGCCTGGCGGGCGCCTCCGCCGCCGCCTCCCTGGCCGAGCAGGGGTACGGCGTGCAGCTGCTCACATATCACGACAGTCCACGGCGGGCCCACTCGGTGGCGGCCCAGGGGGGCATCAACGCCGCCCGCAACGACGCCAACGACGGCGACAGTGTGCAGCGCCTCTTCCGCGACACCGTGAAAGGGGGCGACTTCCGCGCCCGCGAAGCCGGCTGCCATCGCCTGGCGGAGCTGAGCGTGGCGATCATCGACCAGTGCGTGGCCCAGGGGGTGCCCTTCGCCCGCGAGTACGGCGGCACCCTGGCCACCCGCAGCTTCGGCGGCGCCCAGGTGAGCCGCACCTTCTACGCCCGCGGCCAGACGGGCCAGCAGCTGCTCTATGGCGCCTATCAGGCGCTGATGCGCCAGGTGGCCGCCGGCCGGGTGGAACTGCTCCCCCGCCGCGACATGCTCGAGCTGATCACCGTCGATGGGGTTGCCCGCGGGGTGGTGAGCCGCCACCAGCTCAGCGGCGCCCTGGAGGTGTTCACGGCCAACGCCGTGCTGCTGGCCAGCGGCGGCTACTCGAACGTCTATTTCCTCTCCACCAATGCGGTGAAGTCGAACGCCAGCGCGATCCTGGCGGCCCACCGCCGCGGCGCCTGGCTCGCCAATCCCTGCTTCACCCAGATCCACCCCACCTGCATCCCCAGCGGCGATCCGGGCCAGAGCAAGCTGACGCTGATGAGCGAGAGCCTGCGCAACGACGGCCGGCTGTGGGTGCCGACCCGGCCGGGCGACGGGCGGCCGCCGGCGGCGATCCCGGAAGCCGAGCGCGACTACTTCCTGGAACGCCAGTACCCCGCCTTCGGCAACATGGTGCCCCGCGATGTCGCCTCCCGCCGCGCCCGGGAGCTCTGCCTGGCGGGCCATGGGGTCGGTCCGGGCGCCCGCGCGGTCTACCTCGATCTGGCGGAGGCGATCGCGCGTGATGGGCTGCCGGCGATCGAGACCCGCTACGGCAACCTGCTGCAGATGTATGAGCGGATCACGGGGGAAGATCCGCGTTGTGCGCCGCTGCGCATCTACCCCGCTCCGCACTACACGATGGGGGGGCTGTGGGTTGACTACCACCTGATGAGCACGGTGCCGGGTCTGTTTGTGCTGGGGGAGGCCAACTTCTCGGAACACGGCGCCAACCGGCTTGGCGCCAGCGCCCTGATGCAGGGATTGGCGGACGGCACCTTCATCGCCCCGGCCACCGTCACTGCCTATCTGGCGGGCGTGGCCCAGCCCGCGGTGACGCCCGACCATCCCGCCTGTCGCGAGGCCCTGGCTGCGGTGGCCGCCCGCATCGAGGCCCTGCGCGCAATCGGGGGCGGCCGGCCGGTGGATGCCTTTCACCGCGCCCTCGGCGCCCTGATGATCGACACCTGCGGCATCAGCCGCAACAGCCCCGCCCTGGTGCGCGGCCTGGAGGAACTGGCGGCGCTCCAGGCCGCCTTCCGCGAGGATCTGGCCCTGCCGGATCCCGGTACCCCCATCGACCCTGAGTTGGAGAAGGCCCTGCGGCTGGAGGATTTCCTGGCGCTGGCGGAGCTGATGCTGCGCGATGCCCTGGCCCGGGAAGAGTCGTGTGGGGCCCACTTCCGTGAGGAGCACCAGAGCGAGGGCGGCGAAGCCCGCCGTGACGACGACCGCTTCGCCCATATCGCCGCCTGGGAGTACCGCCCTGGCGCTCCGCCGCAGCGCCACCACGAGCCACTGCACTACACCGCCCTCTCGCCGTCGGAGCGGAGCTACCGATGAGCCGCGATCGATGAGCCGCACCGTGTCCCTCACCCTGCGCATCTGGCGGCAGGCCGGCCCCGGCGAGCCCGGTGCCTTCGAGACCCACCGGCTCGAGGGGGTCTCGACCGATCTGTCGCTGCTGGAGGCCCTCGATGGGCTCAACGAGCGGTTGATCAGCGCTGGCCAACGGCCGGTGGGCTTCGATCACGATTGCCGCGAAGGCATCTGTGGCGCCTGTGGCTTCCTGGTGAATGGGCAGGCCCATGGCCCCGTGGCCCTGGCCACGGTCTGCCAGCTCTATCTGCGCAGCTTCGCCGATGGCGCCACCCTCACGCTCGAGCCCTTCCGCGCCCGCGCCTTCCCGCCGCTGCAGGACCTGGCGGTCGACCGCTCCGCCCTCGATCGCATCATCGCGGCCGGCGGCTACTGCTCGGTGAACGCCGGCAGTGCCCCGGACGCCAACGCCAGCCTGATCGGCCGCGACCAGGCCTCCCGCGCCTTCGATACCGCCACCTGCATCGGCTGCGGCGCCTGCGTGGCCAGCTGCCCCAACGCCTCCGCCAGCCTGTTCACCGCCGCCAAGGTCGCCCATCTCGCCCAGCTGCCCCAGGGGCAACCGGAACGCACCGGCCGGGTGCGGGCCCTGCGTGCCGCGATGGAGGCCGAGGGGTTTGGGGGCTGCAGCGGCCATCTGGAGTGCGAGGCGGCGTGTCCGAAGGGCATCTCGGCCGATTGGATCAGCTGGATGCAGCGCGAGTCGCGCCGGCAGGCGCCGCCCTGAAGGGGAGCGGCCGCCGATGACCGCCAGCCCTCCCCCGCTGGATGTGGTGGTGGGCGCCGGCCTTTCGGGTCAGGGGGCGCATGGTGTCGGCCCCACCTTGGGTGGGGCCCGGCTATTTCGAAGGGGCGATCGAGGCGGGCCACGCCGCGGCGCAGGCACCCCCCCTTTGGGGGGGGGGTGAGGGGCCATAGGTAGCCAGAAGCCTGGGCGAACTCTGTAGGGTTCCCTTGTTTATGGTCCCCAAGGGCACCCCAGTCTTGGAGAGGGCCTCCCAGGGCTTCGCCGCCCCCATCCCCCACCCCGCCGGATGATCCGCGAGGCCCTGCAGCTCCTCCTTTTTCTCGGGCTGCCGCTGATCGCCCTGGCAGCGGGCTTCCGGCTCGGCCGCTGGCGCCCCCAACGCCCCGCGGTGGAGCCGGCCCTGGCCGAAGAACTGCGCCGATTGCGCCCCCGCGATCTGGAGCTGTTCGTCCAGCCGATCCTGCTGGTGGCCAACCCCGGCCAGTTTGCGCTGGAGGTGATGCCCCGCGCCCGCACACCGCGGCTGCGCACGCTCGACAGCCTCCAGCTCTACGCCCTGGCCCGCCGGCTTGGGGTTGCCCCCCATCTCGATCAGCTCGTGATCCAGGGCCTCCCCGACCTGCAGGAAACCCTGCGTCGAGATCCCGCCACCGCGGCCCGGCTCGATCACCTTGCCTTCAACCTCAGCGCCGAATCGCTGGCGGGCCCCCAGGCCCTGGAGGAGGTGCTGCTTCAGCTTCGTCGCCAGGGTGTCGATCACCGCGGCTTCGCCATCGAGATCAGCGAGATGGCCGTCAGCCAGAGGCTGGATGACGTCAGCCCCGCCACCACCGTCGCGGAACGGATCCACCGGGAGCTGGGGGTGAGGGTCTGCGTTGATCGCTTCGGATCGGCGGTCAGCGGCCTGCGGAGTATTGCCGAGGGGTGGTACGACACCATCAAGCTCCACCCCGAGCTGGTGCGCGATCTGCATGGGTCATTCCGCCTCCAGCGCTTTCTGGGGGCCTTCCTCAGCAGCGCCCACTCCCTCGGCAAGGTGGTGGGCATGGAGGGCGTGATCGAGTACCGCGACCTGGTCACCGCGATCCGGCTTGGCGCTGATGCGTTGCAGGGGCCCCTGATCTCCCGTCCCATCCATCCCGACGCGCTGCCCCTGTTCCTGATCCGCTCCCCCTGGGCAGATGCCGAGGGTGTGCGGCTGCTGCTGGCCCCCCTGCGCGACACTCCCGTCCCGTCGGATCCGCAGGTCCCCAGCGAACGCCGCGCCTCGCTGTCGCTGGATCAGTCCATCCTGGAGAACTGGGCCGGCCTGCGCAGCTTTGAGGAGTTCGTGCTGCTGTTCGTCAACGAATTGCGCAGCTGGGGCCTCGATACCCAGCGCCTCTCCCTGGCCTTTTTGCCGGATAGAGACGATGTCGACTGCTTTCAGTACATCTGGTATTCCCATAAACCCGGGGAGGTGGAGACCCTGTGCATGGGCCGCGATTTTCTCGAGCAGCCCGAGCACCTGGCCAGCCCGCTGCATTACATCGCCACCTCGGCCAGCATGATGCGCCGCCGATTGGATAGCCCCGAATCCCCTGGCTTCCCATTTTTGCGCACCCTGCAGGAGCGGGGCGCCACCGATTACCTCGGCATCCGGCTCGAATCCAGGGGCGTCTCCGTGCCGGTGCTCACGATCGCCCTGCAGGGCACAAGCCGCTTCAGCGATGATCAGATTCAGCGGATCGAATCACTCAGCTCTCTTCTGAGCCTGCTCTTCCACAGCTTCGAGAGTGAGCGGGCCATGCGCCTTGCCCTGCTCGATCCGCTCACCCAGCTGGCCAATCGTCGTAGCTTTGATTCCTTCCTCAAGGGCAATCTTGCCGCCGCACGCGTCGCCAACCGCGACATGGCCCTGCTGTTGCTCGACATCGATCGCTTCAAGGAGGTCAACGACACCTACGGCCACGCCCATGGCGACCAGTGCCTGCGGCAGCTCGCCACGATCCTCACCCATCAGCTGCGCCAGGAGCGTGATTTCCTCGCCCGGCTGGGGGGGGAGGAGTTCGCGGTGATCCTGCAGGACATCGATGTCACCCAGGCCCAGGTGCTCGCGGAGCGGCTGCGGGCCTGTGTGGCGGCCGTGCCGATCACCCATGCTCGCCTGGGCCACACCCATCCCCTGACGGTCAGCATCGGAGCGGCGGTGTGGGAAGCGGGCTCGGGCCAGTCCTGCAATCCCGAGGCGTTGCAGCAGCTTGCCGATGATTGCCTTTACGAGGCCAAGAATGCGGGCCGCAACCAGGTGGTCTGCCGGCGGTTCGGGGAGATGGGCGCCGGCCTTCCCGTGCAGGTCTTCCCCCCCCCAGCCCCCCAAGGCCCACCAGCCCCTCCCCCCGCCTGATCCCGCCCAGCCTCACTCCGGGCAGGCGCGCCAGCCCTCCGCGAAGGCGGAGCGCTCCTCCAGCTGCGCCGCGATGCGCTCCGCCAGATCCGACTCCATCAGCGCCACCGCCAGGCCAGCGGCCACCCGGGCGGCGATCCCCCGCACCACCGCCGCATCCGGCCCGGTTTCCGACCAGGGAAGCTGGCGCACCGCTTCGGCGGTGAGGGTCGCCAGGTCATCGAGCAGATCGCCCTGGCCCACCAGGGCCGACACCACCACAGCGTCCACCCGGTCGAGGGCTGAGGGCACGGGCAGCAGGTGGGGCAGCTTGCGACGCACGCGCCAGGGCCCGGGGCAGGCCTCGTCATCGTGGTGCAGAAGGGCCAACTGATCCGCCCGGATCGGCCGCGGCTCGGAATCCATCGGCAGGGGTGCGCAACGTTCCGATGGTGCCGCTTCCGCTGCGTTTGCGCTGCCCCCGTGGTGGGCCCACCACAGGGAAATCCCCCGGGCGGGTTGGCCGGCCGATAACGTGCCGCCAGTTCCACCCCGTTGATGGCGAAGGTAGAGATCTACACCTGGCGCGCCTGCCCCTTCTGCGTTCGCGCCAAGCAACTGCTCGATCGCAAGGGTGTCGCCTATATCGAGTATGCCATCGATGGCGATGAGGCCGGCCGCAACGCCATGGCGGCCCGCGGCCGTGACGGTCGCCGGTCCGTGCCCCAGATCTTCATCGACGACGCCCACGTCGGTGGTTGCGACGACCTGCACGCATTGGAGCGCAACGGCCGCCTCGATGCCCTGCTGCAAGGCTGAGGGCCCTTCGAGGCGGGAGTGCGGCCATGGCCAGCCAATGGGATCACTTTTTGCGCAACCTGGGGCAGTGGCGCGGCAGTTTCACCTCCCTCTCCCCTGTCGGGGAGGTGCTGGAGAGCTCGCCCTCCCTCCTGAGCCTGGAGGAGGTGCCCGGAGAGCGGCTCGTGCGCTTCCGCCTGCAGCGCTATGGCCCGGAGGGAACCGACGCCCCCCCCACCCGCGACATCCAGCAGGACTACCGCTCCCTGGGTCGGCAGGTGGTCTTCTTCGAGAGTGGATCGTTCGCCAAGGGGACGTTGCAGGTGGCCCCCGGCACCGCCGGAGGGGGTGAATTCGGCTTCGTGCATGGCGATCGCCGCCATCGCCTGGTGCAGCTCTATGACGCGGAGGGCCGCTTCTCGGGCCTGGTGCTGATCCGCGAGTTCCGGGAGGGCAGCGGTGCCTTGGAACGCCCGCCCCTGGAGCCCGGGCAACTGCTGGGCCGCTGGCGGGGCCAGGCGGCCACGATCACCGCGGCATGGCCCGAGCCAGAGCTCGCGGAGTGCGGCATGGAGGTGACGGCGGCGGCGGGCGGATCGGCCGATGGGCCGGAGCTGCAGCTGCGCACCACCCTCGCCGGCCCCGTCAGTGAGGGCCCGGCAGCCGGGGCGGATGGGCAGCTGCTGCTCCTGCCCGATGGCGGCTGGAGCCTCACGCCGCGGCAGCTGAGCCACCGCGCCCCCGCCCAGCTGGAGGCGGGCTGGCTTTCGGCGCCGGACCGGATGGAACGCCTGATCCGTCGCTTCGATGCCAGCGGTGCCTGGCACTCCTCCACCTGGATCGTGGCCCGGCCCGCCTGATCACTGGCTCGCCTGCCGGAGGCTTCCGATCCTCTGGATGTCAGGCCGCGAAGCTGTTGAGGTAGGGGAGCCGGGCGGCGGTGGCGCGCAGTTCGGCGTCGTGGGCCACCAGCTGGGAGGTGCCGTCCCACTGGCCGCTCACCAGCATGCTGTGGGGGCCCGCCGCCAGCTGCAGGGACCATTGCCGGTCGCCGCTGCCCACGGTGAGCCCCGCCACGTCGATCGTGAGCGTGGTGCTGGGTTCGCGGCTCAGTAGGGCCTGCAGGGCGGCCACATCGTCGTGGCTGCCGCTGAGGCAGGGGACACCGAGGGTGAGGCAGTTTCCGAAGAAGATCTCGGCGAAGCTCTCGCCGATCAGGGCCCGGATGCCGCGGCGCATCAGGGACTGGGGAGCGTGCTCGCGGCTGGAGCCGCAGCCGAAGTTGCGGTTCACCACCAGGATCGTGGCGTCGCGGTGCTGCTCCAGGTCGAAGGGATGGGCACCGGCCTGCTCGCTGCGGTCATCGGCGAAGGCGCCGGCCGCCAGGTGGTCGAAGGTGACGCACTTCAGGTAGCGCGCCGGGATGATGCGGTCGGTGTCGATGTCGTCGCCGACCACGGCGACGCCCCGGCCGCTCCAGGCGGTGATCGGGCCCTGGGGAAAGGGGATGGGATTCATCGGCTCAGCAGCTCACGGACGTCGGTGACATGGCCGCGCACGGCGGCGGCGGCCACCATGGCGGGGCTCATCAGCAGGGTGCGGCCGGTGGCGGAACCCTGGCGGCCCTTGAAGTTGCGGTTGCTGGAGCTGGCGCTGATCTGGCGCCCCTCCAACCGGTCGGGATTCATCGCCAGGCACATCGAGCAGCCGGGTTCGCGCCATTCGAAGCCCGCCTCACGGAACACCAGGTCGAGGCCCTCGGCTTCCGCCGCCGCCGCCACCTGTTCGGACCCTGGTACCACGAAGGCCTTGATGCCGGGCGCCACATGCCGGCCCCGCGCCACCGCCGCCGCCGCCCGCAGATCGCTCAGCCGCCCGTTGGTGCAGCTGCCGATGAAGCACACGTCCACCGGCACGCCGGCGATCGGACGGCCCGGCTCCAGATCCATGTAGCGGTAGGCCTCGGCGGCGATGGGGCGCTCCCCCTCCTCCAGCTCCTCGGGCCGCGGCACCGCTTCATCCACACCGATCGCCTGGGCGGGGGTGATGCCCCAGGTGACGGTGGGGCTGATCGTGGCGGCATCGAAGACCACCTCGTCGTCGAAGACGGCATCGGGGCCGCTGGCCAGGGAGCTCCACCAGGCCACCGCCCGCTCCCAGGCTTCCCCCTGGGGGGCCGCTGGCCGCCCCTGCAGATAGGCGAAGGTGACGGCATCGGGGTTGACATAACCCACCCGTGCGCCGCCCTCGATCGCCATGTTGCACAGGGTCATGCGCTCCTCCATCGAGAGGGCCTCGATCGCCGGACCGGCGAACTCATAGGCATGGCCGACGCCCCCCTTCACCCCGAGCCGGCGGATCACGTGGAGGATCAGGTCCTTGGCATGCACGCCCGGCCGCAGGCTGCCCTCCACCAGGATGCGTCGCACCTTGAGGCGGCCCATCGCCAGGCTCTGGCTGGCGAGCACATCGCGCACCTGGCTGGTGCCGATGCCGAAGGCGATCGCCCCGAACGCCCCGTGGGTGGAGGTGTGGGAATCACCGCAGGCCACGGTCATTCCGGGTTGGGTGAGCCCCAGCTCCGGGGCGATCACGTGCACGATCCCCTGGCGGCCGCTGCCGATGCCATGGAGGGTGATGCCGTACTCGGCGCAGTTGGCCTCCAGGGTGGCCAGCATCTCCTCGGCCAGGGGATCGGCGAAGGGCCGGGCCTGGGACGTGGTGGGCACGATGTGGTCCACCGTGGCCACGGTGCGCTCGGGATGGCGCACCGACAGCCCCAGCTCTCGCAGGGCGGCAAAGGCCTGGGGGCTGGTCACCTCGTGGATGAGGTGCAGACCGATGAACAGCTGGCTGGCACCACCGGGCAGCTCGGCGACCCGATGCAGATCCCAGACCTTGTCGTAGAGGGTGCCGGCACTCACGGACGACCCGACCGCACAGAAGGACCAGCCTACGTGGGCAGGAATCAGACCAGCTGGACAGACCTCAGCCCACCCGGTGCTGGGGGTGCCCCGCCAGCAGGGCGGCCACGTTGGCGGCGCTGATCGCGATCAGCCGTTCGCGCGCCTGGCGGGTGGCCCAGGCGATGTGCGGGGTGATCAGGCAGTTGGGGGCCTCGAGCTGGGGGTGGTTGCGGGCGGGTGGCTCCACCGTGAGCACATCGAGCCCCGCCCCGCCCAGTCGGCCGGCCTGCAGGGCGGCCGCCAGATCGGCCTCCTGGATCAGGGCGCCGCGGCCGGTGTTCAGCAGCAGGGCGCCGGGTTTCATGCGGGCGATGCGCTCCGCGTTGATCAGGCCGCGGGTTTCCTCGGTGAGGGGGCAGTGCAGGCTCACCACGTCGCTGGTGGCCAGCAGGGTGTTGAGGTCCACCAGGGTCAGGCCTTCGGGGTCATGGCCGCTGGCGACCCCGCCGCTGGCGACCCCGCGGCGACAGGCGATCACCTCCATGCCGAAGGCCCGGCCGATGCGCGCCACCGCGTGCCCGATCCGTCCCAGGCCCACCACGCCGAGGGTGCGGCCGGCCAGCTCCGTGAGGCTGCCATCCCAGAAGCAGAAATCGGGGCTGTCCGACCAGCGGCCCTCCCGCACCGCCCGGGCGTGGTCGCCGGTGTGCAGGCAGAGCTCCAGGAGCAGCGCGAAGACCGCCTGGGCCACCGAGGCCGTGCCGTATTCCGGCACGTTGCACACGGGTATGCCTGCGCGGCGGGCCGCCGCCAGGTCGACCACGTCGTAGCCGGTGGCCAGTAGGGCGATGCCCCGCAATCCCGGTGTTCCGGCAAGGGCCGCGGCGTTGAGCGGGGTCTTGTTGGTGAGCACCACGTCGGCGCCGGCGATGCGCTCGGCCACCTGGTCGGGGGCGGTACGCGGGTGCACCGTCAGGTGGCCCAGGCGCTCGAGCGGCTCCCAGGAGAGATCGCCGGGATTGCAGGTGTGCCCATCGAGGACCACCAGCTGGGGGGAGGCTGCGGGGTCGGCGCTGGGGGAGGTCATCGGGGCGCGATGGGCGCGGATGGCACGGCGGGCCCGCCCGGTGCGGCCGCAAGGCCAGGGGCCAGGCCGCGCTGGAAGAGCCCGTCGAGGTAGTGGCGGGCCACGGCGCGATCGCTGCAACCGTGCTGGAACAGGAAGCCGGCCAGGGCCGCCTGCATCAGCCGGTACTGATCCCACTGGGGGTGGAGCCGGATGAATTCCCTCATCGCCAGGAACAGGTCCTCGGGCATCTGGTTCTCGATGCTCACGTGGCTGGGGGCCTGGTCGGGGATCTGGCTCATCGGCGTCTCGCGGCAACGCCCCCATCACCCCACGGCGGGTCGCCGCCCGTCAAAGCCACCGGCCTCTCGCTGGTCTCGCGTGGCGCACACCAAGATCTCAGCTGCTGGAGCCTCGCTCCTGGGGTGGGGGGCTGGGGGTGATGGGTCGACAGCGGCTTGGCCGGGGCCGTCAAGGGGAGGGACGCTTTCCCCAGGCCTGGGCGGCCTCGGGCCGGCCGGGGCCGAGGGTGGCCGCCCAGACCTGGGGAAAAAACCGCCAGAAGCGGGGAAAAGGGCCTGAAGGCCGGGGAAAAGCCCATCGCACAGCAATGGTGATCAATCCCCGGCCCTCCGGCAGGGAACGCTCATTCCTCGTCGTCGGAGCCACCGGCTGGTACCAGCCGGATCTGCTTGCGGCCCAGCTTGATCTCGAATTCGTCGCCCGGCTGGAGGTCGAGCATGGCGGTGTAGGCCTTGCCCACCAGCAGGTTGCCGTTGCCCTGAACGGTGGCCACATAGCTGAGCTTGCGCCCACCTTTGCCGCCACCTTTGCCGCCGCCGTCGCTGAGGCTGAGCCCCTTGGCCTCCAGCAACGCTTCGTAGAAGGCGGTGAAGTTGAGGCGTTCGCCGCCAACCTTCTTGGTGCTCACGTAGCCGCAACCGCGAACCAGTTCGGACTTGGAGACGTCGCCCAGTTCTTTGACCTTGGCGAGAAGTTCGGCGCCGGTGAGCATGATGGGAAGGAAAAACAACCGCGCCGTAACCGTACCGGTTGTCGTCCATTCCGCAAGCGCCCCGCGATGGGCAATCGAGGATCAATCGTTCGCCATTGGCCGTGCGAGATCGTCTGATCTCAACCTGGCTCAGTCAGAAGCAGGCGCAGGCGATTGAGGGACTCGCCCACGGTGAGTGTCTGGATCCAGTGGCGGCCTCGCCGAGCTCCGAAGCGCACGGGTGCCACAGCGCACCCCTGCGGCCCCGCCACGGCGATGTGCACCAGGCCCACCGGTTTGTCGGCGGTGGCGCCGCCCGGTCCGGCGATGCCGGTGACCGCCACCGCCCAGGTGGTGCCGCAGCGGCGGCGCACGCCCTCGGCCATCGCTGCCGCCACCGGATCGCTCACCGCCCCATGGGTCTGCAGCAGATCCTCCGGCACTCCCAGCAACGCCTCCTTGACGGAATTGGCATAAGCGATCACGCCACCGAGGAAGACATCCGACGCGCCCGGCACCGCCGCGAGGGCCGCGCCGATGCCGCCCCCCGTGCATGATTCGGCCACCGCCAGGGTCTCACCGCGGCGCCGCAGCTGGTCCAGCACCACCGCCGCCAGGCTCTGCCCGTCGACCCCGAAGCAACAGCGATCGGTGCGGCTGCGCAGCTCGCGCTCCACAGGTGCCAGCAGGGCGGCCGCCGCCGCCCCATCCCCGGCGCGGGCCGTGAGGCGCAGCTGCACCTCGCCAGCGCCGGCGTAGGGAGCCACGGTGGGGTTCTCCCCCGCCAGCAGGTCGGCCACCCGCTCGGCCAGCGCCGATTCGGAGAGGCCCCAGAAGTGCAGGGTGCGGCTGGAGAAGACGCCCTGGGCCAGGCCGCTGCTCCGCAGCCATGGCTCGGCGGTCGCCTCCCACATCGCCTTCATCTCGCTGGGTACCCCGGGAAAGGTGAGCACCGTGAAGCCGGGCTGGGGGGTCCACACCATGCCGGGGGCGGTGCCCGTGGGGTTGGGGAGCACGGCGGCGCCGCGGGGCAGCAGGGCCTGGCGGCGCAGGGAGGCCTCCGGGTGGCGGCCCCGTTCCGCCAGCTTGGCCTCAATGTCGGCCCACACCTCAGGGTGCTCCACCAGATCGGTGCCGAAGGCTGCGGCGATCGCTTCGGTGGTCAGGTCGTCGGGGGTGGGGCCCAGCCCGCCGGTGGTCACCAGCACACGGCAGCGCCCGGCCGCCTCCCGCACCGCGGCGATCAGCCGCTCCCGGTTGTCGCCCACCACCCCCTGGCGGTGATGGGGAAGCCCCAGGGAGGCCAGGCGCTCGGCCAGCCAGCGGGCGTTGCTGTTGAGGATGTTGCCCAGCAGCAGTTCGGTGCCGACGCAGAGGATCTCGACCGCCCTGGGATCGCCGGCGGCGCTCATCGCGGCGCCCCCGCATCCGTCTCGGACACCAGGGAGTCTTGCTGCATCTGGCGGCGGCAGAGCACCACCACCGCCACCAGCACGGCGGTGGCCACCCCCAGCCAGAGGAAGCGCATCTCGGCGTTGGCCACCACCAGCGCCAGAGACGCCAGCCACTGGGTGAAGGCGTAGATCAGAAGCACCGTGCGCCGGTGGCTCAGGCCTGCCCGCAGCAGGCGGTGGTGCAGGTGCCGCCGGTCGGGATAGAAGGGGGAGCGGCCTTCGCTGAGGCGCCCCATGATCACCGCCGACATATCGGCCAGGGGCAGCGAAAGGATCAACAGCGGCAGCAGCAGGCTGACGCTGGTAAGACCTTTGGCCGGCCCCACGATGCTGATCGCCGCCAGGGCGAAGCCAAGAAAGTAGGAGCCCCCATCGCCCATGAAGATGCGGGCGGGGTTGAAGTTGTGGCGCAGGAAGCCCAGGCAGGCGCCGGCCAGGGCCGCCGCCAGCAGGCCCGCAGCCGGTTGATGCAGGCTGAAGCTCACCGACAGCAGCCCCACGGCGGCGATGCCGCTCACGCCGGCCGCCAGGCCGTCGAGGCCGTCGAGCCAGTTGATCGCGTTGGTGATCCCCACCAGCCAGACCACGGTGGCCAGCAGGCTGAGGCTGGGGGCCAGCCGCAGGATCGGATCGCCGCCCCACAGGGCGAAGGGCAGCTCGATCGTGCCGATCTGCACGCCCTGGTTCCACACCACCATCGCCACGGCCACCTGGCTGGCGAGGCGCGGCAGGGGGGGCAGGGCGGTGAGGTCATCCGCCAGGCCGATCACGAAATAGCAGAGGGCGCCGGCGAGGGTGGTCCAGATGAGTTGGTCCTTGTCGGCCTGCAGCTGGGCGAAGCCCGCCAGTTGCCAGGTGAGCAGCAGGGCCAGGCTGAAGCCCAGCACGATGCCCACCCCGCCCAGCCGCACCATCGGCACGGTGTGCTGCTTGCGTGAATCGGGTCGGTCCACGAGCCCCCAGAGCAGGCCGAGCCGACGGACCACCGGCACGATCAGAGCCGTGAGCAGGGCTGCGCTCGCGAGGGTGAGGAGGGCAGCCGCGATCGGGCTCTCAGCGAGGGTCACGGCAGCGGCGGGCCTGTGGCCGTCACATTACGGGTCGTTCCGGGGATCAGGCGTGCTGAAGCTCACGTTGGCCGCCGTAGAGGGGGAAGCGTGAGCACAGGGTCGCCACCCGGGTGCGGCAGCGCTCCTCGATGGCGGCGTCCTCGGGGTTGAGCAGCCGGTCGGCGATCACGTCGGCCACCTCGCGGAAGGCCGCCTCATCGAAGCCGCGGGTGGTGCAGGCGGCGGTGCCCAGGCGCAGGCCGCTGGTGACGAACGGCGACTCGGGGTCGAAGGGCACGGTGTTCTTGTTGGCGGTGATGTGCACGTCGCTCACCAGCAGGTCGGCCACCTTGCCGGTCATGCCGATCGAGCGCAGGTCGAGCAGCACGAGGTGGTTGTCGGTGCCGCCGCTCACCACAGCGATGCCCCGCTCGATCAGGCGGCCCGCCAGGGCCTGGGCGTTGGCGATCACCTGCTCGCCGTAGGTGCGGAAGGAGGGCTGCAGGGCCTCCCCGAAGGCCACCGCCTTGGCCGCCACCACGTGCTCGAGGGGGCCGCCCTGGGTGCCGGGGAAGACCGCCTTGTCGAACTGGCGGCCGAATTCGGCGTCGTTGCAGAGGATCAGGCCCCCGCGGGGGCCCCGCAGGGTCTTGTGGGTGGTGGTGGTGACGACGTGGCAGTGGGGCAGGGGGGAGGGATGCAGTCCCGCCGCCACCAGGCCGGCGATATGGGCGATGTCGGCCAGCAGGTAGGCGCCCACCTCATCGGCGATCGCCCGGAAGGCGGCGAAATCGATGGTGCGGGGGTAGGCGGAGTACCCGCACACGATCAGCTTGGGCCGGTGTTCCAGGGCGAGGGTGCGCACGGCCGCCATGTCGAGCTGCTGGCTCTCGCGGTCGACGCCGTAGTGCACGGCGCGGAACCACTTGCCCGACACATTCACCGGCGAGCCGTGGGTGAGGTGCCCCCCGTGGCTGAGGTCCATGCCCAGGATCGTGTCCCCCGGCTGGAGCAGGGCCAGAAACACCGCGAAGTTGGCCTGGGCGCCGCTGTGGGGCTGCACGTTGGCCCAGGCGGCCCCGAACAGCTCGCGGGCCCGTTCGATCGCCAGCTCCTCGATGGCGTCCACGTGCTCGCAGCCGCCGTAATAGCGCTTGTGGGGCAGGCCCTCGGCGTACTTGTTGGTGAGCACGGAGCCCTGGGCCTCCATCACCGCCCGGGAGGCGAAGTTTTCGCTGGCGATCAGCTCCAGGTGCGTCTGCTGGCGGTGCAGCTCACGCTCGATCAGGGCGGCAATCGCCGGATCACCGCTGGCCAGGGACGCGTTGAGGGAATCCGCCATGGAACCGGGAGCAGCGAGGGCGTAGGAGTCGATCGTAGGCAACAGAAGCGGCGAACCCGGGGCCATGTTCTGGGCCGGGGCAAAAAAAACCGCCCCATCGGGGCGGTGGGAGTGTTGGGGACGCGCCTGGAGAGATTCGAACTCCCGACCCTCTGATCCGTAGTCAGATGCTCTAATCCGCTGAGCTACAAGCGCATGGGCGACGGCCGGAGCCGCTCCCTGACATTCTCACCGCACGGGGGGTCCATCCGTCAACCTGGCGGCAGCGCCCCCCCGCTCCCCATGCCGATCCGCTGGTACGGCCCCGCCGACCCCGCCGACCCCACCTACCGACACTTCGAGCGGATCGTGAACCTCACCCTTCACGCCGCCCTGTTCGCCGCCGTCAACAGCGGCCTGTGGGTGGTGGAGGGGCTGCGCCATCCCTGGCCCCACCTGGAGAGGCTCTCGCTGGCCTGGGGTCTCGGCCTGCTGATTCATGCCACCGTGGTCGTGCTGCTGCGCCCCAAGCCATGACCCTCGCCGCCCGCGACCTGGAGGAGCTGAGCCGGGCCATCGCCGATCGCCTCTACATCCAGGTGGCCAGCTGGCACCTCTATCTCGGTGATGCCGGCCTGGCCGACACCCTGGCGATCGAGGCTGCGGGGCGGCTCGAGCAGGGGGCGGCGGTGGCGGCGCGCCAGGCCCTGGAAGCGGTGCAGGTGCCGATCGGCGGGGGCGCCACCCGCCTGCCCCTCGCCCGGCTGGTGCCCGCCGGCCAGTTGCGCGATCTGGAGGAGGTTCTTGAGCCCTTCGCCGGATAGGGTGACCCCCACCCTTCACCCTGCCGGTCCGTGCTGATCATCGAGGTCACCAACGCCCGCGAGGTGGTCCGTCAGCGCATCGGCAAGCTGGGCAGCCGGCTGATCGGCAAGGTGGTCGACGCCGAGGCCCAGGTGGAGAAGGCCCTGATCCAGGAGCTGGAGAACGCCTTCCGCGAGTTCGGCATCGAGGCCCGCATCGTTTCGGTGGATGGTCCGCAGATGCTCGGTCGCTCCCGTCTTGAAGTGCCCCTGCAGGTGCGCGAGGAGCGGGAAGTGCGGCTGCCCTGAGGCCGCCACCGCATCCGCCACCGCGCGCCGCCCCTCCCCGTCGACGCCCCTCAGGCCCGCCCGGGCAGCCGGCGCCGCAGCATCGCCAGCAGCTCTGTGGCCTCCGGCACCCGGGCCCACGAGGCCACCAGCCCGTAGACCGCGAAGGCCAGGGCGGTGCCGAAGCCGGTCTGCAGCAACCGACCGAACAATCCCGCAGGCCAACCCACGAAGTCGGCCAGGGCCCAGGCCGCCACCCCTCCGAGCAGGGCGGCGAGTGTGAGCACGCCGGTGTCGCGGGCCCAGGTGCGCAGGGGCAACCCGCCCAACCGTCTGCCCAGGGCCAGCAGCAGGCCCACGCAGGTGATCAGGTTCACCCCCACCGTGGCCAGCACCAGGCCGGGGGCGCCGAAATTGAGCGGCGGCAGCTGCAGCCCCCAGGGGGTGGGCCCACCCACGAACATCCAGCAGAAGATGGCGTTGAGGCCGATGCCCGCCAGCGACCAGCGGAACGGCGTGACGCCATCGCCGAGGGCATAGAAGACCCGCACCAGCACGTCGCGGGCCAGGTAGGCGGGCATGCCCAGGCCATAGGCCATCAGCAGCCGCCCCACCAGATCCGCCGCCGAGGCGTCGAAGGCGCCGCGCTCGTAGATCAGGGCCACGATCGGCACCGCCAGGGCGATCATCACCGCCCCCAGGGGCAGCATGCTGGCGTTGGAGAGCATCAGGCCCTGGCGGATGCGGCCGATCAGCTCGGGCCGGTCCTGCGGCGCCGTGAGCCGGGCGTAGACGGGCAGCAGGGGCACCAGCAGGGCGTTGGAGAGGAGCCCCAGGGGCGTCTGCACCAGCAGGTTGGCGTAGCCGAGGCCGGCCGCCGCCGCCGGCAGCCCGGAGGCGAAGAACAGCGACACGAACACATTGATCTGCAGCATCCCGGAGGAGAGGGTGGCCGGCCCCATCACCTGGAGCACCTCCTGAACGCCAGGGTCCTTCCAGTCCCACACCAGCTTCAGCTTGTTCAGCCCCTCGCGGCTGAGGGCGGGCAGCTGGATCAGCCACTGCAGAACCGCGCCCACGGTGGTGCTGGCGGCGAGCACCACGCCCCCCAGCACCACGTAGCGGGGCTCGAGGATCGCCGACCCCAGCCGCCACCACAGCAGGCCGATGCCGCCGATCACCGCCACGCTGGAGAGCAGCGGGCTCACCGACGGCAACCAGAACACATCGGCGGCGTTGAGGGCGCCGAAGCCCAGGCCGATCAGGCCGGCGAACAGGGCCATCGGCGCCATCCAGCGCAGCTGGTCCACGGCGATGGCGTGGCGCTCCGGGTCGAGGGCGGGACCCACCAGGGTGATCAGCGGGTCGGCCCCCACCACCAACAGCACCGTCACCACCAGCAGGCCGGCCCCCACGATCGTGTTGATCGCCGCCAGCACATGGGCGCCCTCTTCGCGCGGCCGGCGGGCCAGCACGCTCACCATGGCGCTGTGGAACGGCCCGTTGATGCCCCCCAGCAGGATCAGCAGGAAGCCCGGAAGCACGTAGGCGTAGTTGTACGCGTCGTAGGCGGCGCCCACCCCGAAGGCCGCCGCGATCACCTGCTGGCGCACCAGTCCGGCCACCTTGGAGAGGGCCGTCGCCACCGCCACGATCAGGGCGATGCGACGCAGCGAACGGGCCATGCGGTCCGGGGCCAGGCCCCGACGGAACGCAGGGCAGTATGGCCGCCGTGATCCCGGGCGCCAGTGATGCCGACCTCCAGCCCTGTGCCCCTCGGCCTGCCCGTGCTCGAGACCGGAACGCTGGTGGAGGGGGTGCTGCTGCGGCGCTACAAGCGGTTTCTGGCGGATGTGGCCCTCGGCGACGGCACTGAGGTGACCGCCCACTGCCCCAACACCGGTCCGATGACCGGGCTGCTCCATCCGGGCGGCCGGGTGCGGCTCCGCCACGACCCCTCCCCCACCCGCAAGCTGGCCTGGACCTGGGAGCAGGCGGAGGTGGGGGGCGCCGACGGCGAGCCCGTGTGGGTGGGGGTCAACACCGCTCTACCCAATCGGCTGGTGCGGGCCACGATCGAGGCCGGCTGCCTGGAGCCCTGGCTGGGGCCGGTGGCGGCGATCCGGGCGGAGGTGCCCTACGGCAAGGACCGCCGCAGCCGCATCGACCTGCTGCTCACGCCGTCCGAGGGGGCCGCCGATCCCCGGCCGATCTACGTGGAGGTGAAGAACACCACCTGGAGCGAGGGGGATCTGGCCCTCTTCCCAGACACCGTCACCGAGCGGGGCCAGAAGCATCTCGTGGAGCTGGAGGCGCTGCTGCCCCAGGCCCGGCCGGTGCTGCTGCCCTGCCTCAGCCGCGCCGATGTCACCCGCTTTGCGCCAGGGGATCGGGCTGATCCCCGCTACGGCGAGCTGTTCCGGCGGGCGCGGGCCGCCGGGGTGGAGGTGCTGCCCTGCCGCTATGCCTTCAGCTCCGAGGCCGTGTGCTGGCTGGGGCTGGCGGAAGTGCTCGATCGCCAGCCTTGAGGCCTGCGGTCGCCGCCCGCGGGGCCGCCCCCCATAGAGTCGGGCTGGTCAGCCCGTGCCGCAGTGGATACCCGAGCCTTCAAGCGCAGCCTGCACCATTCCGAGCGCTACAACCGCCGTGGTTTCGGCCTGGGCGAGGAGGTCTCCGGCAGCCTGCAGACGGCCTACCAGAGCGACCTGATCGCCCGCCTGCGCACCGACGGCCACGAGCTGCGGGAGGGGCGCCTCACCGTGCGGCTGGCCGAGGCCTTTGGCTTCTGCTGGGGGGTGGAGAGGGCGGTGGCGATGGCGTATGAAACCCGCCGCCACTACCCGAGCGAGCGCCTCTGGATCACCAACGAGATCATCCACAACCCCTCGGTGAACGCCCATCTTCGGGAGATGGACGTGCACTTCATCCCGGTGGAGGCAGGCGTGAAGGATTTTTCGGAGGTGGCAGGCGGCGATGTGGTGATCCTGCCGGCCTTCGGGGCCACCGTGCAGGAGATGCAGCTGCTGAGCGAGCGCGGCTGCCACATCGTCGACACCACCTGCCCGTGGGTCTCGAAGGTGTGGAACACCGTGGAGAAGCACAAGAAGCATGCCTT
Organism: uncultured Synechococcaceae cyanobacterium; assembly: GCA_903907855.1. GTDB lineage: Bacteria > Cyanobacteriota > Cyanobacteriia > PCC-6307 > Cyanobiaceae > Cyanobium. Next base: position 15,982 of record CAIVPT010000130.1, on the reverse strand, counting down.
CACCTCGATCATCCACGGCAAGGTGAAGCACGAGGAAACGCTGGCCACCAGCTCCTTTGCCGGCACCTATCTGGTGGTTCTCGATCTGCCCGAGGCGCAGATGGTCTGCGATTACATCCTCGGCCGCGGCGACCGGGAGGGTTTCATGGCGCGCTTCGCAAAGGCCTGCTCCCCGGGCTTCGATCCCGACCGCGATCTGGTGCGGGTGGGGGTCGCCAACCAGACCACCATGCTCAAGAACGAAACCGAGGAGATCGGCCGCCTGTTCGAGCGCACCATGCTGGCCCGTTACGGCCCCGTGGAGCTCGATCAGCACTTCCTGGCCTTCAACACGATCTGCGATGCCACCCAGGAGCGTCAGGACGCCATGTTCGCCCTGGTGGATGAACCGCTCGACCGGATGGTGGTGATCGGGGGCTTCAACTCCTCCAACACCACCCATCTGCAGGAGATTGCCGTCAGCCGCGGCATCCCCTCCTTCCACATCGACACACCGGAGCGGATCGGGCCCGGTAACCGCATCGAGCACAAGCCCCTGGGTGGTGAGCTCGAGACCCTCGAACCGTTCCTGCCCGAGGGGCCGATCCGTGTGGGAATCACCTCCGGCGCCTCCACCCCCGACCGGGTGGTGGAGGACGTGATCCGCCGCCTGATCGCCCTCTGCGGCGATTGAGCCGCCGTAGCGGCTGGCTTTACATTCTCGTAAGACCCGGCCGGGTCCCCGCCGCTGTTCCGCTCCCCCCGATCCCTTGTCCCTTCCGCTTTCGTCCGTTCTGACCGAGAGCATGCCACCGTTACCCGGGAGCTCCATGCCGGATTCCGTCGCTACCGCCGGGCCCCTGCGCGGTGTCGACGATCCCCGTGTGCGCCGTTACGCCAGCCAGTTCGCCGATCTGATGGAGATGCGGGCACCGGCTCCGGTGGTGGCGGCCTACCTCGATCGCCACGAGGGCTGGTTCCAGCGCTGCGCCGCGCCGATGACGGTGACCCCTCTGGGGCGCGATGGCTACGTGCTCACGCTCGGGCGTTTCGGTAACTTCGGCTTTGAGGTGGAGCCCACCATCGGCTTGGAGCTGCTCCCCCAGGATGCCGGCGTGTACCGCATCCTCACCGTGCCGTCGCCCGAGGCGGATGCGGTGCTTGCCGGGCTGTACGACGTGGAATTCAACGCCAGCCTGCGCCTGGACGAACCTGGCCCCGAGGAGCCGGATCTCTCCCGTGAGGAGGTGGACGGCCTGATGGCCCACACCCTCGTGCGTTGGTCGCTCGATCTGCAGGTGTGGATCCGGTTGCCCGGCATGATCACGATCCTGCCCGAGGCGCTGGTGCAGTCCAGCGGCGATCGGCTGCTGCGGCAGATCGTGCGCCAGATCTCGCGTCGCCTCACCTGGAAGGTGCAGGAGGATTTCCACGCCAGCCATGGAGTCCCTTGCCCGCCGCGCCGGCGGGCAAGGTTCTGAGGCGGTTCGTCAGGCTTCAGGCCTGCGGCTGCAGCAGCTTGTTGACGATCTGCATGCCGGTGACGGCCTGCCAGAGGAACAGGGTCATCAGCAGCATGTTCATGCCCACATGAATCTTGCGGGCCCATTCGTTGCCGGCCTGCATCAGCGGCGCCAGGGAGGCGGCGATGGCGATCATGCTGAGCATGGCGAGCGCCACCAGCAGGTGGGGGCCCACGAAGAGTTTGCCGTTGTTCACGTAGGTGACCGCCAGGCCGCCCACGGTGCCCAGGGTCATCAGGGCGAGCACCAGGCTGCCGGAGCGGAAATGGCGGCGGGCGAACTGGCCCTTCACCAGGGTCTTGCGCTCCTCGGCCGGAGCGGTGCGGGTTTTCTTGGCCTTGATGCCGAGCACCATCGCCTGGATCGACAGCCCCAGCAGCACCCACATCAGCAGCGGATGCAGAAAGCTGATGGGCAGGGGGAGCGGGGAGGGGATCGGGAGGGCCATGGCGCTCAGTGGTGCCAGGCGAAGGTAGGACGCCCCAGGGGACCGCGGCGGTCTCCGGCTACGCGCTCTGAGTTCTCGCTCAGCGGGCCGCTGCGCTCCCTGGGCAGCTGGACGCTGCGCTCAGTGGGCAGCGGGCCGCTGCGCTCAGTGGAGGAAGTGGCGGCGACCGGTGATCACCATCGCCAGGCCCAGCTCGTCGCAGGCGCGGATCGAATCGCCGTCGCGCAGGCTGCCGCCGGGGTGGATCACGGCGGTGATGCCGTGGGAGGCGGCCAGGCGCACGGTGTCGTCGAAGGGGAAGAAGCCATCGCTGGCCAGCACCGCTCCCTGCGCCCCCTCACCGGCCGCGGCGAGGGCCAGCTGGGCGGAGCCCACCCGATTGGTCTGGCCGGCGCCGATGCCGAGGCTGCGGCCATCGCTGGCCACCACGATCGCGTTGGAGCGCACATGGCGCACCAGCTTCCAGGCAAAGAGCAGGTCGCGCGCCTCTCGCCCATCGGGCTGCCGCTGACTGGCCACCGTCCAGGCGGCGGGCTCCGTGGGCTGGTCGTCCAGGTCCTGGGCCAGCACGCCGCCGAGGATGCTGCGCAGCTGGCGCCGTTCCGCCCGCCCGATCGCCTCGGGGGCAAGCTCCAGCACCCGCAGGTTGGGTTTGGCGGCCAGCAGGGCGAGGGCCTCCGGATCCACCGCAGGGGCCATCACGCACTCGAGGAACAGGCTGGTGAGCTGTTCGGCGGCGGCCGGCAGCAGCGGTCCGTTGAGGGCGATGATGCCGCCGAAGGCCGAAACCCGGTCGGCGTCGAGCGCACGGCCGAGGGCGTCGGCCACGGAGCCGCCGATGGCCACGCCGCAAGGGTTGGTGTGCTTGATCACCACCGCGGCGGGTTCGGCGCCGTCTCCGTAGCCGAACTCGCGCACCGTGGCGAGGGCGGCTTCCAGGTCGAGAAGGTTGTTGTAGCTGAGCTCCTTGCCCTGCCGTTGCACGGCGGCCCCCCAGCCGGCGCCCTCGCCGGCGAACCAGGTGGCGCTCTGGTGGGGATTTTCGCCGTAGCGCAGGCTCTGGCGCGCCGGCAGGGTCAACTGCAACGGGGCCACTCGGCCCGTTCCTTCGGCTTCAGCCGCACCGTCCCCTCCCTCGGCTTCATCCGCGCCGCCCAGCCGCTCGCCCAGCCAGCCAGCGATCGCTGCGTCGTAGGCCGCTGTGTGCTGAAAGGCCGCCAGGGCCAGGCGGCGCCGCAGGTCGAGGTCGAGATTGCCGCGGGCCAGGGCCTCGAGGAAGGGGCCGTACTGGGCCGGATCGGTGAGCACCGCCACGTCGCTGTGGTTCTTGGCGGCGGCGCGCACCATGGCCGGCCCGCCGATGTCGATGGTTTCGATCGCGGTCTCCCAGGAGACGCTCGGATCGGCGACCGTGCGTACGAAGGGGTACAGGTTCACCACGACCACGTCGATGGGATCGATCCCCTGGGCCTCCAGGTCAGCGCGGTGGGCCGGATCCTCGCGCCGGGCCAGGATGCCGCCATGGATGCGCGGGTGCAGGGTCTTGACGCGGCCGCCCAGGATCTCGGGCGCCCCGGTGTGGTCGGCCACGCGGGTGACGCTCAGGCCGGCCTGCGCCAGGCTGGTTGCGGTACCGCCGCTGGAGAGAAGCCGGTAGCCATGCCGCAGGAGTCCTTCGGCCAGGGGCACCAGTCCCTGCTTGTCGGACACGCTCAAGAGGGCCGTCGGAGCCATGGCGGCAAGGAGGATGACGCAGGGGCCAACCTACGCAGCAACCGCCACCCCTTCCCCCCACCCACTCCGCCATGGACCCTGACGCAACCCTCCCCACCCCGGGGGCCCCGGCCGATCCCGAAGCCCTGGTGGCCGGCCCCGAGCGCGCCGCCCGGCGCCTGGTGCTGCTGCACGGCTGGGGGGCGGATGCCGATGACCTGCTGGATCTGGGTCAGGAGCTGGTGGATGCCACGGTGAGCGTGGTGGCTCTGCGGGCGCCCCAGGCCCACCCCGGTGGCTTCGGCCGGCAGTGGTACCCGCTGAGCCCGGCGCCGGAATGGGTGCAGCTGCCCCAGGCCCGTCAGGCCCTGCGCCAGCGTCTGGAGCGGCTGGCGGCCACCGTGCCCCTGGAGAGAACCGCCCTGCTGGGCTTCTCCCAGGGGGCGGCGATGGCCGTGGATGCGGCCGCCGACCTGCCCTTGGCGGCTCTGATCGCCTGCAGCGGCTACCCCCATCCCGCCTGGCAGCCCCAGCCGCGCACCCCGGTGCTGCTCACCCATGGTCGGGAGGACGGGGTGGTGCTGCCGGCCGCCAGTGAGGAGCTCGAGCGCAAGCTTCGGGCGGCGGGGGGAGCCGTGCGCCGGGTGGAGTTCCCGGGGGGTCATGGCATCGCTCCGGAACTCTTTCCGGTGATGCGGGAGTTCCTTCAGGTCGGCTGGGGCGGCAGCGCCGAGGCGGGCTGAGGAACGGGGAGGAACCGGAGGAACGAACGGGGCCGGGGGCGCTGCGACGGGCGCCCCTGGGGATCCGCTCTGACGCACTCAGACGAACGCGTACTCGTACTCCTCCATTTCCTCCCAGTCGTCGGCGGCGAGCGCTTCGAGGCCCTCGAAGAGCACCTCTTCACCGATGCGATCGACGATCAGGCGCAGGGAGGGGAAGAGGAAGTGGTTCTCTTCGGCGTACTGGGCGCTGAACAGGCCCTTCTCCCCCCAGAAGAAGCGGTCGGTGGTGTGCTCGTTGCGGCGCACATTGAGGATGGCCGGAGGCACCAGTTCGGCCTCGGCTATGTAGCGACGGGCTGCGGTGACCGGCTTGTGGGAGCCGGTTTCGAGGTTGAACGTGGGGACGTGGGCGAGAACACGCTGACCGGCGAGACGGCGGCGGCTGATCCGCTTGCGCTTCTTGGACATGGTGGGCTGCTCCCGGACGGGAGGCTGGAGGGACTGGGGGGTGGCGGGAGAAGACGGGCTGCCAAGGCAGCCCGGTGTGGCTCCGCCCGGACGCGGAGCCATCGTCCCTACTTCAGAGGCCCAGCAAGAGATCGGGGACAGATCAGGGGGCGGGGCAGCTCCCGAGGGAGCGCTACGGCAGCAGGGACGCTGCTCACCCTGCTGTAGCCTTGGTTGCGTGGTTAGTGCAACCCCAGCTGTCGCAACCCAGACCTGCCGCCCTCGATTGGGCCGCAAGGTAGTGATCGATACAGCCACCCTAAAGCTTTTTTTCGGATTCCCCCCGCGGGCGACCAAAAAGTTTTGCGAACACCCGGCGGACGGTTTTTGGCCATTCGCCCCGCGCCTGCTCCGTCACCGGTGATGCCCGTCTCGGAGCGGTTTCTGAGCCTGCTGCAGCACCAGCTCGCCCAGTTCGTTGATTGCGTCGCCATCCGCTCCCTGGTGGTCTACGTGGCCCACCAGGGGCCCGAAGGGCAGCCCAGCCTCGTGCCCGTCGGGCATTGGCCCCTCGATGGCCGGGCCCTGCCGGCGGTCGACAGCGCCAGCCGGCTGCGGCTGCCGGCCGAGGAGCGCCGCTGGCTGCCCCTGCGCCACCAGCAGGTTCTGCTCGGCGCGGTGCAGGTGGAGAGCGAGGGCAGCGTCTGGCCCGAGCCCCTGGCCCAGCGCCTCCAGGCCTTGGCCCTCTGCCTTACGGAGGCCGTGGCCCTCGATCTGGAGCAGCGGCGCCTGGAGCAGCGGCTGGCCGTTCAGGAAGAGCAGCTGCGCGTTCTTGTGCACCAACTGCGCAACCCCCTCACCGCCCTGCGCACCTTCGGCCAGCTTCTGTTGCGCCGCCTCGATCAAGACAGCGACAACCGCTCGCTGGTGGAGGGTCTGCTGGCGGAGGAGCGGCAGCTCAACCGCTATGTGGATGCCCTCAGCACCCTGGCCCGGCCCGATGCCCTGCTCGCCGGCGCGGCCACCCCCCAGCCCCTACTGCTGCCCCCGCTGCTCAGTGGTCCGGAGGGCCAGCCCCTGGCCGAACTGCTCGAGCCACTCCTGCAGCGGGCAGCGGCCACCGCCGCCCTGCAGGGGCGGCCCTGGCAGGGACCCACCACCCTGCCCCCCTGGCGCGGCGACAGCGGCGCGGTGGCCGAGATCCTCGCCAATCTGCTGGAGAACGCTTTCCGCTACAGCCCCCAGGGGGTGGCAGTGGGGCTGGCGGCGCAGCAAGGGGAGGGCCGGCTCGATCTGACCGTGTGGGATGGGGGGCCGCCGATCGATGCGGACGAACGCCAGACCATTTTCGATCGCGGCGTGCGGGGGCGACGCGGCGCCCAGCGGCCCGGCACGGGGCTGGGGCTGGCGCTGGCCCGCGATCTGGCCGTCGCCCTGGGGGGCTCCCTGGAGTTGTTGCCCTCCCCCGCCACCGTGAATGCCGCCCTGCCCGGCGCGGGCAATGCCTTCCGGCTCAGCCTGCCGGCACCAGCGTCACCGCCAGGGCGCTGAGCAGCAGGGCACCGCATTCGCTCCACTCCACGCAGGCGCCGTAGCTGTCGCCGCTGTGGCCCCCCAGGCGCTGGCCCAGCCGGCGCGGCACCAGCAGGGCGGGCAGAGCGCCGGCCAGCAGGGCCAGCGCCAGCGCCGGGGAAGGCGCCAGCGCCAGCGTGGGCAGGCCGAGGGCGGCCAGTACCAGCAGGGTGGGGCGCAGCTCCACGCCCAGGCCGGCCCAGTGGTGGCGGTGGAAGGCGGCCGTGCCGCCGGGCCGCAGGTAGGGGAAGTGGGCCATCGCCAGCAGGGGGGCCACCCGTCCCCACACCGCCGCCCAAAGCAGCGCCAGCGGAGCCGCCGCCCCCAGGCAGGCCAGGGCGGCGGCCCGCAGCAGCAGCAGCAGGGCCAGGGTCTGGGCGCCGGCGGCGCCCACCCGGCTGTCGTCCATCGCCTCCAGCAGCCGCTCGCCGGCCGCCAGGCCATCGGCGGTGTCCATGGCGCCATCCATGTGCAGGCCTCCGGTGAGCCAGAGGGCCAGGGCCAGGGTGAGCGCCACCTGGGCCAGGACCGGCACCCGGCCCTCCAGCCCCAGCCAGAGCAGGGCCTGCAGGCCGCCGAGCACGGCGCCGATCCAGGGGGCGAAGCGGGCGATGCGCGTGAAGCGCGGCTCGATGCCCGGCCAGGCGGGCAGCACGGAATAGAAGATCCAGGCGCCGCTCAGGTCCCGCAGCCAGGAGGGGGGGGGCGGAGGACGCATCCGGGGGGGCAGGGGTGCGGCGGCGCGTAGCGTCGAACCAGCGACGGCACGCGGCGATCGCCTCCCACTCTGCCTTCCGGATCCACGCCCGCTGCCCGCGCACCCGCGCCCGCTGCGGCTGCCTCGACACCCCCCACGGCCCGGTGCCCACGCCGCGCTTCATGCCCGTGGGCACCCTGGCCACGGTGAAGGGGATCACGGCGCCCCAATTGGCCGACACCGGCGCCCGCATGGTGCTGGCCAACACCTTTCATCTGCATCTGCAGCCGGGCGAGGAGATCGTCGCTGAGGCCGGTGGGCTGCACCGCTTCATGGGCTGGTCGGGGCCGATCCTCACGGACTCCGGCGGATTCCAGGTGTTCAGCCTGGCGGACATCAACCGCATCGATGACGAGGGGGTGACCTTCCGTTCCCCCCGCGACGGCCGCCGCATCACCCTCACCCCCGAGGAGTCGATGCGCATCCAGATGGCCCTCGGCGCGGATGTGGCGATGGCCTTCGACCAGTGCCCCCCCTATCCCGCCAGCGAGGCCGATGTGGCCGCCGCCTGTCGCCGCACCCACGACTGGCTGGAGCGCTGCCGGGCCGCCCACGACCGCCCCGGCCAGGCGTTGTTCGGCATCGTGCAGGGGGGGTGCTTCCCCCATCTGCGGCAGGAGTCGGCGCGGATCGTGGCCGCGATGGACCTGCCCGGCATCGCCGTGGGCGGGGTGAGCGTGGGGGAGCCGCCGGAGGAGATGCACAAAATCGTGCGCCTGGTGGCGCCGCTGCTGCCGGAGGACCGGCCCCGCTACCTGATGGGGGTGGGCAGCTTCCGGGAGATGGCGGTGGCGGTGGCCCAGGGGTTCGATCTCTTCGACTGCGTGCTGCCCACCCGCCTGGGGCGGCATGGCACGGCGCTGGTGGGGGGCGAACGCTGGAACCTGCGCAACGCCCGTTTCCGCCACGACCACACGCCGCTTGATGCCAGCTGCGCCTGTCTGGCCTGCCGCCTGCACAGCCGCGCCTATCTGCATCACCTGATCCGGGCCGAGGAGATGCTCGGCCGCACCCTGCTGAGCCTGCACAACCTCACCACCCTGCTGCGCTTCAGCACGGCCATGGCCCGCGCGATCGCGGAGGGTTGTTTTTCAGAGGATTTCGCTCCCTGGGAGCCCGATTCTCGAGCCGCCCACACGTGGTAGCGTCCAGGCCTTGTCGGGATGGCCCGTCGGGCCCCGTCCCCCATCCCCCATTCCCATGACGCCCATGGTTCTCTCGCTGCTGGCCGGTTCCCACCTCCAGGCCCCCCTCGCCCAGCTGCCCGAGGCCTACCAGGCATTCGGTCCGCTGGTCGACATCCTGCCGATCATCCCCCTGTTCTTCCTGCTGCTGGCGTTCGTCTGGCAGGCCTCGGTGGGCTTCCGCTGAGCCGGCCTGGCCGCAGACCCCCCTCGATCCCGGTCCTCCCCCTTTCCCAGGACCTTCCGTTTTCCCCCAGCAGGTGTCCCTTGGACATCTGCTTTTTTTATGTGCCGCCTTTTTGCGTGCCGCCGTCGGCCGCCACGCCACGACGCGGCCAGCCGCCAGCAAAGCCGCCATCACAGCTGCCATCAGGGTCGCGAGGTGAGGGCAGGGCGAGTCTGCGAAGAATATGCAACGCTTTTCATCAGGATAAAGTGCAATATGATTCGCGCTATTTGAGCCCACATTTGTTGCTTTTGAGGGTGACAAGATTCACGCCGCTCGCCATACTCCTGGAAGACCTCACATGAAAAACATGCGTACGCGCTTTCTTCGCGGTTTCGCCCTCGGTCTTCTTCTCACCTCCGGCGTTGCTGTGAGCGCAGGCGTGGCTCCTGCTCACGCGGCGTGCAAGCCGTCCGATCCCTCGGCCACCTGCTTGTCCTTCGACCCCTCCACTCCGTCCAACGTTCTGGAGCGCGACGGTTTCACCGGTGTGTTTTCGCCGCCCCCCAGCCCAGGGAACGCCTACGGTGAAGTGCGCCTCCAGTTCAAGTTCACCGGTGCTTGGACCACCCCCTTCACCCTGGATAACTTGAGTGTGCAGGGCGACGGCATCACCAGCAGCCTGAGCATCCCAAGCAAGATCATCAACTTCGCCAGTAATGACTATGATGATCACAATTCGGCTTGGGCCATGCTGGACACCAACATCAGCCAGTTGGATTTCGCCAACAGCCTGATGTCACTGCGGATCCCCGATGGCGTTGCCCCCGCTGGAGCCACGCTTGAGGCCCGCATTCAGTATCGGAGCGTCAATGGATCCCAGCTGAATTCCTCCGGCGGTAATTTCTTCACCAAGGCCGTCGTCCCCAGCCCCTTCGTTCCCGGTCCTCTGCCGATCGTGGGCGCAGGCGTCGGCCTGGCCTTCTCGCGCCGCATGCGCGGTCGGATCCGCGCCTCGGTCTGAGGGTTAACCGCCGCGCAGCACCGCCCAGGCGAATTCCGGCAGGGCGAGCATGCGGCGCCAACGGTGCGGCTCCTGCACCAATCGGTACAGCCATTCGATCTGCAGGGCCCCCATCCAGCCGGGGGCCCTTTTTTTCATGCCGGCCCACACATCGAAACTGCCGCCCACGCCCATCCACAGGCCGTAGGCGGGGCGCAGGTCGTGGATCCAGGTTTCCTGGCGGGGCACCCCCAGGGCCACCAGCACCAGGTCGGGTTGGAGGGTGAGCAACTCGTTCTCGATGCCCGGCCAGGTTTCGGCGCTCTGGTACCCGTGGCAGGCCAGGGCCAGCTGCAGCCCGGGAATCTCGGCCGCCAGCCGCTCCCGCAGGCGCTCCATGGTGGCGGGTGAGGCCCCCACCAGGGCCATCCGCCAGCCGTGGCGGGCCCCATGCTCCAGCAGGCGCCGCGCCAGCTCGATGCCGGGGCTGCGCGGCACCCGCAGGCCCTGGCGGCCCAGGGCCCACACCACACCGGCGCCATCGGGAATCACCAGCTGGGCCGCCTCGATCACCTCCCCCAGGGCGGGATCGGCGCGGGCGGCCATCGTCATCTCGGCATTGAGGGTGACCACCTGACCGCCGCCGTGCCCGTGGAGGTCAAGGGCGGCCGCGAACGCGTCGCCGCACGCATTCACATTGATTCCTAACACGCGGGTGCGGACCGGAGCGGTCACGATGGCTGCCATGGCCGGGGGGGTCAGCGGGAGAAAATCTAAGGTCCCCCCCGACGGCGGCTGCCCCATGCCCCACGGTCCCGTTTCCACCGTTCCCCCGCCCGCCCGGGGGGCTGACCCGCAAGCCTGGGCCGTGTTGCAGGAGCTCGATCGGCAGATCGACGCCGTGGTGCTCAGCCGCCAGCATCCCCTCACCGGCCTGCTGCCCGCCAGCACCGCCAACACCGTGCACGGCAACTACGGCGACGCCTGGGTGCGCGATTGCGTGTACTCGATTCAGTGCGTGTGGGGCCTGGCCCTCGCCCATCGCCGTCTGCGCGGGCCCTGCCGCCGTTCCTTTGAGCTCGAGCAGCGGGTGCTGCAGCTGATGCGCGGCCTGCTCGCCGCCATGCTGCGTCAGGCCGCGAAGGTGGAGCGGTTCAAGGGCAGCCTCGATCCGCTCGATTCTCTCCACGCCAAGTTCGACACCGACACCGGCCTGCCGGCGGTGGCCGACGACGGCTGGGGGCACCTGCAGCTCGACGCCACCGCCCTGTTCCTGCTGCAGCTCGCCCAGCTCACCCGCTCGGGCCTGGTGGTGGTGCAGAGCGGCGCCGAGCGGGACTTCGTGCAGAACCTGGTGTACTACGTGTGCCGCGCCTACCGGGTGGCCGATTACGGCATCTGGGAGCGGGGGGACAAGGGCAACCACGGCCTGCCGGAGCGCAACGCCAGCTCAATCGGCCTGGTGAAGGCGGCCCTGGAGGCTCTTGATGGCGTGGATCTCTACGGGCCCCATGGTGATGGCAGCTGTTGCCTGGTGATCCCCCACGACGCGGTGGTGCGGTTGCGCCGCGCCCTGGCGGCCCTCCTGCCCCGGGAGTCGGGGAGCAAGGAGGTCGACAGCGCCTGCTTGTCGGTGATCGGCTACCCCGCCTGGGCGGTGGATGACGCGGCCCTGGTGGAGCGCACCCGCGCCCGCATCCGCGCCGATCTGGGGGGCGCCTACGGCTACAAGCGCTTCCGTCGCGATGGTCACCAGACCGTGGTGGAGGACGTGACCCGCCTGCACTACGAACCGGAGGAGCTGGCCGAGTTCGAGCACATCGAGTGCGAATGGCCCCTGTTTCTGGCCTATGAGCTGATCACGGCCTGCTGTGAGGAGCGTTGGGAGGAGGCCCGGCGCTGGCGCCGCCGGCTCGAGGAGCTGAGTGAGGCGGTGGATGGGGTGCCGCTGCTCCCCGAGCTGTACCTGGTGCCGGAGGAGGCCATCGCCGCGGAGCGCCGCAACCCCGGCAGCCAGTCCCGCCAACCCAACGAAAACGTGCCGCTGCTCTGGACCCAGAGCCTCACCTGGCTCTCGGATCTGCTGCTGCATGGCCTGATCACCCCGGAGGATCTCGACCCCTGCCAGCGGCGGCTGGGGGCTCCGCTCGGCGCCAGCGAGGTGCTGGTGAGCCTGGTGCCCGCCGATGCCGCCATCGCCGCCCTCCTGAGCCAGGCGGGGCTGGCGGTCAACCCGCCCCCCGAGGCTTCTGCCACCACCACCCGCATCGCCAGCTCGCGGGAACTGGCCCAGCGCATGGCGACGGTGGGTGCCAACCCCCGGCTTGGCCTGAGCGGCCATCCGCCGGTGCGCATGGAAACCATGGCCACCGCCCGGCTCTATCGCCTCGGCGATGAGTTGGTGGCCTACCTGCCCGCGGTGCTGGAGGAGGACACCTTCTACCTGGCCGACGATCCCCAGCAGCTGGTGGACACGGTGGCGGCGGAGGTGCGTCTGCTGCAGCGCCATTGGCGTGGCGCCGGTGCGCCGCTGCTGCTGGTGCCGGTGGCCGCCGCCGCCTTCCAGCACGATTCGGAGGCTTTTCTGAGGCTCGGCCGCGATCTGCTCCGCGGCGATCTGGAGGGGGTGTCGGTGCAGCTGGCGCCGCTGGCGCAGCTGGTGAGCCAGGCCAGCGTGGTGGAGCTGCCGGATCAGGCGCTCGCCGCCTGCACCCTCTGGCCGAGCGAGCAAACCCTTCTGCCTCCGATCACGAGCCGCGCGCCCCTCACCGCCCAGCAGGAGCAGGAGCTCGACGAGACGCCGGTGGCCGACCTGGCGGAACGGCTCTGGCACAGCCGTTCGCTGGAGGAGCAGGCGGAGGTGCTCGAGCTGCTGGGCCGGCGGTTGGGGCCCAACGCCCGGCTGCAGGGGCCGATGCCCGGGCCGCCGGTGAAGTTGATGGTGTTGCTGCAGGAGGTGTATCGCCGGGCCCTGGCGCGCGCCGACTGGAATGTGGTGCGCCGCGCTGCCGGCGCCATGGGCCTGGTGCACCCCCGCCTCGAGGATGCCCTCACCGACCTGCTGGTGCGCCAGAAGCAGGTGGTGGTGGGTCGCAACTACACCAACGATGCCCTGATCTGCCAGCCGCTCGGCAGCCGCACGATCGCCGCCCGCATTCGCCGCTTCGGGGGCGAAGATGGTCGGGAGGGGATGCTGCAGCAGGAGTTGCTGCTCGCCCTCGACGGCCTGGCGCGGCATGAGCCCAACCTGCTCAGCGGCAGCCTCACCCTCCAGCTCGGCCAGCTGCTGTTGCTGCTCACCAGTGAGCTGGCGGCCGCGGACGACCTGAGCCCCTCCGATGCGTTCGAAGCCCTCTGTGCCCTGCCGCCCCACCAGATCCGGCGGCGGCTGCGGGCGGTGCTGGCGGATGTGGAGCACGCCCGGGCGGCCCTGCAGCGCAAGGAGCAGCTGCACCTGCGCGGTCGCGTGCGCTGGGAGGTGCCCGATCCGTTGGAGGAGCTGCCCAAGGCGGGCGGCTGGCTGCAGCACCGCATGCGGCTGGGGGCCCTGGGGCGGGTGCCGCGCAACTTCCACGCCGGCATCTGGGATCTGCTGCACCACTGCCGCGGCATCGTGATCGGCGACAAGCTGGAGCGGCGCAACCGGCTGGAGAGCGGCCCGCTGCTGAGCGAGAAGACCCCTGGTGAGCGCAATTTCGCGGCCCTGGTGGAACAACTGTTGGGCAAGATCGAGGCGCCCGAATATCGGCAGCTCTGCACCGAAACCCTGCTGACCCTGATCGCCTTTGTGACCGCCAATCCCCAGGTGCAGTTCGACGATGACCTCGCGCTCGATGTGGTGATCGGCCACGCGGTGCGGGCGGGCTGGCAGCAGTGCCATCCCACGGTGCCGTCGCAGGAGTATGGCCTCCACAAGGGCGATGCCTGGGATCTGTTCTACCGGTCGTCACCGGCCGATTGCCGCCACTGGCAGTTGCTGGCGCTGCAGCAGCTCACCGCCTGAGGGGTTCAGATCGGGGCGTCCAGCGTCATGCAGAGGTTGGGCTGCTCGACGCATTGCTCAATCAGGTCGGCCAGCTGCAGGGCGCGGGAGGCCTGCAGGCCATCGACGGCGGGGGTCTCATCACCGCGCACGCAACGCAGGAAATGCTCCAGTTCGGCGTAGAGGGGCTCGATTGAGGTGGTGCTGACCTCTTCGATGAAGCCGTCGTTGCGGTACACGAGCTCGCCGTGATCGGCGCTGAAGGAGCCGGTGGAGCGCCGGTGGATGCGCAGGTTGTGGTTGAGGAAATCGGTTTCCATCAGGCTGTTGCGGCAGTGGGTATAAAGCCGCCGCACCTTGCGGTGCGCCATCTTGCTCGCGGTGAGGCTCGCCACCACGCCGTTGGCGAAGGCCAGGGTGGCATTGACGTAATCGATGGGGCCATCGCTGCTGCGCCCGCCAGCCGCCGCCAGGCGCACCACGGGGGAGGCGGCCAGCTCCAGCACGAGGTCGATGTCGTGGATCATCAGATCGAGCACCACCGAAACATCGTTGGCGCGATCGGGGTTGGGGCTGTGGCGGCGGGCCTCGAGTACCACGATCTCCTCGTCAACCACCACCTTGAGCAGCTCGCGGAAGGCGGGATTGAAGCGCTCGATGTGGCCCACCTGCAGCAGGCGGCTGGCCGCCTCGGCGGCGCGGATCAGGTCGGCGGCCTCCTCCTGGGTGGCGGCGATCGGCTTCTCGATCAGCACGTGGGCGCCGGCCTCCAGGCAGGCCAGGCCGACGCCGTGGTGCAGGAGGGTGGGTACGGCGATGCAGACCGCCTCCACCTCCGGGAGCATGGCGCGGTAGTCGGCGAACCAGCGGCAGCCGAACTGATCCACCGCCAGCTGGCCACGGGCGGCATCGGGGTCGGCCACCCCCACCAGATCGGCGTCGCGCAGCAGGCTGAGCACGCGAGCGTGGTGCCAGCCCATGTTGCCGATGCCGATGACCCCGACGCGGACAGGGTTCATGGGCACAGGCGGGAGAGGCCTAGTGATTATCGGCGATCGCCGGCCCCGTCGCCCTGGAGCGGCGCGATCCGCACCCGCTCGATGCGGGGGCCATCCATGGTGAGCACATCGAAGCGCAGGCCCTTCCAGCGCAGCCCCTCCCCCGGGGCCGGGATGTGCTGCAGCCGCTCCAGCAGGAAGCCCGCCAGGGTGTGGTGGCCCTCGGCCTCGGGCAGGCGCAGGCCCAGCTGCCGGTTCAGCTCCACGATTTCCAGGTCGCCCGCCACCGACCATCCCCCCTCCAGCAGGGGCTGCAGGTCGTCGGCCGCCTCCTGGGGGTTGTCCTCCTCGCCCACGATTTCACCGGTGAGGTCGGCCACCGTGACCAGCCCCTCGGTGCCCCCGTGCTCGTCGACCACCACCAGCAGCGGCTTGCCGCTGCGGATCAGGGGTAGCAGCTCGGCCAGGGAGGCGCTCTCCTGCACCCGGGCCACCTCCACCAGGTAAGGGGCCAGGGGGCTGTCGGGGCGCAGCTCGCCGCGGGCGATGGGGGCCGCGAGGCGGCGCAGGTCGATCAGGCCGCGCACGTCGTCGAGGGAGGTGCCGATCACCGGGAAGCGGGCGTGTTGGCTGGCGTGCACCGCCTCCATCATCCCGGCGAAGGTGACCTCCAGCGGCAGGGTGACCATGCCGGAGCGGGGCACCATCACCTCGCGCACGAGGGTGTCGCGCAGGGAGAAAACGCCTTCGAGAATGCTGCGTTCATCGGGCAGCAGGCCGGTGACGCCGCCGCTTTCGATCAGCGTTTCCAGTTCGCCGGCCGAGAGAACGGGCACCAGTTCGTCCCAGTTGCGGGGCAGGCCGAGCAGGCGCAGCAGGACACCGGTGAGGCGCTCGATCAGCAGCAGCAGCGGCGAGAGGGTGCGGGTGAGGGATTCGAGCAGGGGCGCCATCTGCAGGGCGGAGGCTTCGGGCCGGTGCAGCACCCACGCCTTGGGCAGCAGCCCGCCGACCAGGGTGGCGAGCAGGGCCAGCGCCAGGAAGACGCCCATGTCGACCCAGGGCTGCAGGGAGGCGCCGGGCTGCTCGGCCAGGACGCGGCCCAGTTCTGCCGCGATGCCACGGCCGATCCAGCCCACCGCCAGCAGGGCGAGCACGGCCCCCAGCTGGGTGGCCACCAGCACGCGCCGCAGGCGCTGTTGCAGGCGCGCCACGGCCCGGGCACCGGGTTCGCCGTCGTCGAGGAGCTGCTGCACCCGGCTGGGGCGCAGGCGGATCAGGGCGAACTCCCCGGCCGCGAAGAAGGCCATCAGGGCCAGCAGAATGGCCAGGGCCAGGAAGCGCATGGGGAGTGGGTTCAGACCGTTGGCGGTCCCAGTTTGCCTGCGCCGCAAGGGGCGAGCTTGGGATGGCCGACAGGGTCAGGCTCGGACACGACCTGCATCACGGCAGGGGGGCACCGAAGGCCTTGACGGTGGCGATCTG
>CAIVPT010000129.1 GCA_903907855.1 uncultured Synechococcaceae cyanobacterium | reverse complement strand
GTCGAACGCGATCTGTGTGTGCACCCCCGGTGAAAAGCAGGCTTGGATGCCGCTCAGGTCATTGGGAAGCAGATAGCCACCGTCACCACTGGGTCCGATGCGAATCAACTCAACACCCGTATCGACAGGATTGAGCTCCTTGATCAAGGAAAGGATGCGTTCGTTAAACTTGCGTGGAATCACCAACGACTTGGGCTGATCTTGCCATTCCTGAACGTGATGCACGAGGCCCCGGGCCGCGTTCAAGGCCATGGTTCTCATCGCGCCGTCATCCTGGAGATGGGCCGTTCGGGCCAGGTCCCGGTCGTGTCAGCCATGGTCTTGGGGAAAGCGTGCAGCGGCAGGATGTGGCACGGCGGCAGTAGGATCTGCAGACAATCCTAGCAGAGACAATCACTCCCCCATATGCTTTTTTAGCGAGATCAAGCCCAGCGCCTTCGCTTTACCTTGGCATGCTCATCGTGAGCGTTATTGAAGCCTTGCAGAACTCAGCTCACGCGCCCTAACGGATTCCCGGTTTCCATGCCTTTCGCCTGGATTCCTCCGGCTCCCTAAAATCAGACCACACGATCGAGAAGACCTACCAGTTTGGGGGCTTTCCTGGCGACGCGATGCAGCCACGGCGTGGCCATGATTGCGGCATCAATCTTCATCTTGGCGAGCTTGGATGTGGGGATGAGCCGTTTTGGATCGCGGTGACTTGTGCCCGCATAGTGAATGATGTGGCTGGCGAAGCGGTCGCTGGAGCCGCCGCGGGCATTGGTGTGATTGAAGCGATAGGTGAGATCGGTGATGGGGATCTGATACTTTTGAACGATATAGTTAAACACCGGTTGATCGGTCATCAGCGCGCGTGGATCAAAGGGGCCGTCATAGCGGCTCCAGATTTCGGCGGCGGGTAGCACTTGCTTGAGTTCGTTGAGATGTTGCTTGGAGAGTACCATGACGCCAGCATTGAATGACTCAAAGATGTTTGGATCGCGCTGTTCGCGTTTCCAGTCTATCTCGCCAAGTGTTTTCTGGACTTCAATGTTGGCTTGATTGTGGTAGTTGCTGTACCGACTGGCGATGAACGCCCCCATTCTGTCGGCGGGGACGATGTCCAGCAGGTTGGGACAGTCGGATGCAACGATAATGTCGCCATCAATGTAAATCAAACGGTCGTAATTCTCGAGAACATCAATGACTCGAAGTTTTTCGTAGTATGCATTGCCCAAATACCGCTGGCCCAGTCCTGCATTCATGGCGACGAAGTCGGCACCAATTCGATCGGCGTACTCCACCATCTTCGGAAATGTGAGAGTGCGCATCGGGCGGCAGGCTGCACCGAAGCAGAAGGATGATACGGCGGTCTTCATGGCGGTTCTGGTTTGCGGTTTGTTGGTGAATGCCTTTTTGCGGAGGGGGGTATGGCCGGGGCAGTCTTGCCGGCATTAGCTGCTCATGAAGTGAAAACGTCTGTCTCCGCAGTCTATAAGGTTGATTTCGGGGGCGTCCTCAGGACTGTACATGCCGGTTTTTGGTAGGACAATGCACTGGCTTTCCTCCGAGAGCCAGGCGGCTAGCCAGGCAAAGGTGCTTGTGGACAGCAACAGGAATCGTGAGTGGCGGATGATGGCAAAGTCCAGCCCTGCCGAGCCCGTATGGGCAAAGGTTGCGTCCGGGACGGCTAGCCTTAAATGCCGGGTCAGGGCGCTATCCTCGAGCTGGCCAACAAAGACCACCTGGCGATTCAGGCGTTCCGCTGTGCTGCGAACGAGCTCGGGTTGCATCGTCTTGTACAACCTGTTGTGCTCATCAAGGATGTCGCCGGCTCGGATGTGCACCACCAAGGGGCTGGTTGGGAATCCGGCATGAAATGCTTGCGCCCGCTGCCGCAGTTCCTCGCAGCCTGGCAGCAGCGACCGTGCTTCCTGCAGGGATGGTAGGTAGCCCAGATTGCAGATGGCTCCTTCGACATCAATCAGTACGGGCCTGCTGATCGCGTAGGCACGCAGCGGGTAGAGGTTGGGCACATTGGTACGGATTGAAAATCTTGCATACGGCCCGTACTGTTCGCTGGTGGTTGGCTGGCCTGGCAGGCCTGGGTTCTTCAGCTTGTCTCGCAGCCTTTCCTTCAGGAGGGTGAGCAGGCTTTTCGGCATTGGCCAGGGATAGCTGGTATCGATCGCAAGGCCAGCGTTCTCGTCGTTAAACAAGTGGGTGTTGGCGGCGGCCAGTCCTAGTTCGGGAATGCCATGGGTCGCGATGTCGACCGGCCCTTGCAACAAGCGGGCGAGGCCATGGCCGAAAAGATAGGCCAAGGCATGGTTGCCGATTTTTAGTTTGGCGATGCGAATGCGGTGCCTTCTCGGAAATTGAGAGGCGCACGGTTCCAGCCGTTCCCTAGGGGGATCGGAGAGGACCGCATCAACGCTCGTCGGCCCCGCAAGCGTCAGCTGTTGCGTTGGCTTGGCGCTCTCGCTCTGGCTCTTGCTCTGGTTGTTGCTCTGGCTCTCGCTCACGCTGGTGTGCCAAGGGTTTTCAATCCTGCACGATTGTACGCCTTGATTCACGTCGCCAGAGCGGTTGGCCTGTGGTTGTGCCGCGGATGGTTTGGCGGCCAATGTTCATCCCTCCCGCATGACTCTGCTTGCCAGATTTCCCGACTCCTGGCGTTTCACCCCGGCCTGAGTTACACGGTTTAGGGCGCCATCTGGGCCCCCAGCACCTCAGCGGCTGCCTGGAACACCAGGGCATGGCGCTCCACCAGTGCCTCCAGATCGTCGTAGCCCCCTCCCAGCACGGTTGCCACCGGCACTCCCCGCTGTCGGCAGGCCCTCAGCACCAGGCGATCCCGGGCCAGCAGCCCCGCGCTGCTCAGGCAGAGCCGGCCCAGCCGGTCCCCGCGGTGGGGGTCGACCCCGGCGTTGTAGAGCACCAGATCGGGTTGCACCTGATCTAGAAGCACCGGCAGCACTCCGTGGATGGCAGCCAGGTAGTCCCCATCCTCCAGGCCATCGGCCAGGGGTAGATCGTGATCGCTGCGTTGCTTGCGTGCCGGGAAATTGCTGGCGCAATGGGCGGAGAAGGTGAACACCCGCGGCTCCTCCTGAAAGATCCAGGCGGTGCCATCCCCCTGGTGCACATCGAGATCCACCACCAGCACCTTTCCCACCCGCCCCTCCTCCAGCAGGACCCGCGCCGCCACCGCCACGTCGTTGACGATGCAGAAGCCGCTACCGGCATCGGGGAAGGCATGGTGGGTGCCTCCGGCCAGGTGGCAGGCGACTCCACGCTCCAGAGCCAGGCGGGCCGTGAGCACCGTGCCCCCCACCGCCAGCCAGGTGCGCCGCACCAGCGGCGTGGTGGCCGGCAGACCGATTCGCCGCAATGCAGCGGGCTCCAGCCGACCCTGGGCGAAGGCCTCAAGATAGGCCCGGCTGTGGACCCGCTCCATCCAGCGCCGCGGGGCGGGCAGGGGCTGCCACCAGTGAGCCGGATCCGCAAATCTCCCCCGCCGCAGCCGCTCCTCCAGCATCTGGAACTTCGCCATCGGAAAGCGATGGCTGCTGGGTAGGGGTGCGGAGTAGGCGGGGTGGTAAACGAGCGGCAGGATCGCAGTTCGGGGCTCCAACGCCGTCTCAGTGAATCGTCAGTCGATCAGAGGGTGGGCGGCACCCGCCGGGTGAGGTTGCGGAGTTTGCGCAGGGCCTTGAGTTCCACTTGGCGCACCCGCTCCCGGGACACATCGAGCAGCCGGCCGATCTCGGCCAGGGTGTGGCGCTCCTTGCCATCCAGCCCGAAGCGCAGAGCCAGCACCTCCCGCTCCTGCTCCGTGAGATGGCCCAGCCAGCGCACCAGTTGCTCCTGGTGCATGCCCCGCTCCACCTGCTCCAGCGGCTCTTCCGCTGAGGCATCGGCGATCAGGTCGCCCAGAAAACTGCGACCCTCGTCGGCATTGATCGGGGCATCCAGGCTGGAGGTGGTCAGGGACTGACGCAACAGGGAATCGAGCTCCTGAACCGGCATGTTCAGGGCCTCGGCGATCTCCTGGCGGCTGGGCATGGCGCCGAGCTTGTGGGCCAGATCCAGGCTCACCTTGCGAATGGTGCTGAGACGCTCGCTCAGATGCACCGGTAACCGGATCGTGCGGCTCTGGCAGGCAATGGCCCGCGTCATGCTCTGGCGGATCCACCAGAAGGCGTAGGTGGAAAACTTGTAGCCGCGGGTGGGGTCAAATTTCTCGACCGCCCGCTCGAGGCCGAGGGAGCCCTCCTGGATAAGATCCAGCAGCTCCATTCCCTTGCCCTGGTATTTCTTGGCAACGCTGACCACCAGGCGCAGGTTGGCCTTCATCATCCGTTCCTTGGAACGCCGCCCCACCTTGATCAGCTTGAGCTCATGGGGGCTGTAGTCGTCCCGCTTTTGTTCCACAAGCATCATCATTGCCTGAACCTGATTGCCGAGTTCGATCTCTTCGGCAGGCGTCAGCAGTGGCTCCCGCCCGATCGAGGCGAGATACCAGGTCATGGAATCACTGCCCCTGCGGCTGAGGCCGTCACTCGCGCGGACCTGGGAGGCAGTCATAGAATTGGGCGGGATGCGTAACTATCCCGTCGGCGTCAAGCCTTGAGCCTATTTTTTAGCAACCTTTTAGCTTTCTATTGCGAAGTTGCGTCTCAGTGTCGGCGCTCGCTCCCTATAAATCCTGCCGCCAACTGGCTTTTTCGGGAAATCATCGATCCCTGACTGGGAGTGTGTTGGACCGGGCATGGCTTTCTCTGTGGCCTCCGGCTCCCCATGGTTGGGCCTGGCCAAGAGCGCTCAGTGCCACGGCCACCCCCTGGGGTGTGGCATCCGGCCCGGGGGGGTGCCCGGGGGGTTGGGGGGAGGCAATCGCCAGGCCTGCGCAGGCGTGATCCAGGGCCGCCGCGGCCAGCAGGCTGGCATCGAGCCCCACCCCTGGCCCCAGGGCCGCCACCGCCCTGGCCCCCACTCCCGCGCAATAGCCGGCCAGCACATCGCCCTGGCCCGCGCGGGCCACGGCCGGTGCCGCATCCCTCAGCTGCCAGCGCCGCCCATCCGGAGCCGCCACCACCGTTCGGGCCCGCTTCAGCAGCACCCCCGCGCCGCACCGTTGGGCCGCCCTTGCCGCCGCCTCCAGGGGCGGAAGTTCCGCCCAGCTCGGAAAGAGACGGGCGAATTCCCCCCCATGGGGGGTGATCCAGCTGGGGCCGGCCCGTTCGGCCAGCCAGGCCCCAGGGTCGATTCCCATGGCGGATCCCTGCGCCAGACGGTTCAGGCCGTCGGCGTCAAGCACGAGCAGTCCTGGGAAGGCTTGCAGCTGCTGCCATCGCTCGGCTTCGCCTTCCAGGGTCCGTTCGTCAGGCGGAGTGCCGATCCCCGGCCCCAGCAGCACGGCATCGAGGCGCTCCAACCAGCTCGGCGGCAGCGACGCCAGGGCAAGGCAGCCGCAGGCTGTGGCTGCCGCTGAGCCCGCCAGCACCACGTGGGGATGGAGGCTCCAGAGCGCCTCGGCAATCGGCGCGGGGACGGCCGCCCGCAGGCTGCCGCACCCTGCGGCGCTGGCGCCGCTGAGGGCCAGCTGGGCCGCTCCGAGGAATTGGAGGCTGCCGGCCACCACCAGCAGCCGACCCCGCCCGTACTTCGAGGCCGCTGGATCCTCCTGGGGCCAGGGCGCCGTGCTGCGGTCTTCGGGACCCAGGCTGAGTGGCGTGTCGTTCGGCAGGACCCCCAGCAGGTTGGCCGGCAGTCCCAGGTCGATGGCGGTCAGCTCGCCCACCCAGCGCAGGGCCCTGTCCTGCAGAAGCCCGCGCTTTCGCAGCCCCAGGCACCAGGTGCGGCTCGCGCACGCGGCCGAGCGGCCTAGAAGCCTGCCCGTGTCGGCGCAGAGGCCCGTGGGCACATCGATCGATACCAGGAGCCCCGGCCGGGACTCCTGCCGCTGCTCGAGCAGTCCCTCGAGCGCCTCCCCCGGCGCGCGCCTCTGGCCGATTCCGAACAGGGCATCGATCCAGAGCGCGCCATCTTGCGGGTTGGGGGGCTCCTCCAGCCGCGGGATGCCGAGCCAGAGGGCGTGGCGCAGGTGGGCTTCGGTGAGCGGTTTGGGGTGCGGGAACGGTGCCCAGATCCGCACCGGGATCCCCGCCAGGTGCAGTTCGCGCGCCACCACCAACCCATCGCCGCCGTTATGGCCCGGACCCACGAGCACCAGGGCGGCCTCCGGTGGGTGCTCCAGCAGCCGCCGGCTCAACGCCAGGGCCGCCTTCTCCATCAGTGAGGCCACCGGCAGGCCGCTGGCGAACAGCTCTTCCTCCAGGGCCGCCATCGTGGCGGAGTCCACCAGCAGGTGGTCAGCGTCGCGGCGGGGCCAGCCGGGGCGGTGGGGCATCGGGAGTGGGGGGAGGAGGGGCCGGCAAAACGCTGGCCGCCACCCCATGGTTGTCATACGTGGGGCCGATGGGGGGCGCCAGGCCATGGCCGATCGCAGGGAGTGGTTGGTGTTGGTGTTTTCTGGTGTTCACCCTCCACGGGGCAGACGAAACATGGCCCGTAGGCTGATCGGAAAAGCTGGCGATCTGCGCTTGTTTGAGCCTCTGCGGGCCCGGCTGGCAACCGCTGTGCGGCTCCAGCCCCTTCCAGGCTGGGCCTGCCAGCTATGGTTTTAAACTGGTGTTGAGGTCTGGTTTATCCGCTCCGGCTCGATCTATTCCAGTTCCACGATTGCCAGCATGGTGCATTCAGCGTCCGCTTTTTCGGCCACCGTCGCTGGCGAGGCCGCCCTTGAGCGGCTGCGCGCCTGGCCCGGCGAGCACCGGGTGGTTGCCGGCCTCTCCGGTGGGGTCGACAGCTCCCTCACCGCCGCCCTGCTTCAGGCGGCCGGCTGGGAGGTGGAGGGCCTCACCCTCTGGCTGATGAGCGGCAAGGGTGCCTGTTGCGCCGAAGGGCTGGTGGATGCGGCCGGGCTGTGCGAGGAGCTCGGCATTCCCCATCATGTCGTCGATTCGCGGGAGCGCTTCCGCGAACAGATCGTTGACTTCCTGGTGGACGGCTACGGCCAGGGGATCACCCCCCTGCCCTGCTCCCGCTGCAACCGCGCCGTGAAGTTCACGCCGATGCTGGAGTGGGCCCGCCAGGAGCGGGGCATCTCCCGTGTCGCCACCGGCCACTACGCACGGGTGCGCCATGCCGAAGCGGGTGATCCTGCCCCCGTGCCGGGTGATGCCAGCGGCCGCCATCAACTGCTGCGAGGGCTCGATCCCCTCAAGGACCAGAGTTACTTCCTCTACGACCTGTCCCAGGGGGTGCTGGCCTCCCTGGTGTTTCCCCTCGGCGAGCTCAGCAAGCGCGACACCCGTGCCGAAGCCGCCCGCCTGGGCCTGCGCACCGCCGAGAAGCCCGAAAGCCAGGACCTCTGCCTGGCCGACCACCACGGCTCCATGCGCGCCTTCCTCGATGCCTACCTGCCCCCCAGGCCCGGCGAGATCGTGCTGGCCGATGGCACCGTGGTGGGGCAGCACGATGGCATCGAGCATTTCACCATCGGCCAGCGCAAAGGTCTCGGGGTGGCCTGGAGCGAGCCCCTGCATGTGGTGCGCCTCGATGGGGCGATGAACCGCGTGGTTGTGGCCCCCCGCGCCGACGCCGCCCGCGATGGCTGCGGAGTCGGCGCGGTGAACTGGGTGTCGATGGCTCCCCCCCAGGCTCCCCTTGAGCTCAGCGTGCAGGTGCGGTACCGCAGCGAGCCGGTCCAGGCCCTCCTTGTTCCCCTCGATCCCACCGACGCCGACCGGAATGCCGCAAGGCCCCATCGTTGCCGGCTGGCCTTCCACGAACCCCAGTTCTCGATCACCCCAGGCCAGGCGGCCGTGTTCTACGCGGGCCCCGTGCTCTTGGGGGGCGGCCTCATCCAGGACGAGCCCTGAGCCCCATTACCGCGTGGGCTTCAGGGCAGTCCCTCACCAGGCTGGGTCTTCCGCCAGGCCCACCGTGAGTGCCCCCTGCCGGCTGGCCGGCACCCGGGCCACGCAGGCCCGCACGATTCTCCCGTTCACCTCGATCTCACAGGCGCCGCAGCTGCCCCCCAGGCAGCCGGTGGGGATCAGGACGCCGGCCTCCCTGGCCGCCACCAGCCAGTCGCGACCGACCGGCTCCACGGTGAGGTGCCCGTCGGGCCAACGCACGGTGACGGCGGTCATCGGGGGGGGCGAACGTCCGCCGAGTCTCCCACCCCGCTCCAGGGGGCCGCTGCATGCCCCTCAGCGCAGCAGGGGCTCCAGATCCACGTGGCGCTCGAAGGCCTCGGCCAGGCGATCGAGCAGGTCCTGTCGCTGACGGTGATGGTGCGGCTGCGCTTCGCTCAGGGCCGGCAGCCCGCGGCGGCGCCGCAGCCCGTTCAGCCAGCGGCGCCGCCAGGCGCCGTTCTCGAACACGCCGTGCAGGTAGGTGCCGGCCACCACGCCGCCCTGGTCCCCCACCGGCTGCCACCACCCGAGCCCCTCCTCCTGGCAGAGGGGGGCGGCCACGCACTCGCTGCGACCGTGGTGCAGCTCAAAACCCTCCAACTCCAGCGTCTCTCCGGCGGGCCAGAGGCAGGGGCTGCGGCGGCGGCGCAGCATTTTCTCGGCGGCGAAGACCGTCTGCAGGGGCAGCAACCCCAGGCCACGCTCCGTCCGGGCGACGCCGCCCTCCAGGCCGCCGGGGTCCCTCAGGCTCTGGCCGAGCATCTGCAGGCCCCCACAGAGGCCAAACACCTGGCCCCCCTCCCCCACGTAGCGCCTCAGCTCCTGCGCCAGGCTGCTCTCGCGAAGGGCCGCCAGATCCCGCAGGGTCTGCTTGCTGCCGGGCAGGATCACCGCGTCGGGATGGCCGAGTTCCTCCCCCGGCTGGATCCAGCGCAGCTGCACGCTCGCCTCGGCCTCCAGCGGATCGAGATCGGAAAAGTTGCTCAGGGAGGGCAGTCGCAGCACCGCCACCGTGATCGCGGCGCCAGCCTTGCGGCCTCGGCGTTCCAGTAGGTCGAGCGAATCCTCCGGTGGAAACAGCTCGTCCAGCCAGGGCATCACCCCGAGCACCGGCACGCCGGTGCGCTGCTCCAGCCAGGTGCGACCCTCGTCGAAGAGCTCCCGGCGCCCACGGAAACGGTTGATCAAGATGCCGCGGATCAGGGGGCGCTCCACCGGCCGCAGCAGGGACAGGGTGCCGACCACCTGGGCGAACACCCCACCCCGCTCGATGTCAGCCACCAGCAGGCAACGGGCGCGGAGGAACTGGGCCAGGCGCAGGTTGGTGAGATCGCGGGGCTGCAGATTCATCTCCACCGGGCTGCCCGCCCCCTCCAGCACCAGCCGCCCGCCGGGGTGACTGTGCCGCAAGGTGTCCAGCCCCTGGCGGATGGCAGCCCAGCCGGGGCGGAACCAGTCGCGGTAGTAATGCTCCGCCTGGGCCGTGCCGACGGAGCGGCCCAGGTGGATCACCTCGCTGCTGTGGTCGCCGCGGGGCTTGAGCAGCACAGGATTCATGGCCGCCACCGGTTCGAGCTCCGCCGCCCAGGCCTGCAGCGCCTGGGAGTAGGCCATTTCGCCGCCCGCCTCGTCCACCCAGGCGTTGAGGCTCATGTTCTGCCCCTTGAAGGGCACGGCGGTTTCCCCGCGACGGTGGAGAACCCGGCAGAGGGCGGCGGCCATCAGCGATTTGCCCGCGCCGCTGCTGGTGCCCAACACCATGCAGGCGGGGGGATGGCCCGAAGGCGGTGGGGCACTTCCCATCAGAAGCGGGGCCGGTGTCGGCGGAAGTTCTCCTGGATCCGCTCCTGCAGGCCGGCCCGCGGCACCTCCCCGTTCCAGGAGGCCAGCAGCTGGCGGCCCATGGGGGTGAGCCGCACCCGCTCGGTCAGCCCCTGGCCGTCCACCTCGCGGCGCAGCACGCCGAGGAGGATCAGCCAGCGGAAGTGGGCCTCGGCCCGCTCCGTCCCAAAGGGGGCGAACACCAGCCGTGCCCAGTCACCCCGGGCACACAGCTCGGTGGCGGCCATGGCCTGCCCATCCACTTCCTCGTAGAAGGCCCGGCGAAACGGGAGGCAACGCAGCGATCGGGCCGCTCGCCGCAGGGCCTTCGCCGCCGCCGCGGAGGGGGTGGAACCGGGAGGTGCGGGAACAACCATGGTGCTCATGCTGCCATCCCCCTTCCGGGGCCGTAGGGCCTGGGCCTGTGGTTGGCTGGGCACGATCGGATCAGGTCCCATGCTCGTTCTGGCCTCCGCCTCTGCGGCCCGGCGTCGCCTGCTCGAGCAGGCCGCGATTGCCCACAGCGTCGCCGTCAGCGGCGTCGATGAGGGTGCCATCGCCCACGCCGATCCGCACGAGCTCGTACGGCAGCTGGCGCGGGCCAAGGCGATGGCGGTGGCGGCTCGCCAGCCCGAGGGAGCGGTGCTGGGCTGCGACTCGCTGCTGCTGTTTGAGGGGGAGGTGTTCGGCAAGCCAGCGGATTCGGATCAGGCGTTCCAGCGTTGGCGACGTATGGCCGGTGGTTCCGCCTCCCTGCTCACCGGCCACTGCCTGGTCGGCGGCGATGCTTCAGGAGGAGCCCGGGAGCGGCTTGCCACGGTGGCTACCCGCCTGTGGTTTGCCCCGCTGAGCGATGGGGAGATCCGCGCCTATGTAGCCACCGGTGAGCCTCTCCACTGTGCCGGCGGCTTCGCCTTGGAGGGGCGCGGCGGGGCGCTGGTGGAGCGGCTCGAGGGGTGCTTCAGCAACGTGATCGGGCTGAGCCTGCCGCTCTTGCGCCGGTGGCTGGCCGAGGCGGCGTCGCCCCAGGCTCTCAGTTGAAGAGCTGCTGCAGCATGCCCTCGAGGTCCCGATTGCGATCGGATCCAGACCCTCGGTAGGAGCCCTGCCGGGCCTCCAGGCTCATGTCCGCCCAGCGGAACACCGC
>CAIVPT010000128.1 GCA_903907855.1 uncultured Synechococcaceae cyanobacterium | reverse complement strand
GACCAACCCCTGCCGCTGCTGCGCCCCAGCCTGTGGGCGTTGCTGCTCGGCCTGCTCTCCTTCACCGCCGCCATCGGCGTGTGGTCGGTGGTCGGGCGGGTGCCGGTGCGGATCCAGGGGCGGGGGGTGCTGCTGCGGCCTGAGGCGCTGCTGCCGGTGCAGAGCCCCAGCGGCGGGCCGCTGCAGCAGATCCTGGTGCGCGAGGGGCAGTGCGTGCAGGCCGGCCAGCCCCTGGCCCGCATCGATCTGGTGCCGCTGCGGGGCTCGATCGTGGCCGCTGAGCGCCGCCTGCGCCAGCTGCGCAGCCACGACGAGCTCGCCCTCCTCCAGGCCCAGCGCGAGCGGGCCCTGGCGGCGGCCGATCTGGAGCGCCTGCTCCCCTACCGCGGTAGTGGCGCCATCGCCGAGGAAACCTTCATCGAGAAGGAGCGCCAGCTGCAGCGCATCGACAGCCAGCAGCTGGCTGAATCGCAGCAGCGTCGCCAGGGCATCAACGATGAGGTCCTGGCGTTGGCCCGCCAGCAGCGCGAATACCTGCGCAGCTCCCTGGTGCTCTCCCCGGTGGCCGGCTGCCTGGTGGAGCAGCTGGTGCAGCCGGGTGCGGTGGTCAATCCCGGCACCACCCTGTTTTCACTCGACCGCAGCGACCGGCGCCAGGAGCTGGTGAGCCTCGCCTACTTCGCCAGCCAGGACGGCAAGCGCCTCAAGCCCGGACAGATCGTGCGCATCACCCCCACCACCACCAAGGCGCAACGCCATGGCGGCATCCGCGGACGCATCCTCAGCCTGCGCACCCTGCCGGTGAGCCGGGAGGGGTTGCGGCAGCGCCTCGGCCTGGAGTCGTTGGTGCAGACGGTGCAGCCCGCAGGCAGCTCCGGCAACGACCCGCTGATCGAAGCGGTCACCAGCCTGCAGCGCGATCCGGCCACCCGCAGCGGCTTCGACTGGGGCGGCGGCCCCGGCCCCGACCTGCGTCTCACCCCGGGCACCGGCACCGAGGTGTCGGTGCTGGTGGAGCACCGCCAGCCGATCTCCTACGTGATTCCCCTGCTGCGGGACATCACGGGCATCTACTGAGGATCTGCTGATGGCACGGCGCATCCGCACCCCCACCGTTCTGCAGATGGAGGCGGCCGAATGCGGGGCCGCCTGCCTGGCGATCGTGTTGCGCCACTACGGGCGGGTGGTGCCGTTGCTGGAGCTGCGCCAGGTGTGCGGCGTCAGCCGCGATGGCAGCGATGCCGCCAGCCTGGTGCGCGCCGGCCGGCTCTACGGCCTGGAGGGCAAGGGATTCCGCATGGATCTGGCCGCCCTGCGCCGCCAGAAAATGCCGCTGATCCTGTTCTGGGAGTTCAACCATTTCCTGGTGCTGGAGGGCTTCCGCGGCAACCGCGTGGCCCTCAACGATCCGGCCATGGGTCCCCGCTGGCTGAGCCTGGAGGCCTTCAGCAAGGGCTTCACCGGCGTGGTGCTGGAGATGCGGCCCGGGCCGGAGTTCCGCCGGGGGGGCCGGGTGCCCAGGCCCTGGGGCTTGCTGCTGCGGCGCCTGGCGCCGGAGTGGCGGGCGGCGGCCTTCACCCTGCTGGCGGGATTGCTGCTGCTTCTGCCCCAGCTGGCGATGCCCGTGTTCACCCAGATCTATGTGGATGATGTGTGGGGCTCGTCGCTGCGGCACTGGCTCAAGCCGATGCTCTGGGCCATGGCCCTCACCATCGCCCTGCAGGTGATCGGCGGGCAGCTGCAGCAGCTGGGCATCCGCCACCTCAGCCATCGGCTCGAAAGCCGCGGGGCGCAGGAGTTCGAGGCCCATGTGCTGGCTTTGCCCGATGGTTTCTTCCGCCAGCGATACGCCGGCGACATCAGCCAGCGCCAGGGCCTGAACCGTGAGTTGGCGTCGTTCCTCGCCCAGCGCCTGCTGCCCCTGCTCAACGGCGGCGTGCTGCTGGTGCTCTACCTGCTGCTCACCCTCAGTTACAGCCCGCGCCTGGGGTTGGTGGTGGGGGTGAGCACGGCCCTCAATGCGCTGATGGTGGCGCTGAGCCTGCGCCAGCAGCGCGATGCCACGCAGCAGCTGCAGAAGGATGCGGGCAAGGCGGAGGGATCGCTGATGGCGGCCCTGATGGAGATCGAGATGGTCAAGAGCACCGCCACCGAGGGGGATGTGCTGCAGCGGTTTGCGGGGTACCAGCGGCGGGTGCAGGCGTTTCTGCACCATCTGTCGCGGCGCCAGGCGGCCCTGGGCCTGGTGCCCACCCTGCTGAGCCAGCTCAACACCCTGGGCGTATTGCTGGTGGGTTTCCTGTTGGTGCTGCAGGGGGAGCTGACGCTGGGGATGTTGCTGGCGGCCCAGCAGGTGGCGGCCGGATTGAAGGGGGAGATCGACCGGCTGGTGGGCTTCGTGGCGGATCTGCCGCAGATGGAAACGGCGGTGCTGCGCCTGCAGGACGTGCTCGACCACCCGATCGATCCGCTGCTGCGCACCACTACGCCCCCGTCGTTGCCGCCCTGGCCCGCGGGCCGCCGCCGCCTTTCCGGACGGGTGGAGATCGAGGAACTGGTGTATCGCTTCGCGCCGGTGCGGCCGCCGTTGATCGAGGGGTTGAGTCTGACGATCGAGCCCGGGATGCGGGTGGCGCTGGTGGGGGCGAGCGGATCGGGCAAGAGCACCCTGGCGCGGCTGATTGCCGGCCTGTTGCCCGTCAGCGAGGGACAGATCCGCTTCGATGGCTATCCGCTCACGGCGATCCCGCGGCCGGTGGCGGTGGCGTCGCTGGCGATGGTGCAGCAGGAGATCGCGATCTATGGCCTGAGCATCCGCGAAAACCTGCGCCTCTGGCGCCCCGATCTGTGCGACGAGCAGCTGCTGGAGGCCTGCCGCGACGCCCAGCTGCTGGAGCTGATCGACTCCCTGCCCGGCGGCCTGAATACGGAACTGGCGGAGGGCGGCCGCAACCTCTCGGGCGGCCAGCGCCAGCGCCTCGAGCTGGCCCGCGCCCTGCTGCAGGACCCCTCAATCCTGATCCTCGATGAGGCCACCAGCGCCCTCGACGCCGAAACCGAACGGCGGGTGGAGGAGTCCCTGCGCCGCCGCGCCTGCACCCAGATCGTGGTCGCCCACCGCCTGAGCACCATCCGCGACGCCGACCTGATCCTGGTGCTCGACGCCGGCCACGTCGTGCAGCGCGGCCGCCATGGGGAGCTGATGGCGGATGGGGAGGGGATGTATGCGCGGTTGTTGGCGGAGGGGGAGGAGGGGTGAGCCCGCGCCCAGGATTGACAATTGGCCAAAAGCTGCGGACAATTGCCATCCCAGTCGAGACCTAGCGCCCCACCATGAATCCTTCCCTCGATCAGGAGGAGGCGCATGGGGTCGCCACGGATCTCACGGATCTCCATGAAGATGAAGCCGCCGCCAGGGAGTTGCGGCTGCTCTCGCAATCGCAACGGTTGCTGGGAGGAGTGGGGGTGTTTGCGGTGCCGATGACTAACCGCTTGGCGGTCCACCAGGCGATTGTGGAGAGCGGCGTCCCCTATGCGTCGCTGCAGTGCCTGATCACGGCGTTGCCAGGCCTGAATGAACGGGAGGTGATCAAGGTGCTGGGCATCAGCGATCGCACGCTGCGGCGCCAGCGCGAGACGCCCATGAAGCCCATGCCTGCCCCCCTGGCCAGCAAGACCTGGCTCTTTGCCGAAACGTTGGCGAAGGCCAGCGAAGTGTTTGGCAGTCAGGAAAAAGCGGAGGAGTGGTTAAACAAACCGGCCATGGGTCTGAACGACCAGCGTCCGATTGAATTGCTGCAAACGGTGCAGGGCACGGAGTTGGTGACCGATTTCCTCACCCGCCTCGAATACGGGGTGTACAGCTGAGCTCCGATGGAGATGACTCCATTGCCCTGTGGATTGGCAGCAGCCGTCACGCCCCTGGTGGCATGGAGGGTCGATGCGCTGGTGCACAGGCTGCGCTGGGACAGTGGAATCGGCGCCGAACGGGCGGGCGGGCGCTGGAATCCGAAGGGAATGCGCGTGGTGTACTGCAGCTTCGACCCGGCCACCACGGTGCTGGAGGTGGCGGTGCACAAGGGGTTTGACGTGCTTGACAGCGTTGCCCATGTGATCACCTGCCTGGAGATCGCGGATCCAGCAGATGTGAAGGTGGTGACGGCTGAGGATGTGCCCAACGGGGCCTGGCTGCATGCGGGTATCCCCAGCGCGGGCCAGCAGAGCTGGGGAGGGGATCTTCTGGCGCGCCATCCGTTTGTGGTCTTTCCCAGCGTGGTTTCGAAGCAGAGCTGGAATCTGGCCTTTTGCCCGACCGTGGCCGCGGGCCACTACAGCCTGCGGGAGCAGGATCGGCTGGTGATCGACGGCCGGTTGAACCCGCCTTAGCGCTTTCTGACCAGACGCCCCGTTCGAGGAGCGTTCTCCCTAACCGTCGGCTTCCCTACCTCCCCCACCACCCCCGCCAGCTCCACCAGCCCCCGCCGCAACCGCGCCAGGCCCTCGCCCAAGATCCCCTCCGACGTGCTGAACACCAGCCGCAAATGGCCCGCCGCGCCGGGGCCGAACCAGCGGGGCGCGCCGGGCACCACGGCCACCCGGTGGCGGTCGCGCAGGCGTTCCACCAGCGCTTCCGGGGTGAGGCCGTGATGCTCCACCCGTGGGAACAGGGTGTAGGTGCCCTCCGGGGGCAACAGCTCCACACCGGGCATGGCTGTGAGGGCCGCCACCGCCCGCTCCCGCTGGCGCCCCAGGTGGGCCAGCCAGGCCGCCAGCCAGGCGTCGGCCCCCTCCAGGGCTGCCACGGCTGCGATCTGCGACAGGGTGGCGACGCCGCTCATCGTTGTGTCGGCCAGGGCGGCGCGGGCCAGGGCCTCGCAGCCGGCCGCATCGGGGGCCACCACGCAACCCACCCGCAATCCCGCCAGTCCGTAGTTCTTCGAGAAACCGTGCACGGTCCAGCAGCGGGCCGCCACCGCCGGATCCAGTGCCGCCAGACTGCGGAATTGGTGCGGCGCAAACACGATGTCGGCCCACACCTCGTCGTTGAGGATCGCCAGGTTGTGGCGCTCGGCGAAGGCCGCCAGGGCCGCCAGCTCCGGCTCCCGCAGCACCCGCCCCACCGGGTTAAGCGGGTTGCACACGCCCAGCAGCCGCGAGCGGGGCGTCACCAGCGACTCCAGACGATCCAGCGCCAGTGCACCGCTTCGCGGATCCACCGGCAGCCGTCGCACCACCCCGCCGGCCGCCTCCACCGCCGCCGCGAACAGAAAATCCACCGGGTCGAACACGATCGCCTCGTCGCCCGGCTGCAGCAGCAGGCGACAGACGTGCCGCAGGCCCGCCGCCGCCCCATCCACCGCCAGCACCCGCTCCGGAGCGCACCCCACCCCCCGCCGCTCCGCACTGAACCGCGCGCAGGCCTCGCGGAACCCGGGCAGCCCCTCCGCCGGCCCGTAGCAGAACAACCCCTCGGCGGCCTGGCGGGCGATCGCCTCCCGCACCACCGGCGCCACCGCGAAATCGGGATCAGCTGCGGTCAGCGGGATCACATCGTCTGGCTGGCTGGCCCAGCGCAAGTGGAAGGCCTGGCGCCGCAACGCCGCCAGCGGCACCTGGTCGTCGGCGAAGGGATCGTGTTCGCGTCCGGGCCTGCCCCCCGCCCCGCTCATTGCTCCGCCGGCAGCGTGGGCAGGAAGCCCGCCAGCGGCGCCACCGGCCGGGTCGCCGCCTCAGGGTCGAGGAAGTGGTGGCGCAGGGCCCGGCCCTCCTGCAGCAGCGGCAGCAGCTCCAGCCGTCGCCGGCCGCTGTAGGCCGCCAGGGCGCGGCCCACCCCCTGCCCCGAGCGCCCCCCCGCCCCTTCCAGCTCTTCCGCCAGACAGAGCGCATCCCCCAGGGCCGCCGCCGATCCCTGGCTGGTGAAGGGCAGCATCGGATGGGCGCTATCCCCCACCAGCACCACGTTGCCCCGGTGCAGTTGGGGCAGGGGGTCGAGATCGGTGGTGTGCCACAGGTGGCTGGTCTCCGGCGTCAGTCCCTTCAGCAGCCTCTCCAGCAACGGATTCCAGCTGCCGAAATGGCGCCGCAGGAAGGGCACCACCTCCCGCTCCCGCTCCGGGGCGGGATGGCGGGCGGTGGCGAACTGGGCGTAGGCCACCAGCCGACCGTTCCGGCAGGGCAGCAGACCCAGGGCGAGCCCGGAGGTTGGGTCATGAAACTTGCGGCAGCTGCCCGCCAGCTCCTGGACGAGCACCGGGTCGATCAGCGACAGCACCAGCTCGGTGACCCGCTCTGGCGTTAGGCGCGCCTCCGGGAACAGGGAACGGCGGCAGGCGGAGTGAACGCCATCCGCCGCCACGATCAGGTCGGCCCGCCGGCGCCATCCCCGGGCTCCCACCGCCTGAAAGGCGCCGGCCCCGTCGGGCTCCAGGCCCACCACCCGGCCGGTCTCCAGCCGCACCGAGGCCGGCAGGGCGCTTCGCAACAGGGCCACCAGATCGCGCCGCATCAGGCCCAGGGACCCCGGGATCGAAAAGTGGCGCAGCGGCGACCCGTCGCGGCCGTGCAGCGCGAAACTCTCCACCGGGGTGCTGGCTGCCTCGATGCCCTCCAGCGTCAGCCGCTCCAGCGAGCACCGCCCCGCCGCTGGCAGCAGCAGGCCGTGGCCCATCCGGCGCCGGCCCGGGTACCGCTCCAGGATCGTGCACTGCCAGCCCAGTCGGCTCAGGCTGATCGCGGAGGCCAAACCGGCGATGCCGCCCCCCACGATCAGCGCGTTCCCGGCGCCGCGAAAGTTCCCCGGCGCTCCTTTTGCCGCGGCGGCGGGCCGGAGACCGGCGCCGCGGGGGGGCGCGGAGGTGAGCATGGATCCCTTTGGGCGGGGGCTTGAGGGGATGGAGGCCGGTGAGCTTGTGACGGTATCGGATTTGAAGCAAAAACGCATGGTTGTCCGCCAGGTATTGGTCTCTGCTTCATGACTCTTTCTCCCAAGCTTCGTTTTTGATTCACTCTTGCCTCCCCCCTTGCCCCGTTCTCCCCGCCCCGCCCCCCGATCCATTCCCCTCGGGCGGCTCTCCCAGCCGGTGGCGCCGGAGGCTTAAACGATCGTTCGCCTCGTCTTAACCCGGCCGCTCCTGCAGCTTGCAAGGGTTCCAGGGACTGCTGGCCGGCCCTGATGCCCACCCCACCCCTTGCCGCCAACCCCTGGCTCGCCCTGCTCCTGCGGGGGGCGGCACGCCGGGCATCGGCCGAGGCCCTGCCCCCGGCCCTGCGCACCTCCCCCGTGGTCGGCCGGATCGACCTCTCCACCACGGTTCCCCAGACCACGCCCCCCACGGAAAACCTCCAGAGCGAGATCGCCACCGTGGTGCGGGTCAACGGCCAGGCCTTCGTCTTCTCCTCCGGCGGCGGCCCCACCCTGCAGGCGGTGCGGGCCACCAACCCCGCTGCGCCGGCGCTCGTTGCCCGCACCGCCTACGGCAACGTCGCTCCAGCGGCCTCCGTGGTGTGGGTCTCGCAGGCGGTGGCCAGCTTCGGATCGCTCCTGGCGGTGGCCCTCTCCCCCGGCGACTACGCCACGAATGCGGGCCGCGGCATCGTGCGCTTCTACCGCGTCCAGCCCGGCGGTGCCCTGCTGTTTCTGCAGGATCTGGCGGTGGGCTACCTGCCCGACAGCCTTACCTTCAACAGCGCCGGCACCCGGCTGGTGGTGGCCAACGAGGGCGAGCCCAACAGCAACTACTCGATCGACCGCCCGGGCAGCATCGGCATCATCGACATCCAGGGCCGGCCGGGTGCGGAACGCTTCGCCTACACCGACCTCGGATTCGCCGACATCAGCCTGCCCGCCGGTTTGCGTCTCTCCGGTCCGCCCGGCACCACCCAGGCCAACGACATCGAGCCGGAGTTCGTGGCGATCAACGGCAACTACGCCTACGTCAGCCTGCAGGAGAACAATGGTGTTGCCAAGGTCAACCTCAACACCCGCAGCATCGAGAGAATCTTCGCCCTCGGCTCGGTCGACTTCAGCCGCCAGTTGGTGGATGTGAGCGACCAGGACGGTGGCATCAAGCCCACCCTGGGCAACAACTACCTCGGGCTGCGCATGCCCGATGCGATCGCCGCCTTCACGCTCACTCCCAGCACCAGCGCCTTCCGGGGTAAGGACTATTTCCTCACCGCCAATGAGGGCGATGGCCGCGACTACAGCGGCTACAACGACGAGACGCGGCGGCCGCGGCTCAAAACCCTCAAGGAGCAGACCGGCCAGCCCCCCACCGCCTTCGGCAGCCGCAGCATCAGCCTCTTCGACGCCGACACCGGCGCCCTGCTCTGGGACAGCGGCACCACCCTCCAGACCCTGGCGATCGCCGCCCGCGTCTACGACGACAGCCGCAGTGACGACAAGGGGGTGGAGCCGGAGGGGGTGGTGGTGGCCCGCTGGAACGGTCGCACCTTTGCCGTGGTGGGCCTGGAGCGCACCACCACTTCGATGGTGGTGGTGTTCGATGTGAGCGATCCTGCCGCCCCCGCCTGGGTGTCCCACGCCCTGTTGCCCGGCAGCCTCTCGCCGGAGGGCCTCACCTTCGTCGAGGCGCGCCACAGCCCCACCGGCCGCGCCCAGCTGGTGGTGGCCAACGAGGTGTCCAACACCCAGGACTTCCTCGATTTCGAGGCCCTGCTCGCCAGCAACGCCCCCGGCGCGGCCGGCAGCTTCACCCCCACCATGTTGCGGGATGCGGCCGGCGGCCCCTCCCTGCAGATCACCAGCCTGCTCACGGCGGGCGAGGTGACCAACGGCCTGACGCCTGGAAGCAGCGTCTACGCCGCCCCGGGTTTGTTCGATGGCATGGGGGCCTACGACAACGGCGATGGCACCTTCTCGCTGCTGGTGAACCATGAGCTGGGCAGCACCGCCGGCTACCAGATGGCGGTTGAGGGCCTCAACCCCGCCGTTGCCGGCGCCCGCATCAGCCGCTTCGTGGTGGCCAAGGACAGCGACGGCAATGCCGCCAACGGCTACCAGCCGCGGGTGCTCTCCGGCGGTCTGGCCTACGACCGGGTGGTCAGCCCCGATCCCGCCTTCGCCACCGGTCCCCTCAACCGCTTCTGTGCCGCGAACCTGGCGCCCGCTGGCCAGTTCTCCGGCCGAGGCTTCACCGACAGCCTCCTGCTGCTCGGGGAGGAGACCGGCAACGGCCGCTTCTTCGTGCTCGATCCCGCCAGCCGCACCCTGGTCCATGCCCCCGCCTTCGGCCTGGGCACCTGGGAGTCGGCCACCCTGGTGGATACGGGCCACGCCGACACGGTGGCGGCCCTGCTCTTCGACGACAGCTCCGGCGCCGTGCTCTACCTCTGGGTAGGCCAGAAGGTGGCGGGCAGCGCCGACCTGCTGGAGCGCAATGGCATCGCCGCCAGCTGCGGCCGCCTCTACGCCTGGAAGCCCGACGGGATCGCGCCCACCCCCGATGGCCTGGCCGGCGTGGCCCTCGCCACCCCCGTGGCCGGCGGCTGGGTGGACCTGGGCAGCGGCAGCGAGGTGGCGGCCCTCCCAACGGCGGCGGCCCTGCGCGGCCTGGCCACCGCCCAGGGGGCGATGACCTTCACCCGCATCGAAGACGGTGATGTCGATCCCCTCAGCGGCCGCCAGGTGATGTTCAGCAGCACCGGGGGCAGCGGCACCGACCTCTACGGCGGCACCTACCTGATGGACCTGGCCTCCAGCTTCGCCTCCAACGGCCTGCTGCTCCCTGGGGCCACCACCACGGCGCTGCAGGTGCTGGTCGACAGCGATCGCCTCACCGGCCTCGATCGTCAGAACGGCATCCGCAACCCCGACAACGCGGTCTGGGCGAGCGATGGCCAGATCTACCTCCAGGAGGACCGCTCCCTGCCCAGCGGCACCGCCAATGGTGCCTTCGGGGCCCAGGAGGCCTCGATCTGGGCCGTGGATCCCGTCACCGGCGCCTCCAGCCGCTGGGCGCAGATCGATCGCTCCGCCGTGCCCGTCGCCTATGGCCAGAGCGACAGCGCCCCTGCGGACGTGGGCAACTGGGAGTCCTCCGGAATCCTTGACCTCGCCCCGATCTACGGCGCTGCACCGGGTTCGTTGTTCCTGGCCAATGTCCAGGCCCACAGCCTTGGCAGCGGCAACCTCGCCGGCTCCGGATATCTCGTGGAGGGAGGCCAGCTCCTCTTCCTGCAAGCCACACCCCTCTGAATCGTTCACCCCTCCTCTGATCCGCCCCCTCTTTCCATGGCCTTTCTTGCCCGCGTGATGCCCCGGTTGCTGATGCCCCTCGGCGCCACCCTGCTCACCTCCCTGCCGATCGCTCCTGCCGCCGCCGTGGCGGTGAGCCCCGCCCTGCTCTCCTTCACCCCGGGGGTGGTGGGCGGCAACGACAGCTTCACCGGCAGCGTCGGCTGGGATTTCCGCCTGGAGCGCTCCTACACCGTGGGTGCCCTCGGCTTTTACGACGCGGAGGATCCAGGCCTGCTTTCCGCCCATGAGGTGGCGATCTACGACGCCGACAGCCGCACCCGGTTGGTGAGCGGCTGGATCCCCGCCGGCAGTGCCGCCCCCTTGCGCGGGGATTTCCGCTGGATCCCCATCGCCCCCACCACCCTGGCGCCGGGCTCCTACGTGATTGCCGCCGGGATGCCCGGCAGCGGCGGGGCCAGTTTCGATCCATTCGTGGCCCTGGCCAGCGATCCGCTCACGGTTGCGGGGGTGGTGCTGGGGGGTCGCGCCCTCAGCGGCGTTGGCACGTCCGCCATGCCGCTGGTGTTCCCCGACCAGGATGAGGATTCGTTCGCCGGCTTCTACGGTCCCAACTTCGCGGAGGTGCCGGCCCCCCTGCCGTTGCTCGGCGGCGCCGTGGCGCTGGGGTGGAGCCGCCGCCTGCGGCGCCGTTGCGCTGCCTAGCCTGGCGTCAGCCGGTCCGCCCTCGCCTGGAAGTGCTCCTCGAATCGGTTGTTGATGGGCTCTTCCCGGCGCACCTGGCTGGCTTCGCTCTGTTCGGCGGCCTTCCCACCCTCCACCCTGGGGCGTGGCTGGAGCAGGTACTGCCGGCCCTGCGATCGCCTTTGGGTGCGGTGGCTTTCGTGCCGCTCTACGCCCTGTGGGTAACGCTGCTGTTGCCCGGGGTGTGGGCCTCGATGCTGGCGGGGGCCCTCTATGGCACGGCCTTGGGCAGCGCCCTGGTGTTTGTCGGCGCCAGCCTCGGCGCGGTGGTGGTGTTCCTGCTGGGGCGCGGCGTGTTGCGGGAGTGGGCCCGGCGGCGCCTGGCCGACGCCCCGAAGCTGCGGGCCGTGGAGCAGGCCGTGAGCCGCGAAGGGCTGCGGCTGGTGCTGCTCACCCGCCTCTCGCCGGCCTTCCCCTTCAGCCTGCTCAACCTCGCCTACGGCCTGAGCGAGGTGCGCCTGCGCGACTACGTGATCGGCCTGGTGGGCATCCTGCCGGGCACGGTGCTCTTCTGCGGCCTGGGGGCCCTGGCCGGTGATGTGGCCCGCTTCGGGGATGTGCTCACCGGCCGTGCCGACCCGCTCACCTGGGCGGTGCGGTGGCTGGGAATTGCCGCCACGGTGGCGGTGACGGTGCTGGTGACACGGGTGGCCCGTCGGGCGCTGGCGGAGCCCTGAGGCCAGGCGG
Source organism: uncultured Synechococcaceae cyanobacterium (assembly GCA_903907855.1). Lineage (GTDB taxonomy): Bacteria > Cyanobacteriota > Cyanobacteriia > PCC-6307 > Cyanobiaceae > Cyanobium. The sequence continues at coordinate 9,289 of CAIVPT010000128.1, read as the reverse complement.
CTGGTGATTCTCTAAAGAATGGCCAGGTCCGTGAGGTTGCCGCTGTAGCCGGTGATCTCAATAATCGCATCAAGGGTGGCTTGAAAGCCACCCTGATTGTTGTTCAACGCCACGAAGGTGCGGGTTGCGGCATCGGTGCCAACGGTGAAGGAAGCGGCGCGGCTGGCCAGGAAGTCTGTGGTAGACAGCACAGCGGCGACGTCTGCGAAGTCGAGGCTGTTGATAGTGCCAAGTTCCCGTAGATTGGCAGCGGTGACAGCGGCGGGGCCATCGATTGTGTCGATGCCGATCTGGAAATCAGTGATCTGATCGTAGCCCGGCAGGAGGCTGTTGGCGGGGTTTTGCAAGAGGCTCTGGGCCAGGGAGGTATAGCGGAAGCTGTCAACGCCATCGCCGCCAATCAAGATGTCGGCACCGTTGCCACCGGTTAAGGCATCCGCCCCAGCCCCACCACTCAAGACATCATCGCCGTCCCCTCCGGCGAGAACATCCGCCAGTCCGAAGCCGCTGAACGTATCGTTGCCACTGCTGCCCGTGTAGGAGATTCGATACAGCTCTTTGTTGGCTGCGCGCTCGAATGCGGTAGCGGTGGATGCGGTGACAGCCAGGACGGAAGCTGTGCTGTTGGTGAGGGTGAGATTCTGATCGCTAAGGCCAAGGATGCCAGTGGAGCTGTAGAGCGAGCTCACGGCAATCAGCGTTCCCGTCAAGCTGGTGAGCCTGGAGACGTCGATGGTGCCGGAGGTGCGGCTGTCGATCGAAGTGAGAGCGCTGACCCCGGCGGCCGAAAGAATCGTATCTGTGAGGATGACCGACTCATTGCCAAGGCCCCGGATCTCCCCGGCGACGCCGGCGGTAAACACCCTATTGAGATCAGCGGCAGTGCCTGACAAGCTTGTAATGTTCGCGGCGTTGATGATTCCGACACTGGACGTATTAAGGGCATTCAGTGCCGTGGCTTCCAGGCTGGTGTTGGTAATCACAATGCCTTCATTGCCGAGGCCAATGATCTGGCTGCCTGCTCCCCCCGCGAATGCGGCAGTTAGCTCAGCGGCGCTGCCCCTCAGGCTGAGGACACTGCCGGCATTAACGGTTCCGGTGCTATAGGCATTGAGGCGATTGAGATCCGCCGCATCGATCGTGCTATTGGCGAGGAAGACGACCTCATTGCCAAGGCCGCTGATCTGCCCCGATTGAGCGGCTGTATAGGCCGTAATCAGATCGGCGGCGAAGCCGGTTAGGTTGCTGATGCTGGATGCGTTTACGCTGTTGCTGGTGCGGGCTTTGATGGTATTCAGTATCGATGCGTCCAGGGTGGTGTCCCTGAGGTTGATGATTTCATCGCCAAGCCCATAAAGCTGGGGGTTATTCCCGGAGAGCACCTGCATCAGGTCCGTTGCGATCCCTGTCAAACGGGTGGCTGCGCCTGCGTTGAGAAGGCCGGTTGTGTAGCCATTGGCAAGGTCGAGCAAGCGGACGACATCCAGATCCAGATCGGTGATGTCAATGTCCTCGTCGCCATCCAGGCCCAGGGTGGGAACACGATAGGCCGCAAGAACATTGCTGATCAGATCGGCAACCCTGATGCGATCGGTGGGCTGAGACGCCACCCGTTCGCTGGTTCCATAGGCGTCCAGGTAGGAGGCGATGACGCTAATTGTGTTGCCGGCGTCCGTGTATGTGGGCTGATAGGTGCTGTTGGTCGCGCCGCTGATCGGGACGTTGTTCGAAACCCACTGATAGACAACGCCATTGGCGGGAATGCCATCAGCATCGGCGATGGTATTGGACGCAGTCAAGACTTGTCCCCTCAGTGGCGAGCCGCTGATCCAGACCGATCCCGTTGGGCTGTCGTTGGTATTGGCGACGGCGGCGGTGGGCTCAGAGCCAACGGATTCGTTGGTGCCGAGGAGGTCGGTGTAGGAGGCGGTGACGGTGATGACGGCACCAACTTCGGCCTGGGTGAGCAGGTAGCTGCTGCTGTTGGCTCCGGCGATGGCGATGCTGTTGGCTGACCACTGATAGACGATGCCATCGACGGGAATGCCATCGAGATCTTCGAGGCTGTTGCTGGCGGTGAGCGTGTTTCCCTGGATGGCTGTGCCGCTGATGGAAGCCGTGCCGCTGGGTGGGTTGTTGGGCGGTGGGCTATTGAACAGCAGGCCGATGGGCAGCGCACCCATCAGCTCGCTGGCCATGCCAGCAGGGGCCCCCCGCAGAGATCCGCCGCTGAACAGCTCCTTCGAGGGGGTGGGGACTGGATGGCGGTTGGTGGAGAGCATCGGAGGCGATCGGAACCCAGGGGCCTGTTAAACGGCAAAGGAGCCGTATCCCTGCAACCCTAGCCCAATTCTTACCGAATTATTCGCATCCTTTGTCGAGGGGGTGGGCGTGTGGTGGTTTCGCCACCGTGCGGCCCCTGGTTAGGGGCGTGTCTCCCGCCAGGCCAGCGGCAGATCCCGCACGCCGGCGATGAGCACGAACCACGCCAGCCGCAGCCGCGCCCATGGGCCGGGGCGGGCCGCCAGCTGCTGGTATTTGGCCCGGCCGCAGTCGGTGCGGATCCAGCGGGTGATCCCTGGTGGCAGCTCAGGTTCGGCCATGGCTCGGGTCAGATACGACGCAGGGCGTCGGCCTTGTCCTTGAAATCGCTGAGCAGCAACTGCAGGTAGGTCACCTTGCGCAGCTTGATGTTGGCCGTCAGCGACATGCCCACCTTGAGGTCGAGGGGCTGGCCACTCTTAAGTCTCATCTGCTGCTGGTTGAGCTTGATGTCCACCGGGAAGCGGTAGAACTGCTTGCTCTGGTCGCGCTCGTCGGGGGGCAGGGCGTCGGAGCCGATGCGACGCACCGTGCCCTGCAGCACCCCGAAATCGGTGGAGGGGTAGGAGTCGATGCTGATCTCCGCCCGCTTACCCACGCTCACGAAGCCGATCTCCCGGCTCGGCACCTCCACCCGCGCCTCCAGCCGGTCGTAGGGCACCACCTTCATCACCGGTTCGCTGGTTTGGGCCACGAAGCCCTTGCTCTTCGGCTTGAGCTCGAACACCACCCCATCTTCCGGCGCCCGGATCTCCTGATAGCGGATGTTCACATCAAGCTCCACCAGCTTGCTGCGCAGATCGGCCAGCTCGCTCTGCAGCTCGCGGATGCCCTGCTGCAGGATCGCCTCCTGCCGCAGCCGCTCCACCTTCGACTGCTTGATCTGCCCCTCCACTTCCTGCACCTTGTTCACCTGGCTCAGGTACTGGAGCTCCTGCACAGCCCCCTGGCGGTTGAGGGTTTCGAGGCGGCCGAGCACCTCGCTCTCCAGCCCCAGCCGCTCCACCAGCACCTGCTGCTCGGTGTCGTTCACCGCCAGATAGCGCACCAGCTCCTCCCGTTTGAGGCGCAGTTGCTGTTGCTTGAAGGCGATGGTCTTGAGGATGCTCTGCTGGCGGTCACGGCTGGTCACCGTGTCGAGCCGTAGCAATATCTGCCCCTTGCGCACCGCATCCCCCTCCTTCACCAGCACCTCGTCGACCACCCCGCCCACCGGCATCTGGATCTCCTTCACCACCCCGAGGGGTTCGAGCTTGCCCGGGGCCGTGACGATCTCCTCGGTTTTGGCGAGCGCCAGCCAGGCCAATGCGAAGCCGGTGACGCCGATGAGGGTCCAGGTGATGCTGCGGGCCCACACCTGCGACTGCTGCAGCACCACATCATCGTTGTCGGTGTGCACCAGGCTCTCGAGGCGATTCTGGGCCCAGCGGAACGGGTTGGGGGCCATCAGCTCGCCTCCTGCTGGCGGTAAAGGGCGAAGTAGCGGCCCTTGAGGGCCATCAGCTCTTCATGGGTGCCCAGCTCCACGATCGCCCCCTGGTGCATCATCACGATTCGATCGGCGCGGCGGATCGTGCTGAGGCGGTGGGTGATGAAGAACACCGTGGCATGGGCCATCGCCTCGCGCAGGTTGTCACAAACCTGTCGCTCGGTGTCGTAGTCGAGGGCGCTGGTGGCCTCATCGAGCACCAGCATATGGGGATTGCCCAGCAAGGTGCGGGCGATGGCGATGCGCTGGCGTTGCCCTCCGGAGAGGGAGGCGCCCCTCTCGCCAAGGGGTGAGCTGTAGCCGGAGGGAAGTTCCATGATGAAGTCGTGGGCGCCGGCGATGCGGGCGGCCCTGACGATGGCGTCGCTGGTGGAATCCGGGGCGGTGAGGGCAATGTTCTCGCTGATCGTGCCGCTGAACAGCAGCGGATCCTGGGGCACGATGCCCACCTGTCGGCGCAGCGAATAGAGCTCCACTTTGTCGATGTTGTACCCATCCACCAGGATGCGGCCGCTGGTGGGGGAATACAGCCGCGGCAGCAACTTCATCATGGTGCTCTTGCCGCTGCCGCTCTGGCCCACGATGCCCACAAATGTTCCCTTCGGCACGTGCAGGTTGATGTTGGTGAGCACTTCCTGGCCGCCTGGGGTGAAGCTGAAGCTCACGTTCTCGTACACCACATCGCCCTCCACAGGAGGCAGGGGAATGTTCGCCCGGTCGGAGGGGGTGGATTCCTCCGGGGTGTCGACCACATCGGCCAGACGCTCGAAGGACACCCGCAGTTCCTGGATGTTCTGCCAAATGGAGGAGAGGCGCAGCAACGGCTGGGTGACGTAACCGCTGATGATGCGGAAGGCGATCAGCTGGCCGAGGGTGAGTTCACCTTTGAGCACCAAGGTGGCCCCCACCCAGAGCACCAGAAGCTGGGAGAGCTTCTGCAGCACCTGGCTGCTCTCGTTGAGGAAGGTGCCGGTGATCGTTTTCTCAAACGTGCGGGAGATGTACTTGGCGTAGTACTCCTGCCACTTCCAGCGGCTCACCATCTCCACGTTCTGGGCCTTCACGGTCTGCACGCCCGTGAGCACCTCCACCAGGTGGCTCTGGGTGCGGGCGTTCTCCTCGGCGGCCTGGCGATACTGGCGGCGGAACAGGGGAGCACCCAGCAGGGTGAGGCCGATCTGGATCGGCAGCACCGCCAGGGCGATCAGCGTCAGCAGCCAGCTGTAGAGGGCCATCACGATGACGTAGATCACCGAGAAGGCGGCATCCAGCACCGTGATCAGGGCCTGGCCGGTGAGGAAGTTGCGGATCTTCTCCAGCTCGGCGATGCGGGTGCCCAGTTCGCCCACAGGCCGGCGATCGAAATAGCCCAGCGGCAGCCGTAGCAGGTGGTCGATCACCTCGGCGCCCAGCCGCAGATCGATGCGATTGGTGGTATCGGTGAACAGGAAGGTGCGCAGGGAGCCGATCACCCCCTCCATCAAGGTCACCACCACCAGGGCCATGCCCAGGATCTGCAGCGTGTCGAGGCTGCGCTGGGAGATCACCTTGTCGATGATCACCTGAATCAGCAGCGGATTGGCCAGGCTGAACAGCTGGACGACGAACGACGCCACCAGCACCTGCACCAACATTCCCCGGTAGCGCTTCAGCGCTGGCCAGAACCAGCCGGGACCGAATTTCTGCTCCGGGGTGGCGGTGCTGCGCTCCAGAAGGAGCACATCGAGGCCCTCAGGCCATTGCTCGGAGATCTGGGCCGGCGTGAGCCGCACCCAACCGTCGGCAGGGGAGGCCAGGGTGAGCCCGCCGGCGTTGCTCTGGGAGACCACCGCGAAGCTGTCGCCCCACGGGATCAGGCAGGGGGTGATCAGGCGGGTGGCCGCCGCCGCGGGCACCCGGGCGCCGCTCACCAGCAGGCCGAGCATCGCCGCGATCTGGCCGCAGAGCTGCAGATCGGGTTGCTTGCCGCGGCGCAGGGTGTCGCGGAGGATCTTCTCCACCGCGTCGCGGCGGTAGGGCAGCTCGAGCATCTTGCCGAGCATCTGGAAGCAGGCCAGCGTTCCGTCGAGGCCGCCGCGGGCACGCACCAGGGTGAGGCCGCGGCTGGAGCTGGGCTGGCCCAGGTCGAGGCTGGTGGGCAGAGGGTCGCTGCCCGGCTGGGGCACCAGCGCCCCGGGGTTGGCATCGGCGCTCACGGCGCCAGGCCCATGGGCCGCCGGCAGGGAAACCGCGGCGGCGGGAGCGGGGCGCGCCACCAGGACCTCGGCGGGCACCACCAGCACGCGCGGCGGCAGGGGCGGGCGCGCTTTCGGCAACGGGGCATCCGCAGCCAGGGGCGTCCCCAGGGGGACCTCCGGCACGTTGGCGCTGGCCAGCACCAACCGTTCGTCGTCGGCCAGCGTTGCCCCGGTTCGCTCCTGGGGTGTGAGGGCGCGGCAGCGGGGGCGCAGGGCCGTGAGCCGTTCGCGCCAGGCCGCCGGGTCGAAGCCGCCGCCGCCTCGCATCTGCTCCTGACGTTCGAGCAGGGCATGGAGCTCGGCGGTCCAGAGCTGGTGCTGCGCCCAGTCGCTGAAGGAGCCCTCCGCCGCCGCCGTGAGCAGCTCCAGCATCAGGACGTCGGGGATCGCCAGCGCCAGCACGGTGGTGGCGGCGCTCACCGCCTCGCAGGGATCGGCCCGCAGCATGGAGGCGAGCCCCACGATGGCGCCGGGTCCGAGGCGCTCCAGGGTGAAGGGCCGTCCATCGCGCTCGCCCAGCAGGCGCGCCTCCCCCTCCAGGAGCAGCAACACCCGATCGCCGATGGCGTCCACTCCGCTCAGTCGTTGACCCTCCGCGAAGCTCTGGATGGTGGCCCGTTGGCGCAGCGCCTCCTGACCCTGCGGGCTGAGGCGCTTCAGGGGATCGCGCGTCAGCACACTCTCCAGCTGGGGGGGAACGGTGTGGGTCATGGCTGCGGCTGCTCGATCGGGCGGGCGCTGATGTGGCGGGCCACCTCCTCCTCCACCCACTCCTCAAACAGCTCCCGCGACATCCGCAGACGCATCTCGTCGTCGAAGGAGGCGGAACGCAGGCTCTCGAGCCGCAGCACCAGCCACCATTGCTCGATCGGCAACGGGGGTTGGAGCTCGCCGGGGCGGATGGTGCGCAGGCGCTCCGCCAGGGTGGGGTGGGCCTGGAGCAACGGCACCGGGCCGACGATGCCGCGGGTGGCCCGTTCCGGGCCCTGGGAGTAGGTGGCCGCCAGCTCGGCGAAGTCGGCCTCCCCCTCGGAGATGCGCAGGAAGAGCTCCCGGGCCAGGGAGGCGTCCTCCACCCGCAGCAGGCTGTAGATCACCTGGTCGAGCTGGGGTTTGCGGGCCAGGAAGCGCTGTTCGGCCCGGTGCACGAAGTGCTCCTCGCAGTGGCGTTGGATGCGGAACGGCAGCTCCGCCTGCCAGGTGGCCTCCGCCTCGCTGATGCCGTAGGCCGCCAGGTGGCTCTGCAGGTGTTCCGCCGACTGGATGCCGGTTTTGCGGACCCACACCTGGCGGGCCTGTTGGCGCTCCTCCTCGCTCAGCACCACGTCCGCGGTGGCCTTGGCGATCGTGACCTGGCGCAGCAGGGGCACCAGCAGCTCATGGCGGGCCAGCGACCGCCACAACGGATGCGGCAACTCGGCCGGATCAATCTCCACCGGCGGTGGTGGCGCAGGGGCCGCGATGGGGGCCGGGGTTGGCGCCACGGCGGCCAGGGGATCGGCCGTGCCGGGTCGTGGAAAAGGATCGAGGCTGAGGCTGATGTCGCGGTCCACCGGGTGGGGAGCAGGGGGGCTGGGCGGCGCTGGCCTCACGGCCTGGTGAAACCAGACGGTAGGCGGGATCCTAAGGGCGGGTTGAAACGAAAACCCATGGTTCCCACACAGGTGGGCAGGTGGACCCTGGCCGCAGCGAACCATCCAACGGTTCTCCGTGTCGCCGGGCTCTGGGTCCCGGGGGCCTCAGCCCAGCAGCGCCCGCAGGCCCTCCTCATCGAGCACCGGCACCCCCAGCTCGGTGGCCTTGGCCAGCTTGCTTCCCGCTTCCTCGCCCGCCACCACATAGCTGGTGCGACGGCTCACCGAGCCGCTCACCTTGCCGCCCGCGGCCTCGATCAGGGTCTGGGCCTCCCGGCGGCTCAGGCTGGGGAGGGTGCCGGTGAGCACGAAGGTCTGCCCGGCCAGGGCCGTGCCGGCGGGACCGCCCTCCCCCTCCACGCTCCGTTCCTCGGGGCCAGCCGCCAGGGAGAAGCCCACCCCCTCGAGCGCCTCCAGCAGGACCTGGTTCGCGGGGGTGGCGAACCACTGCTGCAGGCTCTGGGCGATCGTGTCCCCGATGCCATGCACGGCGGTGATCTCCTCGGGGCTGAGCAGGGCGGCCGCCTCCAGCTCGGGGGCGCTGGGGAAGGCCTTCGCCAACGCCCGGGCGTTCACCTCCCCCACGTGGTGGATGCCCAGCCCATAGAGCTGGCGTGCCCAGGGGCGCCCCTTGGAGGCCTCGAGCGCGGCCACCCGGGCCGTGGCGGAACGCTCCCCCAGCCGCTCCAGGGAGGCGAGTTCGGCGGCGCTCAGCCGGTAGAGGTCGGGGAGGGAGCGCACCACGCCCCGATCCACCAGCTGCTCGATCAGGCGGCTGCCGAAGCCATCCACATCCAGCGCCGCCTTGCTCACCCAGTGACGCAGCGACCCGCGCAGGATCGCCGGGCAGCCGTTGTTCACGCAGCGCGTGGCGGCCTCGCCGCTCTCGCGCACCAGCGGTGATCCGCATTCCGGGCAGGTGGTGGGCAGGCTCAGGCGCACGGAACCTGGGGGGCGCAGCTCCGGCAGCACCCGCACCACCTCGGGGATGATTTCGCCGGCCTTGCGCACCACCACCGTGTCGCCCTCGTGCAGGTCGAGCTCGGCCACCCGGTCGGCGTTGTGCAGCGTGGCCCGGCTCACGGTGGTGCCGGCCAGGGGCACCGGCGCAAATTCCGCCACCGGCGTCACGGCCCCGGTGCGGCCCACCTGCACCACCAGGCGCCGCAGGCGGCTGGGGGCCTCCTCGGCGGCGTACTTCAGGGCCACCGCCCAGCGGGGGGCCTTCTGGGTGAAGCCGGCGTCGGCCTGAAGGCGCAGGTCGTCGAGCTTCACCACCACGCCGTCGGTGGCATACGGGAGGCCGCGGCGCCTCTCCTCCCAGATCGAGAAGAAGGCCTCCACCGCCGCCAGGTCGGCCAGGTGTTCGGCGTTGGGGTTGACCCGGAACCCTGCCCGCCGCAGCCATTGCAGGGCCTGCCACTGGCTGGCGGGGGGAGGTGGATCGTCGCCACCGGGGCGCCACTGCGGCGGCAGGTGCAGGGTGTAGGCGAAGAAATCGAGCCGTCGCTGGGCCACCACCTTCGGGTCGAGCTGGCGCAGGGTGCCGGCGCAGGCGTTGCGGGGGTTGGCGAAGGGGGCTTCACCGCGGGTTTCCCGCTCGGCAT
>CAIVPT010000127.1 GCA_903907855.1 uncultured Synechococcaceae cyanobacterium | reverse complement strand
CTGCTCGGGCGGCAGGGGGGGAAGGCGGTCGGGAGAGGGGTCGACTAGCAAACTCACCATGATGTTTTACACCTTAAGACCATTCTCTTCGCGTCTCGAACCCGCCGTTCCGTTGCCATCGATCCCTCCGGGCAGAAAGCGCTCGATGAAGACCGCCAGCCCTGCACGGTCAGCTCGGGATCCGCAAGTGCTTCGGCACCGGGCTGGCTGCGCAGGAATGCCGCAAGTAACTCTGCCGCCGCTGGCCGCTCCCACAGGGCGTTGGCGAATCGCCAGGCGGCGCCGGTGGGATAGCCGTCGTGGTGGAGGTAGCAATGGCGCACCGGCCCTTCGGGAAAGCCGGTGAAGCAGGGACGGTGGCGACAACGCATCTCCTTGGCCCCATGCAGGAGATACGCGGTGACGATGGGACTGGGGCCCCTGGAACCTTCCCAAGCCGGCGGGTCCCAGGCTTCTGCGTGTGCCAGTTGGCAAACCGTCTGCCCGCTACTCGAGGGTGGGCCGATATCGTTAGCTTAAATATAGTCAATCTAGTATTCATGAAAAGGCATTTTATTATTTCGGCTTTCTTCGCTTTTGCGGCTGCCTCCCTGCCCATGCGTGCCCACGCCTTGCAATATTTTTTCACCTATACATTTGATGGTGCCTCGGCGTCCCTGGAACTAGGTTCTGACTTGCCAACGGCAACTTCTCTGCAGCCCGGGGATGAGCTGCTCATAAGAGTTTCGGCATTTGGGGATGACTACTGGCAGGTTGAGGCGCCCCTGAGTTCATTTTTGTATGCAAGTTATTTTACTTCTGCTAGCGCTACGCGGACGTTTAATTCGCTCGAAACGTTGATTCTTGACGGTATGACTGTAAACACTCGCGAGAGGCTCGCCAACGGACAGAGCTTTGTCCATTTTGGGGGAGATTCCAATGGTCCGGCAAGTTTATTCGCTGTCGGACAAAAGTTTGATGTGTACCAAAATGTGTATAAGTTGTTAGATGCTGAAAGCAGTGCGACTCAGGCAAGTTCAGATCAGTTGGCGGAGCCGTTTTACAACTCTATTGCCTATAAACAGCGGTCGGAGTCTGTGCCAGGTCCCTTGCCTGTGCTGGGTCTAGGTGCCGCCTTTGCGTACAGCCGTAAATTGCGCCGCAAGCTCTCCCGGGGCAGGGCGCAATGGTTTTGTATTCATCTCCTGGTGGTTGAGAGTTGCCATTTCTCGATTGGCAGTTCCGGGATGGTTGTCCTCGGTTGCTAGAGTTAGGCTTCTCGCTTTTCTGCTTCAAGATAGGGTGAAGCGACTTAGTATTCTGAGCGGCATGATGACAGCACCCTGATCCCTATCGGGCCGCGCGTTACCACGGGCGCGGGAGCCGAACAGGCGCACCTCGGCGCCGGGGATCGCCGCCTGGATCTCGGCCGCGATCATGACCAGCAGGCCATGCACAAACGCCAGGCGGGCGGCATCTCTCACGGATGCAGGAGATTCTCCAGGCTCTCGCCACCCGGTAGTCGATAGATCCCAAAGTCGCGATGATCGAGGGTGGCAATGCGGCGAATCCCGTGCTCTTGGGCTATCCAGAGCAGGGAAGCATCCGCCAGATCCATCGGCAGGTCGCCGTACTGGTGCATCCAGGTTGCCATCCACTCCAGGGCGGATCCATCGAGCTCCGCAAGGTTCAGACCGCCAAGCGACACCCAGGAGAGGAAGCGCGGTGCCAGATCCGCGGGGATCAGATGGCAGACCTCCGTCAACACCGGCCAGGTGGATACAAAAGCCCTGTGGTGCTGTTGAAAGAACCCAGCGCAGGCTTCATGGTCCTGATCACTGCGGTCGAACCAGGCGACCAGCGGACCGGTGTCCAGCAAGGTGGCACCACGAAACAGGGATCGGCTCACGGCTGCGGCCCGCCCAGGCATTCCCGCTTGTGCTGCTGCCTCAGCTTCTGACGAATCAGAGCGGCATGGTCCCTGCCCCGGCTGGTGGTGGCGTTGTCTGTGGTGGCGCTGGAGAAGCTGCCGACCAGCCCGAGGCTCTCCGCCAGGGCTGCTGGGCTGGTGGATTGCTGCTGCAGGAGTGCGAGGCCGGCCTTGACGACCTCACTCTGGCTGAGGCCGAGGGCCTGGCAGAGGTTGTCGAGCCTGGCCTCGCTGCCGTCATCGAGGCGCACAGAAATGGTCCGCATGGCGCCCTCCCAAACGTATTACGCGCATATTACGGCGGATGAGGGTGCCTGGGTGAATCAGCCATCGACGCCTCCGGGCAAAAACCGCTCAATGAAGAGGGCCAACGCCATCGGCCCGCAGCGGGGATGCCACGTGCTGCTGCCCGGTAGCCGCCGCCAGCTCTTCACACGCAACTCGGGATCCACGCACCCACTGAACTCCACCACGTACCGATAGTCGGCATCGGCGGCCTGCTCAGGGCTTGCGAGGACTTCGGCCCCAGGCTGGCTGCTGAGGAACGCGGCCAGGAACTCTGCCGCCGCTGGCTGCTCCCGCAGGGCTGTGGCGAAGCGCCAGGCGGCGCCGGTGGGGTAGCCATCGTGGTGGAGGTAGAGATGGCGCACCGGCGCCTCGGGAAAGCCGGTGAAGGAGTAGACGGCGCGGGTGGCCAAGGCGGATGGAGCGGCTGCTCCTGTTCAGTGCCACCGCCCGCTGCTCCGGGAACAGCCGCCAGCCCAGCTGGGCGCCGTTCGCCTCGTAGGCGGCTGCCGTGGGGACAGGTGGAACGGCAACAGCGGGGGCGATCGCCATCTCCCCTGGTAGGCAAGGGCTCAGGTTAGGCGGTTTTGGCGGCTCCCTATAGCCTCAGCCGGCTTGCAGCAACTGGCGGACCAGGGCGATCAGCTCTTTTTTCGTGAAACTCTGCTGTCGGGGTCTCCCGATCGGGCACGGGCACGGCGTGATCCGGGCTCAGGCGGACGGCTCGTAGAGATACCTCTGGAATCCTGAAAAGAGCTGGCCGATGTCTTCGGGTTTGCCGAGATCGGCTACGGCATCGGCGATCGAGTTCTGATAGCGGAGACGCAGAAGTGGCGTGAGCTTCTCTTGGGCCAGTTCCTGCACGCCGCTGGTCACGTAGTGCTGAAGGACGAAGTCGAGGAACAGCTGCTGGTTGCTGGTGAAGCGGGAGGAGATGTAGAGCCGGGCCTGCTGGGCGCGCGTCTCGCGGGGGATGGGCGGCAGGGCATAGGCCACATGGGCCAGCACGTCGAAGAGATCGCTGTGTTCAGCCGAGATGATCGACTGCATCTCCGCCAGCTGCTCGGCGCCGAAGCCCTTCTCCGCCAGCCCCTGCAGCAGCCTGCCGCGGGTGTCGGGGGCACTCCAGAGCCGCCGCAGCTCAGCTTCATCCTTCACGAACTCCGGCAGCTGGCCGTAAAGCAGTTCGATGAACTGCTGGGAGCTCATCGGCTTGCCATCGGGATGCCAGAAGCTGGTGACGAGCATGTGCTGGAGGGAGCGCTCCTTGCCATCGCCGAGCTTGATCTTCAGCCGAGGCCGCGGCGGTTGTGGTCCCGTGCCCGGTTCGGGAGGGGGAGGGTCAACGATCGTGCCGTCGTTGCCCGTGCTGCGGCCGGCTGAAGCTTGAGCGTCCGGTTCGATCGGCTCACCGTCCCACTCAGGATCGCTGAAGTGGTGGTGGGCTTTGACGAAGTCGAGAATCGTGAAATAGTCCTTGCCGTCATAGAGGCGGGTGCCCCGGCCAATGATCTGTTTGAACTCGATCATCGAGTTGATCGGCCGCAGCAGCACGATGTTGCGCACATTGCGGGCATCCACGCCGGTGGAAAGCTTCTGAGAGGTGGTGAGGATGGTGGGGATCGTCTTCTCGTTGTCCTGGAAGGCGCGCAGCCAGGTGTTGCCCAATTCGCCGTCATCGGCGGTGACGCGGTGGCAGTAGTTGGGATCGCTGCTGCTCTTGAGCTGGTTGATCAGGTCGCGGATGGCGAGGGCGTGCTCCTGGGTGGCGCAGAACACCAGGGTTTTCTGGCGCGGATCGATCTGGCTGAGCATAATTTCCACCCGCTGGCGTTCGCGGCGTTCGATCTCGATGATGCGGTTGAACTCTGCCTCGGTATAGCGGCGCCCCTCTACCACGTCGCCTTCTACCACCGTGTCATCGTGGGTGTAGATGTAGTCGTCGAGGGTGGTGGTGATCTGCTTGACACGGAAGGGGGTGAGGAAGCCGTCGTTGATGCCCTCCTTGAGGGAGTAGGTGAACACCGGCTCACCAAAGTAGGCATAGGTGTCGGCATTTTCGCTGCGGCGCGGTGTGGCTGTGAGGCCGAGCTGCACGGCGGGAGCGAAGTGGTCGAGGATGCCGCGCCAGGTGGATTCGTTGTTAGAGCCGCCGCGGTGGCACTCATCGACCACAACGATGTCGAAGAAGTCGGGCGGGTAGTGGCCGAACCAGGGGGAGGGCTTGCCGTTCACCACGGGACCGCTCATGAAGGTCTGGAAGATGGTGAGGAACACACTGGCGTTGGTGGGCACGCGGCCCTTTTTGCGCAGGGCATCTGGCTCGATCCGGGCCAGGGCGTTGTCTTCGAAGGCGGCGAAGCCGGTGAAGTCGTTGAAGGCCTGATCGGCGAGGGTGTTGCGATCGGCGAGAAACAGGATGCGCGGCCGGCGGGTGGGTTCACCGGAGAGATTCCAGCGCGCCTGGAACAGTTTCCAGAGGATCTGAAAGGCAATCGAGGTTTTGCCGGTGCCGGTGGCGAGGGTGAGCAGGATGCGGTTGTGAGCGCTGGCGATGGCCTCCAGGGCCCGCGACACGGCGATGTCTTGATAGAAGCGGATCTGCCAGCTGCCGCCCTTGTCGGGGTAGGGAATGGCGGCGAAACGATCACGCCAGGCATTCTCCTCGGCGAAGGTGCGGGCCCAGAGCTCCTCGGGCGACGGGAAGGCGGCCACCGGCCCCTCGTCGCCGCTGACCATGTCGATGGCGTAGATGCCGAGGCCGTTGCTGGCGTAGGTGAAGCGGAGTTGCAGCTTGCCGGCGTAGTCCTTGGCCTGGGCAACGCCCTCGGTCAGCGGTGCCGTGTCGGGCTTGGCCTCGACAACCGCCAGCTGGGTGTTGCGGTAGGTGAGCACATAGTCGGCGGTAAGGGGCTTGCCGCGGCGGCCCCCGGCTTCAATCCTGCCGGGGGTGATGGAGAACTCGCGGCGGATGCGGCTGCCCTCCACCACGCCCCAGCCGGCGGCGGCGAGCAGCGGATCGATCAGCTCAGCGCGGGTTTCGGCCTCGTTCATGGCAGCAGGGAGGCCACATGCTGGCTGTACTGCCGCCGATCTCGAACGTCCGCATGGGAATAGACGAGCAAATCGATCGGAATCCGGTACCGCGAGTGGCTCGCCAACCAGGCATCCGGCACCGTCACCAGCAGGTCGAGGTGGGAGTCGGGCCGGGAGATGCCGCGGGCGCGGGAGCCGAACAGGCGCACCTCAGCGCCAGGGATCGCCTCCTGGATCTCGGCCGCGATCGCGCGCAGCAGGAGCTCATCCACCACGTCGTGGTAGCTGGAGGGGCGGGAAGATGCGGCCATGGGATCAGTCTGGCGCATCCGGCCTGCAAGGCCGCTCGTGCCCGCCAAGGCGCTGGACCGCACGCTCAGCCGTGCGACTCAGCGTATGATGAGGCGAGTTGGGAACAGTGCTGTGCAGGCCATCTCGGCGAACGACCTCAAGACCGGCGGCATCGGCGCCATCTCACGGGCGCTGGAGCACGAACGGGAGGTGGGGCTGAGCGTGCGCGGTGAACTGCGGTATGTGGTGATGGAAGCCGATGTTTACCAGCGCCTGCGAGATTGCGAGCTGGACATTGCTCTGCAGGAAGCCCGCGCCGACCTCGCCGCTGGTCGGGTTGTGCACGAATCGGTGGACGATCACATCAAGCGCCTGGATGCCATGGCCCTCGGCCCCGAAGATGAGCTGCACACGGCGCAGCCACAGCCTTGAGTTGGTCGTTGGTGTTCACCGAGCGGTACAACCGCCGAGCCGCTCGTTTTCTGCGGCGCCATCCCGACATGCGAGAGGCGTATCGCAAGACTTTGCTCCTACTGGAAGCGAATCCGCACCATCCGTCCCTACGACTTCATGCCCTACGGGGCCGCCTTGAAGGGCTGCATTCGGTTTCGATCAACCTGAGCTACCGCATCACACTTGAAGTTCTGATTGAAGGCCAAACCCTGATTCCCATCGATATCGGTTCCCACGACGTGGTGTATCGGGCCTAAAAGTCACGGCGCAATAGGAGCCAGGCTGCTGAGCTTGAACCCAGAAGCAAGGGCAGGGACGTGCTCACGCAGCACCGCCAACACCTCAGCGCGGCTGGTGCAGGGGTGGGCGTCGGAGGCCGTCATGGCAGCGGCGCTGATGGCTGAATCCTAAGGGCGATGCCCGGGAAGCCCAAGGCGCATGTTCAGAGCTCGCCGTTGAAGGCCTGCTGCAGGAGGGATTTCTTCAGTTCCTCCAGGGCGGTGAGTTTGCGTTCGTAGATTTGGGTGAGGCGCTGGGTTTCTTCCTGCAGCTTCTCGATGCTCAAGACAATTCTTGCCTGTTCCTCGACCGCCTCTGGAATCGGAATGGGAATGGCGTTGAGTGCTTTCTGGTTGAGCTTTGGCTGCGCAGCTCCCGTGATGTATTCATCGAGCTTGATGCTCTCCAAGAAAAACTCAACGTAGTGCTGGGTCGCCATGTCATCAAAGTGAAGGATATGCGCATGATTGTTGACCCAGTACCTGCCGGAAACCGAGAAGGCGATTGGCGTTGAGCGCGCAAGCAGGTTTGCGCCGTCCTCGGAAACCAGAAGATTGTCACCCTCGAAAATAAAGTCCGCAACATAGTCAACGATTCCAGATGCCCCGTAGTAGGGGTATTGACCGCTGCTTCGGGCGCTCTTGGTGATTGGAATCCGCCTACTATCTAAGTTGGTCGAAATCTGATCAAGGGTTGTCTCAATCCATCCCTCCTCCCGGCTGCCGAAGGCGGTTTGAAGATGACTCTCAAAAACCGCACGGGCATTCTCCAGATTTCGCTCAGCGTTGGCTTTGGCGGTGGCGAGGCCCGCAAACGCTTCGTCGAGCAGGGCGACGATTCGATGCTGTTCGGGGAGTGTGTCAGGGAACGAAATGGCCAGCGGCATCAGTGAGGTCCGCGTGATCTGGGGCTGTGCAGTTCCCGTGATTGCATCGACCAATTGAAGGCCACCCTTGAGTGCATACGCCAGATAGAAAGGATCGATCACATCAGCCCTTGGCTGAACGACCATCGCATTACCATTAATCCACGCGCGAGGCTGGGTGAAATGGACCGCTCCGCAAGAGCCGCGACAGCCAAGGATCAGCTGTGGCTCATCATGATTGAACTGGTTATGCCAGCCGATTTGGCCATTCGCTCCATAGACCGGGAACTCACCGCCTGCCATTTGCTTTTGGCTGATGGTCTCAGGCTGATAGACGTGGCATACGTCGCCGAGGGTCTTGGTGTGCCAGCCCTTCTTCATCCCAGCAACCTCCCAATCCTCGCCAGCACCTGGGCACTCTCTGCATCCAATGCCGCAATCTCCGCCAGGATCTCCTGCGGGCTACGCAGCTCTGCGGCCTCAGCGGCGTTCGGATTCTTCACTGAGAGATGCCTGGGCTGACCCAGCCAATTTCTAAAGGCCGGCCGATTGACGATCGGCCTCCGCTTGACTCGCTTCAGGCACCGGCCTGCACCAGGCATCCACATCAGCTCAACCATGGCGCTCCTCCGATTCGGTCCAGAGCCGCAGGTGCTCGGCAATCGCCTCCGGGCTCGGCAATTCGGCTCGATAGGCCTCCGGTAGATCCCGACTCACGGTATACGTTGCCACGCCGATCGGATGCTGACTGGTGCGAAGCGCGTACTCCACCACAGTGGTGTTCTTATCGCGACAGATGATGATGCCAATCGGGGCATTCTCGCCGTTCAAGCGAACCTGCGCGTCGAGCGCTTCCAGATAGAATTCCATCTTGCCTTTGTGCTCCGGCTCAAAGCTGCCGATCTTCAGCTCGATGGCTACAAGAGCTCGCAAGCCACGGTGAAACAGCAGCAGGTCAATGAAAAACTCCTGACCGCCCACTTCCAGTCGGTGCTGATTGCCGATGAAGCTGAACTGACCTCCAAGCTCAGAGAGGAACGTCCGCAGATTGGCCACCAATGCGCGCTCCAGCTCGCGCTCGGAATGTTGCTCCTCCAGATCGAGGAAATCAAAGGTGTACGCATCCTTCACCGCCAAGCAGGCCTGAGCCTGCAGCTCGGGGCTCAGGGTGCGATCAAAGTTTGTCTGATTCAGCAGGTACTTCTCATAGCTTTTGGTGTCGATCTGATGCTGCAGCACACTTTTTGACCAGCCGAAACGCGCCGTGGCTCGGAGGTAAAACTCCCGTTCTAGGTCATCTTTGCAGCGGGCCATGATCACCAGATTCTTGCTCCAGCTG
>CAIVPT010000126.1 GCA_903907855.1 uncultured Synechococcaceae cyanobacterium | reverse complement strand
GCTGGCGGGCGCCTTCGTGGCGGAGCGGGACGGGGAGGAGACGGGCTGATGCGCGCCTTCTGCCAGCTGTACGAACAGCTCGACCGCACCAGCGCCACCGGCGCGCGGGTGCAGGCGCTGATCGATCATTTCGCCGCCGCCGCCCCCCCCGATGCCGCCTGGGCCGTGCATGTGCTGCTGGGCCGCCAGGGGAAACGGCTGATCACCGGGCGTCGATTGCGACAGATCTGCCTGGCCGGCTCGCCCCTGCCCGAATGGTTGTTCGACGACTGCTATGCCCAGGTGGGCGATTCGGCGGAAACCATCGCCTTGCTGTGGCAGCAAGTGGCGCCGGACGCGGAGCGGGAGCCGAAAGAGAACGGGTACGGCGGGAGTGTCGCAGCCGCGCCCCTGCACCGCTGGATGGAGGAGCTGCTGCCCCAGGCGGCGTTGCTGGAAGGGGAGGAGCAGGAGGTGGCGGTGCGTCGTCTGTGGCGGGATCTGGGGGCCAACGAACTGCTGGTGGCCAACAAACTGCTCACCGGCGGCCTGCGGGTGGGCGTGGGCCAGGGGCTGGTGCTGCGGGCCCTGGCGCAGCTGAGCGGCGTGGAGGAGGCGCGGCTGCAGCACCGGCTGATGGGGGGCTTTGCCCCAAGCGCGGAAGCGTTCGTGGCCCTGCTGGCCCCGGCCGACCACGCCGAAGCCGTGCCCAGCCGGCCCTATCCCTTTTTTCTGGCTTCGCCCCTTGAACCCCCCGTTGAACCGCTGGCCTCTCCCCTGCCGGGCCCCGTGCACGACTGGCTGGTGGAGTGGAAGTACGACGGCATCCGCGGCCAGCTGATCCGCCGGGACGGACAGTGTTTTCTCTGGAGCCGCGGCGAGGAGCTGATCCACGCCTCGTTTCCCGAACTGGTGGAAGCCGCCCAGGCGCTGCCCGAGGGAACGGTGCTCGATGGCGAGGTGCTGGTGTGGGCGGAGGGAGCCGAACGCCCCGCGTCCTTCGCCCAGCTGCAGCGGCGCCTGGGCCGGAAAACGGCCGGAAAGGCCCTGCGGGCCGACTGCCCGGCGGCCTTCGTGGCCTACGACCTGCTGGAGCACGGCGGCCGCGACATCCGGGAGCGCCCCCTGCGCGAACGGCGCACGGCGCTGGAGACGCTGCTGGGAACGCTCGCTCCGGAAGCCCGCCTGCGGCTCTCCCCCCTGCTGCCGTTGCCCACCTGGGACCAGCTGGAAACCCTGCGCGCCGAAGCGGCCCAGGCCGGCGCCGAAGGCGTGATGCTGAAGGCCGCCGATTCGCCCTACCAAGCGGGCCGTCGCCGCGGCAGCTGGTGGAAGCACAAACGCGAACCGCTGCGCCTCGATGCGGTGCTCCTCTACGCCCAGGCCGGCAGCGGCCGCCGCGCCAACCTGTTCACCGATTACACCTTTGGCCTCTGGAATGGAGCCGGTGAACTGGTGAGCTTCGCCAAGGCCTACTCCGGCCTCAACGACGGGGAAATCGTGGAACTCGACCGCTGGATTCGCCGCCACACCACCGAGCGCTTCGGGCCGGTGCGGGCGGTGGAGGCGTTG
>CAIVPT010000125.1 GCA_903907855.1 uncultured Synechococcaceae cyanobacterium | reverse complement strand
CTGGCCGCCGCCCCCGCCTGCCGCAACCCCGGCGATGCCCTGAGCCAGCTGGAGCGACTGGAGCAGGAACTGGCCACCTCGCGCCAGCGCATCGCCGCCCAGCAGAGCCAACTGGCCGCAGAAACCGTTCGCCAGGAAGCCCTCGCCGCCGACCTGGCCCTGCTGCGTCAGCAGCTCACCGGCCAGCCCGCCCCCCACGAGGCTGCCAATTCCAGCGCTCCCTCCACCTCCTCCACCTCCTCGACTTCCTCTACCTCTACCTCTACCACCACCTCCACCACCCCAGCCACCTATACCCCCGGCAAGGGCTTCACCCTCCAGGCCGGCGACGCCACCCTGCGCCTCTGGGCCGAGGCCAAGCTGCTGGGCTTCTCCAGCAGCCGTTACACCTTCAACCCGGGCCAGCCCCTGATCGTGAGCCCCAAGGATCCGGCCCACTCCTACGACCTCTCGGCCCAGCAGAGCATGGTGTACGCGGCCTTCCGCGGGCCGAAGTGGGGGTCCTGGACCCCCGGCGCCTTTGCCCTCTTCTGGCTGCAGGACAACCTGCTGTCTGAGGGCTACAGCTTCACGCCGGTGGTGGTCTACGGCGAGATCGGCAATGGAGCCTGGCGGGTTGCCGCCGGCCAGAACTTCGATGTGTTTGCTCCCCGCGACCCTGACACCCTGCCCAACGGCAAACTGGCCGCCACCGGCAATCCCGGCGCCTATCGGCCCCAGTTCCGGCTGGAGCGGAACTTCGAGGCGGGCCCTGGTTTCGGTGGGGTGGTGCAGCTGGGGGCCTCCTCGCCGATCACCACCGCCCTGCCCAGGGATGTGGATCTGACCAATCTCCAGGCTCAGGAGATCGTGGAGGACAACGGCTGGCCCAACCTGGAGGCGCGCCTCAACCTCGGTTTCGGCGCCTACGCCGACCGCGCCGGTGGCCGCAGCCTGCGGCCGGTGGAGCTGGGGGTGTCAGGCGTGATGGGGCAGCTGCGGGTGCTCGACAACATCCGCCCCAGCGATCCGCTCACCCTGGTGTCCGATCGCTCCACGGTGAACGTGTGGGGTGCTGCCCTCGATGGTCAGATCGCCCTGGGTCGCCGCTTCGGCCTCAGCGGTGAGCTCTACATCGGCCATGGCCTGGGCGAGTACATGGCCGGCATTCTCCAGACCTACAACCGCGACACCAACCAGGCCGTGCCCACCGCCGGCGGCTGGGGCCAGCTCTACGTTTACCTGGCGGACAATCTGCGCCTCAACCTCGGCTACGGCATCGACCATGCCCAGGATCCCGGGGTCTTCGGCCTGCAGGTCAACAGCGGTATCTTCGCCAATGTGGCGTGGGATGTGAATGCCTGGCTGCAGCTGGGTCTGGAGGGCAACTACAAGCTCACCACCTACGACGTGTTCGGTGACAAGGACGCCTGGGTGGTGATTTCCCAGGTGATGTTCCGGTTGTGAAGGGCGGCAGACCGCTTCCGCCCGATCGGTCAAAGCATCGAAGTGACCTTTCGGGCTGCATTGACGTGATCAGGGAGTTGATCGGGCGGGCCTGGGTCTTGTTTGTGGTCACCCGATTGGACGAAGAGGGTCAGTGCCCATGAATCCGCTGCTCCGCCAGCTCAGGTGTGGCGGCTACGCGGCTGGCGGCTTTGGCCGATGCGGCATCGATCCGGTCAACGCCAAAGCGGAAGATCGGCCGGCCCTCTTTGATGGTTTCGATCACCTTGATTGTGCTCAAGCTGGTGGGATTCACCTTGAGCGGATCCCGCTCCAGGATCACCAGATCGGCGAGCTTGCCGGGCTCGAGTGTGCCCTTGCTCTTCTCCTCAAAATACTGATAAGCAGCCCAGTCCGTCATCGCCTTGAGGGCCACGTAGGGGGAGATCCGCTCCGCTGAGCCCAGGAGGAAGCCACTGCGGGTGGTGCGTACCACGGCCGTCTGGGCTAGGAGCAGCATGTCAGGGGGAACCACTGGCGCGTCGTTGTGGTTGGTGAAGATCACGCCCTTGCCATAGGCATAGCCGGTGGGACTGATCCCCGCCGCCCGCTGCTCGCCGAAGCTCTGGCGGTGCCAGTCACCCCAGAAAAAGGTGTGGGCGGTGAAGAAGCTTGGCACGATGCCCAGCTCCTTGATGCGGTCCACCTGGTCATGGCGCGCCAGCTGGGCGTGGATCGCCACCGGTCGCAGGTCCTTGGGGCCATAGGTGGCGCGGGCCTGCTGCACCGCCAGTAGAAACTGGTCGAGGGCGGCATCCCCATTGGTATGGGTGATGATCTGGATGTTGTTGCGGTAGCCGAAGGCCACCCAATCGCTTACCTCCTTCTGGTTCATCACCGCGTAGGCGCGGTAATCGGCCTTCTGGCCCGCTGGGGGTGAGATGTAGGGCTCGCTCATGTAAGCGGTCTTGCCCTGGGGTGAGCCATCCCCGGTGAGCTTGATGCCGCCGATCTTGAGGTGGTTCTCATAAAGGCCCACCTTGAGCCGCGCGGCCGTGCCGGTGCCATCGCCCGGAGGGGCCACCGTCGCGGCAGCGCCGCCGGCGAATTCCCGGCCGGCGTTCGCTTGCATGGAGCTGATCGGGGCGGTAGCCGCTGCCGCCCCGGCGGCCCTCGGGTCGCTGCCGGGGGAGACGATCTCCACTCCCTTCGCGCGCTCATCGAGGCTGGCCAGGTCGCCGAGTACCCGGAAGAAGGGGTAGCTCACCACATCGAGGATCAGCCGACCCTGGCGGCCCGCCTCCCGTAGCATCGCTAAATTATCGGTGTTGCTGAGGCCGTCCTGGGCGGTGGTGATCCCATAGCTGGCCCACCATTTCTGCACCTCATCGAAGCGACGCAGCTTCTCGGCCAGGTCGGGCTGGGGAATCAGGGCCATGAAGGGCAGGCCGGCCGTTTCCTCCAGCACCCCATTGGGTTCGCCCGTGGCGGGATCCCGCTGGATCTGGCCGCCTGCAGGATCGGGCGTGGCCTTGCCGATCCTGGCCAGGGCCAGGGCGGCGCTGTTGGCCACTACCAGGTGGCCGGAGGCGTGCATCAGCAGAATCGGCACCGTGGCGCTTACCGCATCGAGGTCGGCGCGGGTTGGGTGGCGTTTCTCCGCCAACAGGCTGTCGTCGTACCCCACGAAGAACTGCAGCTGGCCGGCCGGGGCGGGGTGGCTGGCCAGGTAGGCGCGCACCGTGGCCTGGATGTCGGCGATGCGGCGGGTGGTGCCCACCGGCGGCGGACTCAGGTCGGGCCGTCCCCAGGTGAGCGCGTAATCGGGCAGATGGCCGTGGGCATCGATGAAGCCCGGCAGCAGGGCCCGGCCGGCCAGATTCACGCGCCTCATCCCACCGCCGGCTGCTTGGATCGCCCCGGCGAGGGGACCCACGTAAACGATGCGGCCGTCGCGCTCCACCAGGGCCTCGGCGTAGCGGGGCTGCGGACCGGCCATGGTGAGGATCGGCCCGCCGGTGTAGAGCGTGGCCGTTGTGACGGCGGCTGCCGCGTTCTTCATGCCCATTCCCCCGCTAAGGAAGGCGGCTGCAAGCAGGGCGCACAGAGGCCGGGTCTGGGACGGGAAAAGGAAAGCCGTAGGAGCCATCGAATCTGAATTTCGGGCCCTTGTCTAGCGCTGATTGATGCCCTTGTCAGTGGCTCGATGGGGGGTACTGGCGTTGCCTGGGCCCTTGCCGCTGGGTGCAGGAAAACGATCCAGTAAGCCCCTTGCAGCCTTCAGGAGCTGCCGATCCTGAAACGGTCTGATCAGCTCTTTGCCTGCGTCATCAATGTCTTACCAAGCCACATCCTTTGGCGGATTGGCTACGGAAGTGCTGCGGACGAACTCGTCTGGAGACGGCGGCTGATGCGGGGCTTGAAGCTGCCCACACCCGGCATACAGGTGATCAGCTCCTTGCTGGTAGTCACAATCCCAGCCTCGTCGATGACTCTGAAACTCCAGTCGTCGAGCCTGGTGGCACCATCACCTTCCTGCAAGAGCTCGAAAGCTGCGTCACCGCCCGCATCTTCGCGGCCGCGATGGAGATCCCACCAAGGGCACCTGCTCTTCCAGCTGATTCTTCCAGCTGATCTCCTGCCGCCACGAGCAGGGCAGTTTGCCCCCATTGTGGAAGCAGCTGCCCAGGAGCCGCCTTGCCCTGGCCATGGAGGATGCAAACCAGTGGTGGTCAGGGTTCTGGTGACAACGTGATGGATAGGACTGGAGATAGGACTGGAGCCGCTGTCGATCGCGAGGATCGCGCAAGGGCCTTGCTGGCGGAGCTGAGCACCGACGAGAAGCTGGGCCTGCTCGATGGCGACACACCCTTCTGGTCGGGCATGGCCGACATCGCGCTGCGGGACGCCTCCCACCGCCATCCGTGGCCGGCTGGGCGGCTGCCGAGGCTGGGGCTGGGGGGCCTGCACTTTGTCGATGGGCCGCGCGGGGTGGTGCTGCATGGTGGCGCCACCACCTTCCCGGTGCCGATGGCCCGCGGTGCCAGCTGGAATCCGGAGCTGGAGGAGCGGATCGGCGAGGCGATCGCCCGGGAGGCGCGCCGTTTCGGCGCCAACTGGCTGGCGGCGGTGTGTGTGAATCTGCTGCGTCATCCCGGCTGGGGCCGCGCCCAGGAGACCTACGGCGAGGACCCGCTGCACGTCGGCGCGCTGGGGGCGGCGATGACCCGCGGCATCGAGCGCCATGCGATCGCCTGCGTCAAGCACTTCGCCTGCAACTCGATCGACAGCTCCCGCTTCCTCGTGGATGTGCAGGCTGAGCCGCGGGTGCTGCACGAGCTGTATCTGCCCCAGTTCAGGGCCTGCCTGGAAGCCGGGGCCGGTTCGGTGATGAGCGCCTACAACCGCGTGAACGGCGATTGGTGCAGCCAGAGCCAGCAGCTGCTCGACACCATCCTCAAGCGCCGCTGGGGCTTCCGCGGGCTGGTGGTGAGCGACTTCATCTTCGGGGTGCGCGATGGCGTTGCCGCCCTGCGGGCCGGACTCGACCTGGAGATGCCGTTCCCGATGATCCTGCTGGGCAGCGTGCCCCAGGCCCTGGCCGAGGGCCGGGTGGCGATGCAGCGGATCGATGACGCTGTGCTGAGGCTGTTGCGCCTGCAGCTGGGCATCCCGCCTGGCGTCTACCCGCCTTCGTTGGGCCGCTGTGCGGAGCATCTGTCCCTGGCCCGTGAGGCGGCGCGCCAGGCGATCGTGCTCCTGCGCAACGAGCCTGTGGGGGAGGGCCGGCCGGTGCTGCCGCTTCGGGATCTGAGCACCCTGGCGCTGATCGGCGGCCTGGCGGATCGGGTGAACCTGGGTGATCGCGGCTCCTCCGACACCCGTCCGCCGGCCGGAGCGGTCGTCACGCCGCTAAAGGGTCTGCGGCAGGCCCGTCCGGATCTGTCGATCGCCTTCAGCGACGGCCACGACCGCAGCTCCGCGGCCGCCCTGGCGGCTCGCTGCGATGCCGCCGTGCTCGTGCTCGGTCTCGACTGGCGCCTGGAGGGGGAGCACATCCACCCCGGCGACATCGCCCCGATCCTGGAGCAGATTCCCCCGCCGGCTTGGCTGGGGAGCAGCCGCCTGTGGCCATCGCTGCGGCCGATCTGGCAGCGCTTCACCCAGCGGATCGCCTGGGTCACCAGCTTTGCCTCGGCCCGTCAGGGGGGGGATTTCGCCGCCGGGGATCGCACCGACCTGGGGTTGCCGGCCGATCAGGTGGCGTTGATCCGGGCCGTGGCGGCCGCCAATCCGCGCACGGTGGTGGTGCTGATGGGCGGCGGCGCCATCCGCTGCAGCGACTGGGATCCTTGTGTGCCGGGCCTGCTGCTGCTGTGGTATCCGGGTGAGCAGGGGGGGCATGCCCTGGCGGAGGTGCTCTTCGGAGCGGTGTCGCCTTCAGGCCGGCTGCCGTTCACGATCCCCACCAGCGAACGGCAGCTGCCGGCGTTCGAGCCGCGCGCCTGTCAGGTGCGCTACGACCTCTGGCATGGCTATCGGCGGTTGCAGCGCCAGGGCGAGAGCGCGGCCTATCCGTTCGGCCATGGCCTCTCGTACAGCCGCTTCGCGATCCGGGATCTGGCGGCTGCGTTGCAGCCAGAGGATTCAGCGGAGGACGAAGGCGCGGTGCAACTGTCCCTGACCGTCATCAATGAGGGGGAGATGGATGCCGCCGAGGTGGTGCAGGTGTATCTGGAGCCGCCGGGCCTGCTGCTGGAGCGTCCGCAGCGCACGCTGGCGGCCTTCCAGCGCCTCGACCTCGCCGCCGGCGAGCTGCGGCGGCTGGTTTTGACCATTCCGCTGCGCCGGCTGGCCTGCTTCGATCCGGAGCGCGACGCCTTCGTGCTGGAGGCGGGGGCGCACCGGCTGGTGGTGGCCCGCCATGCGGAGGATCCCGGCCAGGCGGTGAGCCTGGAGCTGCAGGCCGCGGTGATCGCCAACGCCTGAGGCAACACTGCAGCCCAGTTCACGACATTCGGTGAGGATCAGCCGCGCAGCAGTTCACGGGCCAGAGGGACCAGCGCGGCCCGGTCGCGCAGCAGCTGGGGATGGGTGAGAACCGGCAGCAGCGTGCGGCTCCCCACCGGCAGCACGGCGCCCCAGCCCGGCAGCACGGCCAGGTCGAGGGCGGAATAGAAGCTGTGACACTCGATCCGCCGCAAGCGATCGAGATCGCCGTTGAGCCGCTCCAGCAGGGGGCTGCCCCAGCGCAGATCGGCGATGCCGCGGAAGATCCGGCCCGGCCAGGGCAGGGCGGTGAGGGTGCCCTGCTGGGGGCTGCCAACACTGAGGAAACGGCGGGTGCGGGCATGACCGCCGAGCAGTTGGATCCAGCAGCGGGCGATCACTCCACCGATCGAGAAGCCGAGCAGATCGAGGGGCTCCTCCAGGCCGAAGGCCGCCTCGATGTGGCTGCCCAGCAGTTCGGCTGCCTCCAGGACCGAGGTGCGGCCGAGCCGCAGCGGCAGGTGGGGGATCAGCAGCGGCTGGCTGGCGCCGCCGAGTTCACGCTGGAGCCCGTCGAACACCGCCGGGGTATCCAGCAGGCCGTGCACCAGCACGAGTGGAGGCCTGGCGGTCGGGGTGGAGAAGCTCAACGCTGGGGTGGGGGCAGGGGGAGGGATAGGGGAGGGATCAGCCCTTTCGCCCCCCGTTCGCACACTCTCGCCGCGGAGAAACAGAGCCTGACAGGGGAGAGCCGAACCGATGGATTCGGGCCTCACCACCAGGTGCTGGTCGGCCTCCCGCCTCAGGCTTCCGGAGCCGCCGGCGGCAGCAACCGCCCGCCAACGGCAGGCGAGGGCTGTTCGGGACCACCAGAGCCCCCAGGGCTTGCGCCCATCGCTGCCCTGCATCAACAATGCGCTTTCCGCCCTCCGTTGTGCATGGCCGCCACGCCGAACCAGATCGCGCTGACCCCCCTCGCCCCAGGCTCCCTGGAGGCGGCCCTGAACTGGCGTTATGCGGTGAAGGCGTTTGATGCTGCGCGCCAGATCGAGCCCACCACCTGGGCGGCGCTGGAGAACAGCCTGGTGATGAGCCCATCGAGCTACGGGCTGCAGCCCTGGAAGTTTCTGGTGATCGGCGATGGCGCCCTGCGCGCGGAGCTGCGCCCCCACTCCTGGAACCAGAGCCAGATCACCGATGCTTCCCACCTGGTGGTGTTCCTGGCGAAGCGCGAGATCACAGCGTCCGACCTCGATCAGCTGATCCACGCCATCAGTGGGGTGCGGGGTGTGCCGGCCGAGCAGCTGGGGTTCTACCGGGACTTGATGCAGAAGGATTTACTCGATGGACCCCGCAGCCAGCAGATCGAGCGTTGGGCCTCCAATCAGGTGTACATCGCCCTGGGAACCTTCATGACCGCCGCAGCGCTCCTGGGGGTCGACACCTGCCCGATCGAGGGCTTTTCACCGCCCGATTACGACCGAATCCTGGGCCTGGAGGGCAGCTCCTATCGCAGCAGTGTGGTGTGCGCCGCCGGCTATCGCGACGCCACCGACAAATACGCCGGCCTTGCCAAGGTGCGCTACGCCCCCTCGGAGCTGATCGAGTACCGCTGAATCCGGGTCGGGGCTCCTTCCACGATGCACCTTGACCAACGAGAACGGCCTCGAGGGCGAGGGCGTGGCGAGGGCGTGGGGCGCGATCTCTCGGCAGCGACCTTCAGGCGGCCTGGGCGGTGGTGGCCCTGGTTTGGATCAAATCGAGGAGG
>CAIVPT010000124.1 GCA_903907855.1 uncultured Synechococcaceae cyanobacterium | reverse complement strand
GGGGTGCTCTCCATCTGTCCCACACTCACCACGTCGTCGCCGGCACCGGCCTGGATGAAGGAATCGCGGCCGATGCCGTAGCCGGTGATCGTGTCGTTGCCGGCGCCGCCGAACACCAGCGCCCGCTCTCCCCACACATCACCCACCAGGGTGATCACGTCATCGCCCCGGTTGCCGCTGAGCAAGCTGTTGCGCACCGCCACCGATTCACCGGCGCCGGGGCCCTGCAGCAAGGCATCAACCACCAGATCGTCCTTGCCATCGCGCAGCCGCAGGGTGCTGTTGCTGAGGCCCACCACATCGGCAGGAGCGCCACTGCTGCTCACCTCCCCGTGGATCCGCACCGTGTTATCGAGCGTGCTCTGGGGGCCTCCCATGTCGATGGTGCAGGCCTCCACGGCTCGCGCCTTGAGGGCCTTTTCATCACCCTTCTGATTCAGGAGGGCTGATGCCGTGAATGTTGGCCCCGCCTCCAGGAAGAAGTTGTTGGCGAAGTGGGTGAGGGTAATGGTGGGCTGGCCGCTGATGATGATCGGGATGGCGCGGTCGTTATTGGCCTCATTCAGCTCCACCTGCTGGTTGTAGGCATTGGTGTGAAACACCAGGTACTGGGAGCCCACCACATCCTCCGGCAAAGTGAGCTGCTGCGTTTGGCTGTACGACTGCCCAGCCGCCAGGGGGGCCTGGTCAGAGATCGACACGCTGACTAGCTGCTTGTCGCCCGCGTCGTAGATGGGATCGGCGGAGAGAACCACGGTGTCGATCCAGTCGTACCAGAAATTGCCCAGCGCTGGTGCGTCGCCGCCATTGAGCACGGTCCAGCCCACATCGATCGTGCTGCCCACCTCGGCCTGCTCGGGGCCTAGGGCGGAGAGAACCTGCAGATCAGGGCTGTTGAAATCGATCGTGATCGGCTTGGCGAGCATGTTGTTCGCCAGACTCGTTTCGCCCTGATCCTGGCGGTTGTTGGTGCGAAATAGCAGGAAATAGGGGCCGGCTGTCGCAACGCGGGGGATGGCCACCGATCGCTCCATCACATAGTGATCGCCGGGCGCCAACGGGGTCTGCTCATTGATGCTCTGGGCGATCAGATAGCGATCTGTCCAATCGAATTTGTCGTCCTCCGAGAGGTAAACATCATCGACCCAATTGGTCTCGGCTGAAGCCACACCCGCATTCACCACCTTCCAACTGAGGGACACCAAGCCGCCCACGCTGGCGCTCGCTGGCGCAATCGCCGACTCCAGCACCAGATCGGGTCCGGCGGGATCGATGTCGATCGCCACCACCATCCGGTTGTTTGTGCTATCCGTTTCCGGTTGCTCCGCATGGGCGTTGGCCGCGAGAATCAGGTAGCCAGGGCCATCAAAGTTTCCCTTCGGCAGCGAGACTGTCTCGGAATAGGTGTAGGTGTCTCCAGCCGCAAGCGGATCCGGGGGGTAGCGGTAGTAGCTCGCCACTATGAGATCCGACGCATCGAGGACCGTATCGGCGGACAGATAAAGCTGGTCCAACCAGCTGCGATCCGTGGCGGCGGCACCGCGGTTATTCACGGTCCAGGCCAGGTTCAGCAGGGCACCCACGCGTGCCTGACTGGGGGCCGTCAACGCCACAGGTTGCAGATCGGGCCCATTGGGATCAATATCAATCGACAGCACAAAATCGTTGTTGGCTGCGCCAATCTCCGGCTGCTGGCCATAGGGATTAGCGCGGAAGATCAGGTAATTGCTCCCTGCAAACCCCGAACCCGGCAGGGAAAAGCTGCGGGCCTGGCTGTAGCTGGCGCCCACCGCCAGAGGCAGATACACCGAGGGATC
>CAIVPT010000123.1 GCA_903907855.1 uncultured Synechococcaceae cyanobacterium | reverse complement strand
GTCCAGGTGCTGCCGGCTCCCCCTCGCGGGCTCGCTCGGCCATCGCCTCGCGGCGACCTCTGAAACCTACATCACCGTCGGACCCTCGGTCGCTTCGGCTGGTAGGCACCCGCTCAAAAAGCCTCCTCGGCTTCTCTCGCAAGCCCAGTCAACCTAGCAGGCTGACCGGTTCACCCCGTCCTTCGACAGGGCCGCGCTGCCTCTCGGCCGCGCAGTCCATAACCATAGCACCAGGCTCCCGGGGTCCGTCAAGCACCCTGGCTTCTGCGCGGTGTACTTGGCTTCCCGATCTCCTCCTGCCCCCATCCCTCCTGGCGCTCAGGGCGATCCAGGAGGGGCATCAGGCCTAGGTCCATGTGGCTTCTCTGGGGCTGTTCCCGTGCATCAGCCACGGGGAGGGGATCCCCTCCCCGGAGAGCGGTTGGCTGAGGGGCAGGAGGGGAAATGCATCGCCCGAGACCCGGAGCGGATCAGGCCCCGTCAACAAAAAAGCCGCAGCTTGCGCTGCAGCTCTAGGGGGTGCAGGCACCAGCAGAAACTGGGGCCAAAAGCAAGCTGGATAAAACGAATCAGAAAAGACCCAGGGTGAGGGACTTATCGATCGGGAGAGCAGCCCCTATGCCCAGATAGATGGTGAAGACGGTTCCGAAGAGGAAAGCCGCCATCGCCACAGGTCGCCGGAAGGGATTCTGGAATTTGTTGAAGCTCTCGATGAAGGGGATGAGCATCAAGCCCAAGGGGATCATCGTTTGAAGAGCGATGCCGAGGAGCTTATTGGGCACCACCCGCAGAATTTGGAAGACAGGATAGAGATACCACTCAGGCAGGATCTCGAGAGGCGTGGCAAAGGGATCAGCCTTGTCCGCCAACATGGCAGGGTCCATCACAGCCAGGCCGACAACGCAGGCAATGGTGCCAAGGATGACGACTGGAAAGATGTAGAGGAGATCGTTGGGCCAGGCCGGCTCCCCGTAGTAGTTATGGCCCATGCCCTTGGCCAGCTTGGCCCGCAGCTTGGGATCAGAGAGGTCTGGCTTCTTGAGGATGTGCATGGGGAGAGGAGCGGCGGGAAGGGCCTGTGCAAGAAAGGGTAGGGAAGGATCGGAGGGTTGACCGTCAAAGGGGACCGGAGATGCCCTGCTTCCGGATCATCAGGAAGTGCATGAGCATGAAGACGGCAAGCAGCCAGGGAAGAACAAAGGTGTGAAGGCTGTAGAAGCGCGTGAGGGTGGCTTGACCGACGCTTTCACCACCGCGAAGGAGCTCCACCATGAAATTGCCAACCACGGGGACCGCAGCAGGGACACCGCTGACAATTTTGACGGCCCAGTAACCGACTTGGTCCCAGGGGAGGGAGTAACCCGTGACTCCGAAGGAGACCGTGATGACCGCCATCACGACTCCAACCACCCAGGTGAGCTCCCGGGGTCGCTTGAAACCGCCCGTGAGGTACACGCGGAACACGTGAAGAATGAGCATCAGCACCATCATGCTGGCGCTCCAGCGATGCACGGAGCGAATGAGCCAGCCGAAGCTGACGTCAGTCATCAGGTACTGAACGGAGGCATAGGCCTCTACCACTGTGGGCTTGTAGTAGAAGGTCATCGCGAACCCAGTGGCGAACTGGATCAGGAAGCACACAAGGGTGATGCCGCCGAGGCAGTAAAAAATGTTTACGTGCGGTGGCACGTACTTGGCCGAGATGTCGTCGGCGATCGCCTGGATCTCGAGACGCTCGTTAAACCAGTCGTAAACGGGGTTCGCTTTGGCGTCGGGAGCGGCCGGGGAGGAGTTCGCCATGCAGCGGGCGGCTTTGGTTGCGAGAGTCTACCGACCGTCCTGACCCCCCTGTGAGCGTTCTGCCCACCCGTGCCAAAGGCCCTCAACCCTTTGAAACAGCCGCTCCCACCTCCGGCCTTGCCCTTCTGGGCCGTCGCCTCCTGATCACAGTGCTGCTGGCGGGCCTGCTGCTTCCCCTGCCGCTGCCCCCCCTGCCTGGAGCGACACGGGTGCTGGCTCCAGCGGTCCTGGCCCTCAGCGATGCCCAGCAACTGGTGGTGGAGGCCTGGCGGCTGGTGAATCAGAGCTACGTGGACCCGGAGCGGCTGGAGGCCATCGGCTGGCGGCAACGGCGTCAGAGGACCCTGGAGCGGCCGATCAACACCTCCGTTCAGGCCTGGGATGCGATCGAAGCCCTCCTGGCGCCAATCGGTGATCCCTACACCCGCATGCTGCGTCCGGCCGAATTCGCGGGGCTGCAATCCAATACCCGCGGCAGGGTGAGCGGGGTGGGGCTGCAGCTCGCCCTGCGGGAAGGGTCGGGCGGGGGGGGGCAGAGCATTGTGGTGATCGCCCCGCTGGACGGCTCCCCCGCCGCCGCCGCTGGCATCGTCTCCGGCAGCGAACTGCTCGCGGTGGACGGTCGCCCCGTGGCCTCGCTGGGCCTCGAGGGAACCGCCGCCGGGCTCCGTGGTCCAGCGGGCAGTGACGTACTGGTGCGGCTGAAGCCCCCCAGCGGCCGCGAGCGGGACCTGCTGCTCGAGCGCAAGGATGTAGACCTCCGGCCCGTGCGGGTCGCCAGCCACCGCATCGATGGCCACCGGATCGGGGTACTCCGCATCACCCAATTCAGCGAACCCGTGCCGGGCCAGGTGCGGGAAGCCCTGGAGGGCTTCCACCGGGACGGGGTGGACGGGGTGCTGCTCGACCTGCGCAACAACTCCGGCGGCCTGGTGAGCGCCGGGCTGGCGGTGGCCAATGGGCTTCTCGACGGTGAGCCGATCGTGGAGACCCGCGACCGCGGGGGCCTCGCCGCCAGCCAGCAGGCCGGACCGGACACCCTCTGGGACGGCCCGCTCCTCACCCTGGTGAACAGCGGCACCGCCAGCGCCAGCGAAATCCTCGCCGGAGCGCTCCAGGATGCCGGCCGCTCGCGCCTGGTGGGCGGCCGCACCTTCGGCAAGGGACTCATCCAGACCCTCATCCCCCTGGGGGATGGCAGCGGCCTGGCGGTGACCGTGGCCCGCTACCTCACCCCCAGCGGCCGCGACATCCAGGCGGTGGGCATCGAACCCGATCGCGCCTTCGCCATAGAGGAACCCCTCAACCCAGGAGGCGGTGACGACGCCTGGCTCAAGGAGGCGGAACGGGAGCTGGCGGCCCAGATCGAAAGCGGTGGCTCCCGATGAGCCACCGCACCTACCACGACCCGCTGCACGGAGCCATTCGCCTCGATCGGGATGATCCCGCTGAGGCGATGGCCATCGACCTGATCGATACCGCCCCGTTCCAGAGGCTGCGGCGGATCCGCCAGCTGGGCACCGCCTTTCTCACATTCCAGGGGGCCGAATCCAGCCGGTTCACCCACTCGCTGGGGGTGCTGCACCTGGCCCGACTGGCCCTGGGGCATCTCGAACGGCTCGACCCCACCCTGGCCAGCCAACGGCCGGCGCTCTACGCCGCCGCCCTGCTCCACGACGTGGGGCATGCCCCCTTCAGCCATTCCGGTGAAGAAATGTATGGCCTTCGCCATGAGGCCTGGTCCGGTCGCCTGATCCGGGAGCATCCCGACCTGCGCGGGACCCTGGAGGCCCGCCAGAGCGGCCTGGCGGACGAGGTGGCGGACCTGCTGGCCCTGGGCCGGCACCCGGTGGGGGCGGTGAAGGCCCTGGTGAGCAGCCAGCTGGACTGCGACCGGCTCGACTACCTGGTGCGGGACAGCCACAGCACCGGTACCAGCTATGGCCAGCTCGATCTCGAGAGGATCCTGGCCGCCCTCACCCTGGGTCCCGATGGCTCACTGGCCTTGCACCCCAAGGGGCTGATGGCCGTGGAGCACTACCTGGTGGTGCGTCAGCTGATGTATCGCACCGTCTACAACCACCGACTCAACGTGGTGAGCACCTGGCTGCTGCGCCGGGCGGTGGCCGTGGCCCGCCGGCTGGGGCCGGAAACGGTGTGGGCCGACGACACCATGGCCCGCTGGCTCTGGCAGCCGGACCAGCTCGACATCGCCACCTTCCTGGCGAACGACGACCTGCGGAGTGGCTACCACCTGCTTCGCTGGCGGGAGGAAGGGCCTGAGGAACTGGCGGATCCCTGCCGCAGGCTCCTGGATCGCCGCCTGCTGCGCGCCACCGACGTGAGCGAACTGGATTCCGCCCGCCGGCTGGAGCTGCTGGCCGAAGCGCAGCGCCTCAGCCGAATGGCCGGCCTGGCCCCCGAGAGCTGTTGCGGGCTGCAACAACGCCAGAACCTGGGCTACGACGCCTACCACGGGGGGCTGCGGCTCTGGGATGGGCAGCGGCTGCAAGCGCTGGAGCAGCGCTCCCCCCTCGTCCACAGCCTCAGCCGCCGTCAGGAGATCGCCTGGCTCATCCATCCACCTGAGGCCAGCGTCGCCCTGCGCGCCCTCCTGGCCGACTGGTGGCCGGGGGCAGGCGCAACCAACACAGACCCCTAGCTTGCCCCCAACTTCCCGTCCCCAGCGATGGTCGCCGATCTGCTGCCGGCCTCGGATCCCCGTCTTCCGCATGTGCTCCGCCTGCCGCCCATGGCGGGAGCGGCCAGTGCATCGGAGGAGGCGCGTCAGGCGCTCGGCTCCAGCCATCTCCGCGGGGAGCTGACCCTGCTGGCCGCCGACTGGTCGTTGCCTCTGCCGGAGCTTCGGTCCCTGAAGGATCTCCTGAAGGGCCGCGGGCTACGGCTGACGGCAGTGCGCAGTGAGCGGCCGGAAACGCTCGTGGCCGCAGCGGCCCTGGGCTTCTCGGCTGAGGCTCCCGTACCCGCTGCCCCCCCGGACCAGGAGGCAAGGGATTCCCCAGGGATCGGGGCAGGGGAGCTTCGCCTCCATCGCGGCACTCTCCGGGCGGGTGACCATCGCCAGGAGGAGGGCTCGGTGCTGCTGCTGGGGGATCTCAACGCGGGGGCCCGCCTCAGCGCCACCGGCGACATCCTGGTTTGGGGGCGACTGCGGGGGATAGCCCACGCCGGCTGCCACGGCGACCGGCAGGCCCGCATCGTGGCCCTCCAACTGCGGCCCCTCCAGTTGCGCATCGCCGATGCCGTGGCCCGTGGCCCGGAAGAGGCCCCGGCACCGGGGCTGGCGGAGCAGGCGCGGCTGGTGGACGGGGAAATCCGCATCGAAGCTGCCGAACCGTTTTGGCCGGACCTGGGGCAAGGGGGGGGAGGAAGACCCTCCGGTCGGCCTTAACCTGCCTCGACGCCCTGGGGATCCGTGACGTCCACCTCCGCCCGCACCATTCTGATTTGCTCCGGCAAGGGGGGGGTCGGCAAGACCACCCTCACGGCCAATCTCGGCATCGCCCTGGCACGCCAGGGCCATACGGTGGCCGTGCTCGATGCCGACTTCGGCCTGCGCAACCTCGACCTGCTGCTGGGCCTGGAGAA
Source organism: uncultured Synechococcaceae cyanobacterium (assembly GCA_903907855.1). Taxonomy (GTDB): domain Bacteria; phylum Cyanobacteriota; class Cyanobacteriia; order PCC-6307; family Cyanobiaceae; genus Cyanobium. The sequence goes on along the minus strand of CAIVPT010000123.1, from coordinate 22,137 downwards.
CCGGATCGTCTACACGGCCCAGGAGGTTCTCGCCGAGAGCTGCCGGCTGGAGCAGGCGCTCGTGCGCCACAAACAGGAGCCCAACCTCTCCCTGCTGCCCGCGGGCAACCCGCGCATGCTCGAGTGGCTGACGCCGGAGGACATGCAGAAAATCGCCGGCCAGCTGGCCGAACGGTTCGACTATGTGCTGATCGATGCGCCGGCTGGGGTTGAGCAGGGGTTCCGCAACGCCGCCGCCGCCGCCCGCGAAGCGATCGTGGTAACCAATCCAGAGGTGTCCGCGGTGCGGGACGCCGACCGGGTGATCGGCCTGCTCCACAGCATGGAAATCGCGCCGGTGCAGCTCATCCTCAACCGGGTGCGGCCCCAGATGATGGCCGATCAGGAGATGCTTTCAGTGGATGAGATCAGCGACATGCTCGCCCTGCCCCTGCTCGGGCTTGTGCTGGAGGACCAAAAGGTGATCGTGTCCACCAACCGGGGGGAGCCCCTCACGCTGGGGGATAGTTCCACGCCGGCGGCCAGGGGTTATCGCAACATCGCCCGACGGCTCGCCGGCGAAAGCGTGCCCCTGATCGATCCCACCAAGGAGCGCCGCGGCCTGCGGGCTCGCTTGCTGAACAAGCTGCGCCAGACCACCGGACTGTTCTGAGGCGATGACCCTGATCGACTTTCTCAATCGCCTCCTCGGTCGCGAGAAACCCAGCGGCACCATGGCCCGGGAGCGGCTCCAGCTCGTGCTGGCCCACGACCGCAGCGACCTCAATCCCGAACTGCTGGAGCAGATGCGCCGCGAGATTCTCGAGGTGGTGCAGCGCTACGTGGAGATCGACATCGAGTCCTGCGACGTGAGCCTGGAGACGGAGGACCGGGTGACCGCCCTTCTGGCCAATCTGCCGATCCGCCGGGCCCGGCCGGTGCCCCTCCCCCGCCCCGATGGGGGGACACCCAACGAGGGAAGCGGCCCTCCGGAGCCAGGGTCCGCAGACGCCACCGCTGCCGATGAAGAGCCGGCGGCCGCCATTCCTGCCCCGCCGGACGGCCAGGGCCAGGACTCTGGAGACGGCTCAGAAACCGTGGTCACAACCGCAGGGAGCGCGCTTGAGGAGGGGGATGCGGCGGCGGAGGGGGGCGAGGAGCAGGCAGATCCCTGAGGGATGGCAGCCCGCGGGAATGCTTGGGGTGTCTCCTTTTCCCCGCTGATGGCCCATTTGCACGATCAATCGCTGCCCAGCTGGCGGCCCGCCCGGCTGGCCCGGATCACCCCAGCCGAGAAACGGGTGCTGCGGGTGCTCTGCCGTGGGGACAGCAACAGGGCGATTGCGGACAGACTGCGGCTGAGTCCGCGCACGGTCGAAAGCCACGTGTCGAGCCTGCTGGAGAAAACGGGCTGCCACAGCCGCACCCAGCTGCTGCTCTGGGCGCTGGAACACGGGGACGATTCCTGTAGGCTCCCCCTCACGCCGGCTTAGCTCAGTGGTAGAGCAGCGCTTTTGTAAAGCGAAGGCCATCGGTTCAAATCCGTTAGCCGGCTTGAGACTGGCCAGATCGTGCGCTTGCTTCTTCACGCCCGTGGGGCATGACAGGGGGCGGTCGTAGAGGCAGGCTGGGGGGAGTGGCCAGCGCGGCGGGCTTGGATTTCTTCAGCATGAGCGATCGCGGCAAGGCCCAGTTCATCCTTCTGGCGCTGTCGCAGGGGCAATCCTTCCAACTCACCACCCACAATCCCGAAGGGGGGCAGGACGCCGTCACCTGTGATACCGAGCACTGTCCGATCGTGCGGCAGCTGTTCGACGAATCGATCGTGCCCGCCTGGCTGGAGGATGGCGGGCCGTACCTTTCGGTGCGGGAGCGGGGGATCGAAGCCAGCGGCGCACGGCCCAATCTGCTGTTCTTCTCCGACACCGATGGCCAGGTGCGGCCGTTGGACGAAGAAACGGACGGGGAGTGGGGCTGCATCCACATCGCCGAGCAGCAACTGATGGCCGCGTTCTGCCACCAGCTTCTGGGCACCAGCCGCGGCGAGGGAATCCTGATGGGGGAGCTGTGCTTCGGGCTCGAGGAGGGCACCACCTGGGCCGTGTTCCGCGACCGGGAGGGGGGCCTGTGCGGAACGCCGGTCACCAGCCAGGGCACCTTTCGGGAGGTGGTGGTGGATCTGCAACGCAGCCTGGCGGACGAGGATCTCGATGGGGACGACAGCGAGGCCGACGGGGGGGAATCGCGCTGAGGCAGCCCGCAGGGGACTGCGGAATCGGGCGGGTTTCCCCTCTCGCCCCAGCCAGGGTCGGGCGCAGAGTGGAGAACCGAGTGGGAGAAGCTTGCCGATGGGAGCCAAGCAACAATCGCAGGCAAACCGATCGCTGGTGCGTCGCTGGCGGGTGCGCCTGGGGCGGCGACTGCTCCGTTGGGGCGAAGCCCTCGCCCCGGGCCCCCCGCCCCCCACGCTCACCACGCCCCAGTCGTCGGCGCCTGTGGCCCGCGCGGTGCCGGATCTCAACCGGCCCCGGGCACCCCGCAACCCGCTGCTGGCACCCTCAGCCCCAACCCGCCAGCTGCCTGGGCTCAGGGAACCGCTCTCGGTGGAGCAGGCTGTGCGGGGCCGCGATCTCACGGTGCTGCGGCGGGAGGCGGCCGACGCCCTGGCGGCCCTGGGAGCCGCCCACGCCCTGGTGGCCTCCGCACGCTTCACGCAGTTGCAGGATCTGCGGCAACAGGTGGAGCGGAGCCAGGCCACGGAGGAGGATCTGGCCACCATGGCCGCCGATTATCTCGGCTGGCAGGGGGATCAGGTGCGCCTGTTCGACGCCCTCTCCATGGTGTTGGCCATGCGCGTGCCGCCGGCGCGGGCCCTCGATTTGATCGATCCCTCGGTGCGGGGGGCCGCCCAGGCGCACCTGGGCAGCCTCACGGTGGAATACCAGCGACGTCTGCTCGACCATCAGCTCGGTGGAGAGACGGCCGCCACCGAGGGGAGCGGCTGAGGAACGAGCTGGGGGTCGACTGTGGCCCGGCAGGATAGGAGTGCCAGCCCCTCAGGCGCCTCCCGTCGGGCGGCCCGCGGGCCCACCGGCCGAGCCCTCGCATGCGCCCTGTGAAGAGCAATCCGACACGCTCGGCGTCTCGCTTCGAAGGCTGGGACGGAGCCCCTCCCAGCAGCGAGGCGATCGGGGACCATGACGTGCCGCTCCGCTCGGCCCACCTGGGCGGTAAGCGCATCGCCCTGCTGGTGAGCGGCGGGATCGCGGCCCTGCGCAGCCCCGACGTGGCGCGGGCCCTGCGACGCCGGGGCGCGGATGTGACGGCCTTCTGCAGCGAGGAGGCCCTTCTGTACGTGGGCCGGCAGGCCCTGGAGTGGGCCACCTGCCGGGAGGTGGTGAGCCAACTCACCTGGCGGGCCGAACATCTGAGCGACGCCCATCCCTTCGATGCCTGGTTGCTGGCGCCAGCCACCTACAACACCATCGGCAAGCTGGCGAACGGGATCGCCGACACGGTGGTGACTGCTGCCCTGGCCTCAGCGCTGGGCAGGCTCGCGCAAAGCCGCACGGCAATCGTGCTGGCCCCCACCATGCATGGCTCGCTGCACAACGGGGTGCTGGAGAGGAACTGCCGGGAGTTGGCGGCCCAGGGCGTGCGCTTGGTGCCGCCCCGCGATGCCTATGGCAAGCACAACCTGCCCGACCCAGAGGTGCTGGTGGCCGCTGTCTGCCGAGCGGTGAGCACCAGCGCCCTGGGCGGGCGCCGGCTGCTGGTGACTGGGGGGCCCACGCCGGTGGCGATCGACGGGGTGCGGCGGATCGTCAATCGCTTTAGCGGGCGGCTGGCGGCGGCGATCAGCGAGGAGCTGGTGCTGCGGGGGGCGGAAGTGAGCTTCCTGCTGGGGGCAGGCAGTCAGCCGCCGCCGCCCTGGCTGCCCTTCACCCTTGTGAACGACTACGACGCCTACAGGGAGGCGGTGCTCACGGCGGTGCGCTCCGGGATGGATGCGGGGGTGTTCTCCGCCGGAGTAGCCGATTACCGGCCCAGCCGCCCCCTCTCGGGCAAGATCCCGAGCGGTCAGCCGTTGGTGCGGCTCGATCTCGAGCCGACTGCCAAGGTGATCGCCGCGGTGCAGGCAGTCGACGCCGGGCTGCCGATTGTGAGCTTCAAGTACCTGGAGGGGTGCAGCGAATCTGAGCTGCTGGCAGTGGCTCGCTCCCGCCTGGAGGGTTCCACGCTGGTGGTCGCCAACCGGGGGGAGGAGGTGCGGGGCCAGGAGCAGATTGCCTGGCTGGTGAGCCACGGCGGAGAGAAGCGCGTGGAGGGGAAGCCCGCGATCGCTGCCGCCATCGTTGATCACCTCGAGGGGGTGCCAAGCCGCCGCCGCCCGGGCTGACACGGGGGGGCGCATGGGTCAGGGGCGGGGACGACCACCCGCGAACAGCCAGAGCGCCACGGCCAGCCCCCCCCAGCCCAGCCAGGTGAAGCTGAGCAGCGGGGTAACGATCCTCACGAACGGCTCCAGCAGCCAGTGATACAGCGTGAGGAGGCTGAGCAGCAGCAGGGTCAGGCCGATCATGCCGGGGAGACTCCCGTTGACGGGATCGTGGCACCAGAGCGCAGCACCTGCCAGGGTTGGCCCGCGGATCCCTCCCGGTCGGGGTGCCATGCGAGCACCGTGCTGGCCTGGCCGGAACCAGCAGGCCAGGGCAAGGGCCCCAGACAGGGCAACTCCGGGAAGATCCGAGCAGCCTCGGCGGGATCGCGGATGGGATCTTCCCCGGAGCGGTTGGCGCTGGTGGTGGCCAGGGGGCCGGTGCGCCGAAGCAGGGAGCGGGCCCGTTCACTGGCAGGAACCCGCAGACCCAGGGTCGCTCCCCCGGGGTGGAGGCTCTCTGCGATGGCCCCGGACAGGGGGAGCACCAGGGTCACGGCGCCGGGCCAGACCGCACCGGCCATCTCCAGCCAGGCAGCTGGCCAGGGCTGGCCCAGCGCATCGCGCACTTGGAGCAGATCGGCGCCCATCAGGATCAGGGGCTTGTGGGCGGGGCGCGCCTTGAGGGACCAGAGACCCTGAGCCGCCTCGGGGAGGGCCGCCAGCGCGGGAAGGGTATCGGTGGGGAAGAGGGCCGCACCGCCGCTGCGCAGGTGGGCGACCAGGGCATCAGGCTCCAGGACCCAGGAACGGGAAGGGGGGCTCACCGCACTACCTCACCCCTGCGAGCACTGGCGAAGCGGGCGATTCCTTCAAGGTCGCGGTGGACGCGGATCTCCTGCAGACCGGCTTGACTGAGGAGCTTCAGCACCGCTTCGCTCTGGTCATGGTGGTGCTCCAGGAGCAACCTGCCACCAGGAGCGAGCGCGCAAAGGGCCCCGCCCACCACCGCCCGAATGGCCACCAGACCATCCTCTCCGCCATCAAGAGCCAGGCTGGGCTCGTGGTCGCGAACCAGCGGATCGAGGCCCGCCAGGAGAGCGGTGGGAATGTAGGGAGGGTTGGCTACCGCCAGATTTATCTGCCCCCACCAGGGGCGTAAAGGATCCCACCAACTGCCGCAGTGCAGACCGACCCGATCCCGCAAGCCATGGTGGGCAAGATTGGCTGCTGCCTGCACCAGGGCCGCTGGGCTGACGTCCACCGCCAGGCCGGCGGCGGCGGGAAAAGCCCGGGCCAGAGCGACCGCCAGACAGCCGGAGCCGGTGCCGAGGTCGGCCCAGAGGGTGGGCACATCGGGCTCCGCGCAGGCGTGCTCGATGAGGAGCTCGGTTTCCTGCCGGGGGATGAGCACCCCGGGGGCCACCAGCAGGTCGAGATCCCGCCATGGGCAGAGGCCCACCAGGTACTGCAGGGGCTCCCGATTGGTGAGGTGACGGGCCCACAGAGCCTCCAGGCCAGGCCGAGCCAGCCGCAGCGCCACAACCCGCTCCGGACCCAGGCGCAGCCTCTGGAGCTCTGCCCAGCTCAGGCCCCCGGCCAGATCCAGGAGCCAGTCGAAATCCGCTGGGCGGCCACCGCGGGCGAGCTGGCTGCGGCGCCAGGCGAGCAGCGCATGACCCTCGATCCGCTCTGCGCCCGGCAGAGACGGTGCGGCCGACGGGGCAGAGGGAGGCACCATGGCAGCACCTTAAGAACGGGCCGAGGAAGCTGGTGCCGTAGGCCGCCAGCGCAGCCCGGGCTCGGCCCGGAGCAGACCGGCCAGCTCGAGCTGCAGCAGCTGGGGGGCGAGCTGGCCAGGGGGCGTGCCAAGGGCCAGGGCGAGCTGCTCGAGCGACGCCCCTCCGCCCACCGCCTCCAGCAAGGCGGAATCGGCAGCCTGGAGAGGGGGCCGCAGCCCATGCCCCACGCCAGGGGGCGAGGAGCCAGGGCGCGCCGCCAGGGGACCGGACCCGAGCGGCGCCAGCAGATCGGCGGGATCCAGCAGCGGCGTAGCCCCACGGGCCAGCAGCCGATTGCTACCGGCCGCGGAAATCCGGGCGGCGTCCGCGGGGACGACCCAGAGGGGCAACCCTTCGCTCCAGGCCAGATCGGCAGAATGGAGGGCACCGCTGACGCGCGGGCACTCCACCACCACCACCGCCCGTGCCAGGGCCACCAGAAGCCGGTTGCGGCTGGCGAAGTGGCCGCGCAGCACCGCGGACCCCGGGGCCTGTTCGCTGACCAGCAAGCCATGGCGCCCCACTTGGGCCTGCAGGCTGGCGTGATGGCGCGGGTAGACCCGCTCCAGCGGCGTGCCCAGCACCCCAACAGGGACACCGCCGCTGGCGAGTGCACCACGGTGCACCTCCGCATCGATCCCCTCAGCCAACCCGCTGACCACGGGCCAGCCCGCGCCGGCCAGGGCCTGGCCGAGACGATGGGCCATGGCCAGGCCGTGGGAGGAGGGCCTGCGGGTGCCCACCACCGCCACCGCTGCCCGGTGGGCCAGCGGCGGCCACAGAGAACCATCCCCTCGCCACCAGAGCGCCAGGGGCGGACGGGTGAGCCCCGCCATGGCCGGGGGCCAGCGGGCATCGCCAGGGACCAGCACACCCCGGCCACCGCGAAGCCGGGCCGCGAGACGGGGCAAGGGGTCATCCCCCCAGCGAGAGCGGAAGGCCGCGGCGGCGGACCGCAGAGAGTGCCCCCAGCCGGGAACGGCAGCCCAGGCCTCGGGCGCGGTGCTCCAGGCGGCGGCCAGACTGCCGAAGTGAGCCTCCAGGGCCCGCAGCCGCACGGGGCCCACTCCCGGACAGCCACTCCAGAGGAGCCACCAGAGCCGGCGCTCCCGATTCCATGGGGAGCCGATGCGCGCCAACGGCACCCCACCGGCTCCCACAACCCAGAGCGAACCATCCCCCCGCACCACCAGCACCTCAAACAAAGTACAAATGTACTACAAAAGGGCCGGTGGTCGGGGTCAGGGTCCGGCGACCAAGCGCCGGACCGCCAGCTGAAGGTCAGCCGGCAGCTGGCGCAACAGCCGGCGGCGGGCTGGGCCCTGGGAAAGGTCCACCAGGACAAGCTCCACGCGGGCTTCGGCCGCCACCTGACCATCGGCCCGCACAAAACGGCTGAACCAGGGGAGTTTCACGCCCCGCCGCTCCCCCACCTCACTCCAAAGTTGCACCACCTCCCCATGGAGCAGGGCCTGGCGGTAGTCGATCGCCAGGGACACCACCGGCAACTCAAGGCCGCGCGCCGAGAGATCGCTGTAGGCAAGGCCCACGGCCGCCAGGGCCTCCACGCGGGCCTCCTCCAGCCAGGCCAGATAGGCCCCATGCCACATCACGCCGGCGTGGTCGGTGTGCTGGGGGAGGACCCTGCGCTCCAGGCACCAGGGCGAGCCTGCCGGCATGGAGGCACGGGAACCGGGGGGAGCGGGCTGCATCACGGATGACACCAGGTGCGGGAGTGGGGTGGCGGAATCGCCATAGGCTGCCCCTGAGAATCATTCATGCTCGTGTTCCGAAACGTTCTGATCGCCGACTCCGGCACCGGTCATGTGGAGGAGATGGTGCGGATGTTGCGCGAAATCCCTCCCTGCCGCCAGGCGCGGCTGAACCTGTTGCACGTGATGCCCGAGCAGGGGAGAGCGGATCTTCAGGAACACCGCGAGAAGGCCACCGCGCTGATCCAGGCGGCCGTTGGGCGCATGGGGCTGGGCAGCGGGGATGTGAATGCTCTGATCCGCGAGGGGGACACCAAGCAGACCGTGCTGAAGGTGGCCGACGAAATCGACGCCGATCTGATTGTCATGGGGTCCCGAGGCCTCGGGCGCCTGCAGTCGATCCTGGCGAACAGCGCCAGTCAGTACGTTTTCCAGCTGTCCACCCGGCCCATGCTGCTGGTGCGGGATGACCTCTACGTGCGGGCAATCAACCGCGTGATGGTGACCGTCGATGGCACCGGGGTGGGCGACGACGCCATCCGGCTGGCCTGCGAGCTGGTGGCCGGGATTCCTGGTGGCACGTTGTGCGGGGTGCATGTGACCCGGCAGGACATCACCCCCTCACGGGGGGGGCGAAGCCCAGCCGATGAGGTGCTCGAGAAGGCCGTGCAGCGAGCCCGTGGCTACGGGGTCACGATGCAGGCGATGCACCGCACAGGGGAAATTGGCCGCACCGTGTGTGACACGGCAGCCGAGTTGAAGGCTGATCTGGTGGTGATCGCCTCCCAGGACCGTCGGCCGCTGGTGGCCCGTGCCCTGGTGGATCTCGACCGTCTGCTGGGCAGTTCGGTGAGCGACTACATCCGGGTGCATGCCCCGGCTCCGGTGCTGCTGGTACGGGAACCGGAAGGCAGGCGCTGAGGGGTGGGGCCGTCCCGGCAGCCGCCCGGGGACAAACGTCAGCTCCCCTGGCGGCTGCTGGTCTGGATGTAAAGGACGATCAGGAACACCGCCGGAACCAGGACGAACAGGAGGCTGGCAACGAAGCCGAGATCGTTGGTTTCCATGGCTGGATCGTGGGTGATTGGAACGTATCACCCGCCAACGGGCTCACCGCCGGGGGCTTCACCGCTCGTTGCGGTTGGCGGGGCCGCTTCATCGGGGTCCTCGGCGGCGGGGGGCGCGGGCCAGGCGGTGGGTCCTGCGGGAAGGGGCTCGGCGAGGGCGCGCTCCAGGGCTGACTCCCGGTCCGCCAGCCCCACTTGGGGGCGTGTCAGCACCACCAACGACTGCTCCACAAGGGTCTGGCAGGCCAGACGCCAGCTCTGCGGGCGCCGGCGCAGCTTCTGCTCCTCCACCGCCGTCTGGGCGCTCAGGGCGGCGGGGGAGGCCCCCTCCACATCCACGAAACAGGTGATGCACTGACCGCAGCCCCCGCAGTTGCCAAGCCTGCCCTTGAGCCCGTAGAGCTCGATGCCCTCCCGCAGAGCCACATCCCGGAGGTTCTCTCCCGGGTAGCACTCCACGTCGCGGCCTTCGCGCAGGAAGCGGATGACGGGCATGGGCGGAGTAGGCGCGGGGGAGGCCATTCTGAGACAGCCGGTTGCGGTCCGTTACCTCAGCCCCCGTGCGGCCATCCGCACCCTCTACCATCGCCGAACGGATCGGCCGTGCCGATCGTCACCTCAACCCAGACCTGACCCCCCATGGGATTGCCCTGGTACAGGGTGCACACAGTCGTGATCAACGACCCTGGCCGACTCCTGGCCGTGCACCTCATGCACACCGCTCTGGTCGCCGGCTGGGCCGGCTCCATGGCGCTTTATGAGCTCGCCATCTTCGATCCCTCCGACCCGGTGCTCAACCCGATGTGGCGCCAGGGCATGTTTGTGATGCCCTTCATGGCCCGCCTCGGTGTCACCGGCAGCTGGGGCGGTTGGAGCATCACCGGAGAAACCGGGGTTGACCCCGGCTTCTGGAGCTTCGAAGGCGTAGCCGCTGCCCACATCATTTTCAGCGGCCTCCTCTTCCTGGCTGCCATCTGGCACTGGACCTACTGGGATCTCGAGATCTGGCAGGACCCCCGAACCGGCGAGCCCGCCCTCGACCTGCCCAAAATTTTCGGTATCCACCTGCTGCTCGCCGGCCTCGGCTGCTTCAGCTTCGGCGCCTTCCACCTCACCGGCGTGTTCGGCCCCGGCATGTGGGTCTCCGACCCGTACGGCATCACCGGACACATCGAGAAGGTGCAGCCAGCCTGGGGGCCGGAGGGATTCAACCCCTTCAACCCCGGCGGCATCGTTGCCCACCACATCGCCGCAGGCATTGTGGGCATCATCGCCGGCATCTTCCACATCACCACCCGCCCGCCGGAGCGCCTGTACAAGGCCTTGAGGATGGGCAACATCGAAACCGTTCTCGCCTCAGCCATCGCCGCTGTGTTCTTCTCCGCCTTCGTGGTGGCAGGGACCATGTGGTACGGATGCGCCGCCACCCCGGTCGAGCTGTTTGGCCCCACCCGCTATCAGTGGGACCAGAGCTACTTCAAGACCGAAATCAACCGTCGTGTGCAAACCGCCCTCGACAACGGCGCCAGCCTTACCCAGGCCTGGGCCCAAGTTCCTGAGAAGCTTGCCTTCTACGACTACGTGGGCAACAGCCCCGCCAAAGGTGGCCTCTTCCGGGTGGGCCCAATGGTGAACGGCGACGGCCTGCCCACCGGCTGGCTCGGCCACATCAGCTTCACCGATCGGGAGGGCAATGCCCTCGAGGTGCGCCGCCTCCCCAACTTCTTCGAGAACTTCCCGGTGATCCTCCAGGATCAGAACGGAGTGGTTCGGGCCGACATCCCCTTCCGCCGCGCCGAGGCCAAGTACTCCTTCGAGCAGCAGGGGGTTACGGCCACCGTCTATGGCGGTGCTCTGGACGGCCAGTCGTTCTCTGACCCAGCCGACGTCAAGCGCCTGGCCCGCAAAGCCCAGCTTGGTGAAGCTTTTGAATTCGACCGGGAGACTTACCATTCCGACGGCGTTTTCCGCAGCTCGCCCCGTGGCTGGTTCACCTTCGGCCACGCCACCTTCGCCCTGCTGTTCTTCTTCGGCCACATCTGGCACGGAGCCCGCACCCTCTACCGCGACGTGTTCGCGGGCATCGATCCCGATCTGGGCGAGCAGGTGGAGTTCGGTCTCTTCCAGAAACTGGGCGACCGCTCCACCCGCCGCTTGCCCGAGGGTTTCGTGCCCCCGGCCGGCTCCCCGCTCCGCTGACCGCAGGGCGATTCCGCCACTCCCCCCCGAGAACTCCCCATGGAGAGCTTCGCTTACATCCTCATCCTGGCCCTGGCCATCTCCACCCTTTTCTTCGCGATCGCCTTCCGCGATCCCCCGAAGATCGGCAAGTGAGCCACGGGTTTTCAACCCCTTTTCGCCCCCGCCCTCGCAGCGGGGGCTTTTTTCTTGCGCTTCCCAGGCCGCTCTTCCCATGGTTGGGAGCCGGAATCTGGAAACAGGCGGCCGCAGCACCCTTCTCAATGCCGATTCTGCTGCTTACACTCTTGAAACACGCCGGGGATCGCGGGCATGCAATGCCCTTCCTGCCAACACACCGACAGTCGGGTGCTGGAATCCCGCGCTGCTGACAGCGGTCGCAGCGTGAGGCGCCGTCGTGAGTGCCTGAACTGTGACTTTCGCTTCACCACCTACGAACGGGTGGAAACGGTGCCGATCACTGTGGTGAAGCGCAGTGGCAACCGAGAAACCTTCAACCGCTCCAAGCTGCTCCATGGTCTGCTGCGGGCCTGCGAGAAAACCGGGCTGGAGCCAAGCCTGCTGGAAACCGTGGTCGACGACATCGAGCTAGCCCTGCAGCAGCGCAACGGCCGCGAGGTGAGCAGCAACGAGATCGGCGAGCTGGTGCTTGAACGGTTACGCGGCATGAGCGAGGTGGCCTACGTGCGCTTTGCCTCCGTTTATCGGCAGTTCCGCAGCGTCAGCGATTTTGTGGCCACCCTGGAGGGCCTGGGGGACAGCAGAGGACGCCCCGCTGGGCGCAAGAGCGACCGGCTGGCCGTGGTGGGCTGATCCAGCCAGCAAGGCCGAAGGCAACGGAGTCGCTGGCGTTGCGACCCACGGCTTCAGGGCTTGGAGGCCCATTGATAGAGTGTGCGATCGGGCGTGCGCTGCAGGCGGGCAGGCACGTCGCTTCCCTTCGTCCTGCCTTCCGGCAGCCCGCCCCTGTTCCATGACCGTCACCCCTTCTTCCGAACTCGGCACCGTCGAGGTTCCCGTGGAAACCCTGGCCGGCGTTGACGCCGCCGCGGACCTCGACCTGTCCATCCCGGAGGAGGTGCCCAGCGCCGACGAGTCGAGCAGCCGCGGGGCCGGCAGCCGCGACAGCGAGGGGGTGGGCTTCACCCTCGATGAGTTCGCCGCGCTGCTCAGCAAGTACGACTACAACTTCAAGCCCGGCGACGTGGTCAACGGCACCGTGTTCGCCCTGGAGCCCAAGGGGGCGATGATCGACATCGGCGCCAAGACCGCCGCCTTCATGCCCCTGCAGGAGGTGTCGATCAACAGGGTGGAGCACCTCTCCGACGTGCTTGAGCCCGGCGAGGTGCGCGAGTTCTTCATCCTCAGCGAGGAAAACGAAGACGGCCAGCTCACCCTCTCGATCCGGCGGATCGAGTACCAGCGAGCCTGGGAGCGGGTGCGGCAGCTCCAGAAGGAAGACGCCACCATCTACAGCGAGGTGTTCGCCACCAACCGCGGCGGTGCCCTGGTACGGGTGGAGGGCCTGCGGGGCTTCATCCCCGGCAGCCACATCAGCACCCGCAAGGCCAAGGAAGAGCTCGTGGCCGATTTCCTCCCCCTCAAGTTCCTGGAGGTGGACGAGGAGCGCAACCGCCTGGTGCTGAGCCATCGCCGCGCCCTAGTGGAGCGGAAGATGAACCGTCTCGAGGTGGGCGAAGTGGTGCTTGGCACGGTGCGGGGCATCAAGCCCTACGGCGCCTTCATCGACATTGGTGGTGTCAGCGGCCTGCTGCACATCTCCGAGATCAGCCACGAGCACATCGAAACGCCGCACACGGTGCTCAACGTCAACGATCAGATGAAGGTGATGATCATCGACCTTGATGCCGAGCGCGGACGCATCTCCCTCTCCACCAAGGCCCTAGAGCCCGAGCCCGGCGACATGCTCACCGACCCCCAGAAGGTGTTCGACAAGGCCGAAGAGATGGCAGCCCGCTACAAGCAGATGCTGCTGGAGCAGGCGGAAGACGGCGAGCCGATGGGCGTCACCCTCGACTGATCCACCGACGCGGCCGGCACCCTCCGGCCGCCTCCGTCAATGGCACACTTGTTGCTGCAGGGAGTTCCCCTGGGCTCCCCAGGCTGGGAGATCGAAGCTGTGCTTTTCGACAAGGACGGCACCATGAGCCACAGCGAGCCGATGCTCGAAGGGCTGGCCCAGGAGCGGATTCGCACCTGCCTGCGCCTGTGCAGCCCGCACCTGGAGGCCCAGAAGCTTGGGCCCCAGAACCCGGGGGAGGCGCCCCGGTGGACCCAGGACCTCCAGGAGCTGCTCAGCCGGGCCTACGGCATGCGCGCGGGCCGCATCGATCCGGCCGGCATTACGGCGGTGGCCAGCCGCGACCACAACCTCATCGCCACCGCCACTGTCCTCACCCAGGTGGGGCTGGGTTGGCCCGATGCCCTTGCGGTCAGTGAGCAGGTGTTTGCCCTCACCGATGACCTCCATGGCCAGGGGGTAGGCCACCGTCCCCAACCGACGCTGGGGTTGGCTTCCCTGCTGGCCTCGCTGCGGCAGGCCGGCATCGGTTGCGCCGTGATCAGCAACGACCACGAGGCTGGCATCCGGGCCTTCCTGGCAGCCCATGGTCTCCAGGATCGATTTCAGGGCCTCTGGAGCGCCGATCACCGGCCCGCCAAACCGGACCCCCGTGCCGTGCACGCCCTCTGCGCCGAGTTGGGCGTGGAGCCCAGCCGCTGCGCCCTGGTGGGGGATGCCGACAGTGATCTGCGCATGGCCCTCGCAGCGGGTGTGCCCGTGGTGCTCGGCTACCGGGGGGGCTGGCGGGAGCCGCCCCGTTTGCGCGTAGACGGGCCTCGCCTATGCCACTGGAGCGAGCTGCAGGTGGCGGCAGGCCCCACGCCCGACCCTGCCTGAGCGCAAGGTACCGATGCCTTGCCGCCCCTCTGGGTGTCCACGGCCACCCGGGGGGGAAACGGCCACGCCATAAGCTCGCCACTTCTTCTCGCCGCCCCAGGGCATGAGCCGTTACGTCTTCACCTCGGAATCCGTCACAGAGGGCCATCCCGACAAAATCTGCGATCAGGTCAGCGACGCCGTGCTCGATGCGGTGCTGAGCCAGGACCCTGCCAGTCGGGTGGCCTGCGAAACCGTGGTGAACACCGGGCTGTGCCTGATCACCGGCGAGATCACCACCAATGCCCGGGTTGACTTCAACAGCCTGGTGCGCGGGGTGATCGAGAAGATCGGCTACAGCGGCGCCCGCGCCGGTGGTTTTGACGCCAACAGCTGCGCCGTGCTCGTCGCCCTCGACCAGCAATCCCCCGATATCGCCCAGGGGGTGAATGAGGCCGATGACCACGCCGGCGATCCCCTCGACAAGGTGGGCGCAGGCGACCAGGGCATCATGTTCGGGTACGCCTGCGACGAAACGCCCGAGCTGATGCCCCTGCCCATCAGCCTGGCCCACCGCCTCGCCCGTCGCCTCGCCCAGGTGCGCCACGAGGGCACCCTCGGCTACCTGCTGCCCGACGGCAAGACCCAGGTGAGCGTGGTTTACGAAAACGACCAACCGGTCGCGATCGACACGATCCTGATCTCCACGCAACACACCGCCGAAATCGACGGCATCAGCGAGGAGAAGGCCCTGCGAGAGCGCATCCGCGCCGATCTCTGGACCCATGTGGTGCTGCCCGCCACCGCTGACCTCACCCTCCAACCCAGCGAAGAGGGCACCCGCTTCCTGGTGAATCCCACCGGCAAATTCGTGGTCGGCGGACCCCAGGGCGACGCCGGTCTCACCGGCCGCAAGATCATCGTCGACACCTACGGCGGCTACGCCCGCCACGGTGGTGGCGCCTTCTCTGGCAAAGACCCCACCAAGGTGGATCGCTCCGCCGCCTACGCCGCCCGCTACGTGGCCAAGGCCCTGGTGGCCGCCGGCCTGGCCCGCAAGGCCGAGGTGCAGCTGAGCTACGCCATCGGCGTGGCCCGTCCAGTGAGCATCCTCGTGGAGAGCTTCGGCACCGGCTCCCTGAGCAACGAAGACCTCACCGCCCTGGTGCAGGAGCATTTCGATCTACGGCCCGGCGCGATCATCGAAATCTTTGCCCTGCGTCAGCTGCCCCAGCAACGCGGCGGGCGCTTCTACCAGGACGTGGCCGCCTATGGCCACTTCGGCCGCAACGATCTGCAACTCCCCTGGGAGCAGGTCGACGCCATCGCCGCGACCCTCAAGCAGGCCACCGCGGGCCGCACCACCGCCGCCAGCCCCGCCTGAGCCCGGCCCCGCCCTTCGGCCCTGATGCTGCCGAGCCGGACGCCGTTCTCGGTGTCGATCTCGGCAGCAGTGGCCTGCGACTGGCCTGGCTGGCCCCCGGCTCCCCCGAGCCGACCGTTGAGGAGCACGCCTCCCCCTACCCCGGCCCCTTCCCAGATCCCACCAGCTGGCGGGAGGGTTTGGTGGCGTTGGTGCGGCGGCTGCCGGAAGAAAAACGCCGGCGGGTTGCTGCCCTTTCCCTCGACGGCACGTCCGGCACCTTGCTGCTCTGCCGGCCGGCCGGGACCACGCTGGCCGGGGAGCTCGGCCAGGCCCTCCCCTACAGCCTGGCCTGCCCCGAACAGAGCGGGGCGCTGGCGACGCTGGCGCTGGAGGGCCCGGCCGCCAGCCCCAGCGGCAGCGTGGCCCGGGCCCTGCGGCTCCTGGAGCAGGCTCGCGCAGCCGGCGAAACCGGACCGCTCTGGTTACGGCACCAGGCCGACTGGTTGATGGGCTGGCTGCTTGGCGACTGGCGCTGGGGGGAAGAGGGCAACAACCTGCGGCTGGGCTGGGATCTGCAGCGGCGCGGCTGGGTGGGACGCCTGGGGGATCAGGCCTGGAGTGCCGCTCTGCCGCAGGTCTGCGGAAGCGGCGAGATCCTCGGCCCCCTGGCCCCGGCGGCAGCCGCGGCCCTGGGCCTGCCCCAGAACGCTCATGTGGTGGCTGGCACCACCGATGCCAACGCCGCAGTGTTGGCGGCCGCACCAGAAGACGGGGACGGCGTGACCGTGCTCGGCACCACCCTGGTGCTCAAACAGTTCGTGGCCGCCCCGATCCAGGGGCCCGGGGTGAGCTGCCATCGCGTGGGCGGTCGCTGGCTGGTAGGGGGGGCCTCCAACGGAGGGGCAGGGCTGCTGTTGCGCTTTTTCTCTCCCTCCCAGCTGGAGGAGCTCAGCCGCCAGATCGACCCCGCCCGCCCCACCGGCCTATGCCTGCGGCCGATCCCAGCCCGGGGGGAGCGCTTCCCCTGGGATGACCCCGAGCTGGAGCCGGTCCTCGACCCCCGGCCCGTGAGCGACGCGCTCTACCTCCAAGCCCTGCTGGAGGGGCTCACCGAACTGGAGCGGGCCGGCTGGGGGCGCCTGCGCGAGCTGGGGGCGCCTGCGATCCGGCGGGTGATCAGCGTCGGCGGCGGCGCCCGCAATCCCCAGTGGCGAGCGCTGCGCCAGAGGGCCCTCGGGGTGCCCGTGCTGAGCCGGCCCCAGCGCACGGCCTGCTACGGCATGGCCCTGCTGGCCGCCCAGGCCCTGGCGGCAGGCAAAATGGAACGTCACTCCCGTTTCCCCCCACCCGGCCGATGACCGAGCGCCTGCGCACGATCCTTTCGATGGCGCTGTTCGTCGTGCTGGCGGGCTACGTGAGCTTCAGCGCCCTCCGCCTCGGCCTGTTGCTCTGGCAGCGCTTCGGTGCCGGCTGACGCCATGGGCCCCGCAGAATGGGTTGATTCCGCCCCTGCCCCATGGCCGCCGACCCCCTCACCCCCGCCGTGAGCGATCGGATCTGCAAGCACATGAACGACGACCACGCCGCGGCGGTACTCGCCTTCGCGAAGCATTACGGCGGCGCCCATGAGGCCTGCAGCGCACGCATGCTCGCGGTGGCCCCCGAAGCGATGCGCCTGGAGGTGGATGGGGCGGTGCTCGAGGTGCCGTTCGACCACAGCCTCACCGACAGTGAGGACGCCCACCGCACCCTGGTGGCGATGCTGCGGTCGCTGCCTGGGAATCCTTAGGGGATCTCCGCGGCCGGCCTCCGGCCTCCCCTGTGCTCCTCTCCTGGTTGCTGCCCTGCCGCTGCGTCCTGTGCGGGCGGGAGAGCCCCTTACCTCGCCCCCACCCCTGTCCCCCCTGTGCCGACCGCCTGGGGCTGGCACCACGGGGCCTGGCGGGCGCCAATCCACTGCCCTGGTGGGCCGCCGGCCATTACGAGGGCGACCTCAGGCGACGGTTGCTTGCCCTGCGCCGGCGCCCTGAAGCCGCCTCGATGGCGGCCCTGGCCGCGTTCCTGCAGCCGCCTCTGCCCAGCGGCCCACAGCGCCCCCTGCTGGTGCCACTGCCCAGCTGGAAACGGCGGGGCAACCCCCTTCCCCCCCTGCTGAGCGACTGCCTGGCGCGGCAGCTGGGGCTGGGCCAGGCCCCCTTGCTGGCCCGGGCTCACCCGGTGCTCGGCCAACACCATCTGGGCCGCCGTCTGCGCTTCGCCAACCAACGGGATTCCTTCCTCTGCCGGCGTCCGCCCCGAGCGGGGGAGGCGCGCCGCCGGCCTGTGCTGCTGGTGGACGACATCCTCACCAGCGGCGCCACGGCCCTGGCGGCGGCCGATGCCCTGCGGCGCGGCGGCTGGCGCGTGGAGGGGCTGCTCTGCCTGGCGCGCACACCCCTGCCCAAGGGGGGCCGTGATCTAGAGTGGCGCGGTCGCTGCGGCGACAAGCCGGGATAGCTCAGTTGGTAGAGCAGGCGACTGAAAATCGCCGTGTCCCCAGTTCAAATCTGGGTCCTGGCATGCTTTCCCGAGGGGGTTCCCTCCCCACCGAGCCCCCTTTGGGGTTTGTCGTACCGGCCCTGCGGTTTTTTTGCGGCCATGCCCGATCCCCAACCCGTCTCCGACCGGCGGTACAACAACGCCGACAGTTACGCCCACGCCTTCGATGAGGCCTGGAGACAAGAGAACGCCCGCACGGCGGAGCAGTCCCCCACACGGGAGGAAAAACTGGAGCGGATCCTGGCCCAGATCGCCGATCACCCCTTTGCTCAGGACGATCCGGCCATGGCCCGCCAGGTGGCGGAGTTTCGGATTCGCCTGCTGGGTTTGTAGGTTGCCCCCATGAGCACTCCCCTCTCGCGGCTGGTGCGGATGCTGAGCGGCGGCTTCAGCAACCAGGCCCAGGCCTTCGACAACCCGCCCCTCTATGCGCACATCCTGGTGCGCCTGCGGCCCCTCCCGCAGCTGGCGCCCGGCTCGCTGCTGCTGGAGCAGTCGTACGCCATCAATCCGGCGGCCCCGTATCGGATCCGGGTGCTGCGGGCCGAACAGGGACCGCAGGGCCTGATCATCCACAACCAGGCGATTGCGGAGGAGCAGCGCTTCTGGGGAGCCGTCGACGACCCGGATCGCCGCGGGTGCATCGAAGCCGCAGACCTGCGTCCGCTGGAGGGCTGCCTTTACGAGGTGCGCGAAGAAGGGGAGGGCTTCGTCGGGGAGGTGGAACCGGGCTGTCGCTGCCTGGTGGAGCGCAAAGGGCGCACGGCCTACCTGGTGAGCCGCCTGGAGCTCCTCCCCGACCGCATGTGCACGATTGACCGCGGCCACGACCCGCTCACCCACGAACACCTGTGGGGATCGCTGGCCGGCCCGTTCGAATTCGAGCGCACCGACGACTTCAGCCAGGAGATCCCCGCCGCGTGGCTGGAGGCCTTCGAGAAAACCCAGGGGAGTGATTCTCCGCGCAGCGCTGCGTAACGGACCTTGGAGAGGTGGGGCGAGCACGCCCTGGAAACGGCGCACACGGCTTACCTTCTGCCGAGCCGATCCGGCCTCCTGTCGAGCCGATCCGGGCCGCCCTTCCCCTTCTTCCCCATGAGCCTCCCCCTGCTGTCCTCGCCGCCTGTCAGTCAGAACGCCCGGGTGACGTCCTTCGCCGTCGGCGGCGACGAGACCCCCCGCCAGATGCCCCAGACCATCGGCCGCAACGCAGCCCGGGTGGACGATCTGATCGAGCAGGCCTACCGGCAGATCTTCTTCCACGCCTTCAAGGTGGACCGGGACGCGGCCCTGGAATCGCAGCTGCGCAGCGGCCAGATCACCATGCGCGACTTCGTGCGCGGCCTGCTGCGCTCCAGCAAGTTCCGCGACGACTTCTACCGCTGCAACAGCAACTACCGCATGGTCGACCAAATCGTCGGCCGCGTTCTCGGCCGCCAGGTGCATGGGGACCGGGAGCGCATTGCCCTCTCGATTGTGATCGCCCAGAAGGGACTCCCTGGCCTGATCGACCAGCTGCTGGATTCCGAGGAGTACCTCGATACATTCGGCCTGGATATGGTGCCGTTCCAGCGCGGGCGCACCCTGGCCGGTCGGGCCCAGGGAAGCCTGCCGTTCAACCAGCAGGCGCCTCGCTACGACGCCTACTGGCGCGAAGTATCCGCGCGGCGCAGCCCCGCCGGCCGCGGCACCGCCTGGAGTGCTTCCAGCGGCTTCTCCCTGCCCCGTCCCGCCTGGCTGGCGGACGCCCCCTCGCCCCTGGCTCGCCGCCTCTGGCAGAACCTGGTCACCGCTGGCGGCTTCGCCCTGACGGGCCTGGTGATCTACACGGCCGCCGTGATGCTCAGCACCGCCGGTGCGGGCTGATCCGGGAAGAACGATCAGGTCCCAACCTTCCCGGGGCCGGGCGATCAGGCCACCCGTTCATCCATGAACGGCTGCTCGCCCTCCTCGGGGAAGGGATCCAGCTCCATCTCGCCAGACTCCTCCGCCCCGAAGCCGGCCACAGCCGCCCCATCCGCCCCGAACGGCTGGTGGTCGTGGCGGGCTCGGGAGCTGAAGGAGGGAACGGCCCGCAGGGTGGCCCCCCCCTGCAACAGCGACTCAAGCTGGGCGAGTCGCTGCTCCGTTTCCTCGAGCCGCAGATCCAGCACCTCCGCCTGGGCCGGGTCAGAGCTCTGGGCCGCCTCGAGGATGGGGTCCATCCGCTCCTGCTGCGCCTGTAAACGCTCCTCCAGCTCCAGCAGACGGATGGTGAGGGTCTCGGCCAAGCGGGAGAGGCCGTGCAGCTGATCGGCAAGGCGACCCAAGGGGATCGAGGGATCGTCAACCATGACGGCACAGGAACAGTGGCCGGATGGTATCGAGGCTGCTCCTACCTGCCAGGGGGGCAAGGCACGGGGAAGGGAGCTTCGGTTGTAACGATTGTGAAGGGTCGGTGCGGGTGTCAGGACAGGCCCATAGGATCCGGCTTGCCGTCTGCGGCCAGCGCCGCGCGCCGCGGGTCCCCCAGCCCGTGGGCCGCACGGCTCGCATCCCTCCAGCCCTGCCCAACACTCCGTAGCGGCAGCGCTCCCCCGGCGTCCTGTCGGGTCCCTCCCTCCACCCGCCTCCTCCCCTCCAGGCTCCCGCCCATGACTCTCGCCAACGCTGCCTATCTGGGCATCGAGCGTTTCGCCAGCGCCCGCAACAAGGAAAACTGGGCGAACGCCACCGAAAACGACAAACAGGTCCTGATCAGGGCCGTGTACCGCCAGGTGCTCGGCAACCAATACGTGATGGCCAGCGAGCGATTGGAGGGGCCCGAATCCCTGTTCAAGCGTGGGTATCTCTCGGTGCGCGAGTTCGTGCGCCAGGTGGCCAAGAGCGGCCTCTACAAGGCGAAGTTCTTTGAGAACTGCAACGCCTACCGCTTCATCGAGCTCAACTTCAAGCACCTTCTCGGCCGCGCTCCGCAGAACAAGGCGGAGATGCTGCACCACTTCACGATCCTGCAGGAACAGGGCTACGACGCGGAAATCGATTCGTACCTCGATAGCGCCGAGTATCAGGAGCGCTTCGGTGAAGAGATGGTGCCCTACGTGCACGGCTTCGGCTACTCGGTGGGCCAGCAGGGCCTGCAGTTCTCCTACGTGATGCAGCTGGCCCGTGGCGTCGGCGCCTCCGTTCGCGGCGATGCCCAACGCAACCAGTCGCGCCTCAATCCCTCCGTCCACGCCGAACTGCCCCTGCCGGTGGTGAGCCCCAACGCCAAGGGCAGCGCCTTCCGGGCCGTGCCAGCCGATGGCGTCACCCGCCAGGGGGTGGGGGCTGGTGAAGAGGGCCGCACCTTCCGGGTGGAGGTGACGGGCTTCAACAACTACCGCCTGCACAAGCGCAGCAACCGGGTGCTGTTCGTGCCCTTCGACCAGCTGCTGAAGGTGCAGCAACAGGTGCAGCGCCAGGGCGGCCGCATCGCCAGCCTCACCCCGGTCAACTGAGCGCCCCACGATTCCCTACCCCCTTTCGGCCAGTCCCATGAAGGTTTCCGCAGGTACCCGAGGCACCAGTTCTGTCAGCGGTCGCCAGGTGACGATCACCGTCACCGGCCTCGCCCGCAACGACTACATCCGCAGCGCCGATTGCGTGATGCAGGTTCCCTACACCCGCATGAACGAGACGATGCGCCTGGTGCACCGTCTCGGCGGCAGGATCACCGATGTGTCGGTGAGCGGCGGCGGCGCCGTGGCCGGGGAAGCTGCCGCTCCCCGCAAGACTCGCAAGAAGAGCGAGGGTTGATCGCCTGAGCCCCCGTGGCACGCCGTTGGCCAGCCCCCCGGAAGGGGGGCTTTTCTATGGGCGGGGGCGGGGGGGCTTCAGGGCGATGACCGTTTGTTACGTGGGGTCACGGGGTGTCTGTGTCCACCAGCACAATGGTTGGGTCAATCGCGCGGCCCGGCAGACCTCCCGGAACGTCCCGAGTTCGGGTCGAACCAGCGGCAGGATCCAACCACCGCTTCCCACCCACGGGCGACTGACACGAGAACGCGCGGAATCCCCTGGCACTGCTGGGACCTGCTCCAAGCCGACTCACCCCTTCCCACCCCCTCCCGACTCCCCCACGTCGAGACCAGGAGATCCTCAATGTTCGACGCCTTCACCAAGGTTGTTGCCCAGGCTGACGCCCGTGGCGAATTCATCAACGCCGGCCAGATCGACGCCCTCGCGGCGATGGTTGCC
>CAIVPT010000122.1 GCA_903907855.1 uncultured Synechococcaceae cyanobacterium | reverse complement strand
GAACGCGCCACCGAAAGGGTTGCCGTGTTGATGACACCCACGGAAAAGGCTGCCTATGCCGATCGGGCCCAAAGCCTCGGGATATCGCTCGGGCAGTTTTTCCGAGAGGCTGGATCGGCCTATGCCAACCGCAACGCCCAATCCGAGAGCCGCGCCCTGGCTGACGAGGAAGCGCTGGAAGCCGCCCTCAAGCAGCTGGAGCTCAGCACTAACCACACCGAACGAATTCTGGATGCGGCATTGGCCGAAGTGCGCGCTGCCTTGAGCGCCCAGCCGTGAGCGTCACGGATCGCATCCTCTCGACGACCTCCACGGCCGGGTCATTCGCCTCGAAACCGTCCTCGAACTGGCCCTCCATCGCACGACCGGATCCGGTCGTCTGATCGAAGGGGATGGCAACCCGGCATCCCAGCCCACGCCACCCTGGTGACCCTGAACCGGCGCCATTTCCCAATGCTGCGGAGACGCGGCCGCTCAGCCCAGGGCCCGCAGCTCCGCCACCAGGGCCTCCACCTGCGCGCGCATGGCCGATAGCAGGGGCTGATCGCTCTTTCCCTGCAGCAGGAAGAACGCCGTGGGCTCCTGCCCATCCACCACCCAATAGTTGGCGATCCCGGCCTGCTGATAGAGCCTCAATTTGGTCTCGAGGTCGTAGATCAGGCTGGTGTCAGCCACCTCGATCAGGAGCAGCGTGTCGGTAGCGGTGGGATGGGCGTTCAGCCAGGCATCGGCGCGGGCCGTCACCACGGCCAGATCGGGCTCAGGCTCCTGATGCTCCCCCAGATCGAGCGGCGCCTCGATGCGGAGTTCATGGCTGGGCAAAACCCCAGCTCCGTCTCCCGGTGGCTCTCCATCAGGGGCATGAGAGCCCGCGCCAGCCGCTGCACCACCGCCGTGTGCCTGCATCCCTTGGGGTCGGCTTGCGGTACTGGATGCCATGGGCGCACGGAGGCTGCTGGGCAACGGGCCGCGTCCTGGGCAGCCTTGGGCCGCGGCGCCCCTCAGCCCCGCAGGGGATTCACCACCTCCAGGCCGGCGATCCGGCGCCCATGGCTGAAATCCTCGGAAAAGAGCACAACGCAACGGCTGCGTATCGCCGCTTCGGCAATCAGTGCGTCAAACCAACTGAGCCGCTCATGCTCCGCCAGCATATGGGCGTCGAGCACCAGGTTGGCGTCGGTGTTAACCACCTCGAATCCCGACAGCGCTTCGAGCAGGGTTGTGATCTCAGCTGCGGGAAGGGGGGGCTGCAGCTTGCGGCTGGCCACCGCCCTCAGCTCGATCAACACCTGCGTGCTTATCACAATCTCGTGTTCGGCGCTCACCTCCGCCAGCCACGGCCTCAGCCGTTCGGATTTGGCTGGTTCCCGCCGGTCGAGCCGATAGGCCCAGAGATTGGTATCGATGAAAACGCGCATCGGCGAACATCCGCATCAGCGGCGTTCGTGCAGCGATTCCCGGGACCAGGGAGCGCCGCTGGCGGAGGAGCTGCCAGTGGCCACCGCTTCGAACTGGGCCAGGGCCGCCAGCCGGCGGCTGCGCGCATCCACGTAGCGGCCCAGGAAGTCGCGCACCAAGGCGTTCACCGAGGTGTTTTCCCGCAGAGCCGCCTCCCGGGCGCGCCGCAGCAGGGCGTCGTCAATCGCAAGGGTGAGACTGGCCATCCTCCCAGGTTACACGGGATCCGTGCTACACGGGTTTTTGCGGCTTCCAACGCCACAGGTTCGGACCTTCCGCTGGCATCCCTTGGGGCCGCGACCCAGGACTCGCGCCACTGTGACAGGCTTGGGCCTCGCCTCCAGCCCCCACGCTCCCGCGTCCCGCGATGACCGCCGCCCCGTCCCGCCCCGACGCCGCAGCTGACGTCACAGCCACCGCCGAGCCCGGGGCTACGGATCCCCGCTTCGATACCCAGATCCACCGCCGCCCCACCCGCTCGGTGCGCGTGGGCGACATCTGGATCGGCAGCAACCACCCGGTGGTGGTGCAATCGATGATCAACGAGGACACCCTCGACATCGAAGGCGCCACGGCCGGCATCCGCCGCCTGCATGAGGCGGGCTGCGAGATCGTGCGGGTCACGGTGCCGTCGCTGGCGCATGCCAAGGCGATGGGCGAGATCCGCAAGCGCCTGGAAGACAGCTACCGCCCCGTGCCGCTGGTGGCCGATGTGCACCACAACGGCATGAAGATCGCCCTGGAGGTGGCCCAGCACGTCGACAAGGTGCGCATCAACCCGGGCCTCTACGTGTTCGACAAGCCCGATCCGAACCGCGCCGAGTTCACCCCCGAGGAATTCGCCGCCATCGGTGCGCGCATCCAGCAGACCCTCGAACCGCTGGTGAGCCTGCTGAAGGAACAGGACAAGGCCCTGCGCATCGGCGTGAACCACGGTTCGCTGGCCGAGCGCATGCTCTTCACCTACGGCGATACGCCCCTGGGCATGGTGGAGAGCGCCATGGAGTTCATCCGCCTCTGCGACCGCCTCGACTTCCACAACATCGTGGTGTCGATGAAGGCATCGCGGGCGCCGGTGATGATGGCCGCCTACCGGCTGATGGCTTCCCGCATGGATGCCGAGGGATTTCCGTATCCCCTGCACCTTGGCGTGACGGAGGCCGGCGATGGCGATTACGGGCGCATCAAGAGCACCGCGGGCATCGCGCCGCTGCTGGCCGAGGGCATCGGCGACACGATCCGCGTGTCGCTCACCGAGGCGCCGGAGAAGGAGATCCCTGTCTGCTACTCGATTCTGCAGGCCCTGGGGCTGCGCAAGACGATGGTGGAATACGTGGCCTGCCCGAGCTGCGGCCGCACCCTCTTCAACCTGGAGGAGGTGCTGCACAAGGTGCGCAATGCCACCGCCCACCTCACCGGCCTCGACATCGCCGTGATGGGTTGCATCGTGAATGGCCCGGGCGAAATGGCCGATGCCGACTACGGCTATGTGGGCAAAACCCCAGGCACCATCTCCCTGTATCGCGGTCGCGACGAAATCCGGCGGGTGCCGGAGGCCGACGGGGTGGAGGCCCTGATCGCCCTGATCCGCGAGGACGGCCGCTGGGTCGACCCCTGAGCCATGGCCCCCGCGTCTCCAGCGCTAGCCTGATCTCAACTCTCCCTCGCTGAGGACTCCGGAATGGGCAACGCTCGCGTCACCCTGGTGGCGCTCGTCGGTCTCGGTGCCTGCGCCGCCACGGCGGTGGTGGCCCGTGAGATGGTGCTCGCGCCCAACAACGGCGCCGCCATCACCGACAGCCCCAAGGAGGTGATGGACCAGGCCTGGCAGATCGTTTTCCGCGATTACCTCGATACCACCGGCCGCTACGACGCCGATCGCTGGCGCAAACTCCGCCGCGACGTGCTGGCCAAGAGCTATGGCACCCCGAAGGATGCCTACGAGGCGATCCGGGGCATGCTCGGCACCCTCGATGATCCCTACACGCGCTTCCTCGATCCGCGTGAGTTCAAGGAGATGCAGATCGACACCTCCGGGGAGCTCTCCGGGGTGGGCATCCAGCTGAGCCTCGACAAAGACACCAAGGAGTTGGTGGTGGTTTCCCCGATTGAGGGGTCGCCGGCGTCGCGGGCGGGTGTGCAGCCGAAGGATGTGATCGTCTCGATCGACGGCCGCAGCACCAAGGGCATGACCACCGAAGACGCGGTCAAGCTGATCCGCGGCAAGGCGGGCACCAGCGTGCAGCTGGTGTTGCGCCGCAAGGGGCAGAACATCGATGTACCCCTCACCCGTGAGCTGATCGAGCTGCATGCGGTGAACCACCAGATCAACGTGGCCCCCGACGGCACGAAGATCGGCTACATCCGCCTCAAGCAGTTCAACGCCAACGCCACCAAGGACATGCGGGCCGCCCTGCGGGAGCTCGAGGACAGCGGCGTGCAGGGCTACATCCTGGATCTGCGCAGCAACCCCGGTGGTCTGCTGATGGCGAGCATCGACATCGCCCGCCAGTGGCTGAACGAGGGCGTGATCGTGTCGACCAAAACCCGCGACGGCATCCAGGACGTGCGCAAGGCCACCGGCCGTGCCCTCACCGACAAGCCGTTGGTGGTGCTGGTGAATGAGGGATCGGCCAGCGCCAGCGAAATCCTCTCCGGTGCCCTGCAGGACAACAAGCGGGCGGTGCTGGTGGGTCAGAAGACCTTCGGCAAGGGCTTGGTGCAATCGGTGCGGGGCCTCTCCGATGGCTCCGGCATGACCGTGACCATCGCCAAGTACCTCACCCCCGACAACCGCGACATCCACAAGCACGGCATCGATCCCGACGTGCCGGCGAAGATGAGTGACGAGGAGGCCCGCCGCCTCACCCTGGCCGACCTGGGCACCCGCAAGGACACCCAATACCGCGTGGCCGAATCCACCCTGATCAAGCAGCTGCGCACCCTCAGCAGCCTCGAAACCCCCTACAAGCCCGGGAGCGCCAACGTGCCCGCCGCTGTGGGCGGCCGCTAGGCCAGGGGTTGGCTCAAGCCTCAGGCCACGGGCTGCATCAGCCCGCCGCCGGGGCTGGAGTCGTCGTCGTCGTTGTTGCCGGGGCGCTCGCTGAGCAGGGCTACCACCACCAGGGCCAGCACCCCCACGGTCAGGGCCACAATCCAGGAGCCCGAAGCGCTCGCAGGCGTGGCAGCACCCAGTCCTAGGGAGAGCAGCGGGGTGGAGTCAGGCATCGGGCGGGGGCGTTTGAACGATTGTAGCGAAATGTTGAGGACATGAGAGGGTCCTGGCGGTTCTCCCTGGCCCAGAGCCCCAGCCCCAGCCCCCGGCCCCCAACCACCGTTGCCGGCGAGCGGCAATGAATGCCAGCTTCACTTCATTCACTGGCTGATCATTGCCTGAACGTTCATGGATGATTGGGCAAGCTCGCCCCCGTTCGGTTAACGATTTCCTTACCGGCAGCGGCAGCCTGAAACGGTTGCGCAAGACACATTTTCACCCGATTGGGGGATCCTTGGTGCCTCCAATAACACCCGAAACATTCGTGGTATCCTCAACCATGCGAGAACACGATGGATTCCTCCGTGGTGCACGACCCCCAGGTCCACTCCCCGCAACGTGCCCGACGCCGGCCCCAGAAACGCCAGCTCTTCTGCCCCGCCCATCCCGATCAGCTGATCAGCGGCACTGGCAGTAAGCATTTCCTCCACCTGCTCAAGCCCGAGGAGCTCAAGGCCCGCGGCATGAGCGATCGCCGCGCCCGCCTGGTGATCCAGGCCTACCCGGTGCTCGTGCTCAGCAATGAGTGGCTCGAGGAGCTGTTCTGCCCGAAGTGCGGCATGAGCCGTTGGTGCCACGTCTCCCGCCTCGATCGGGTGCAGCACACGGTGGCCTGGGCGCCGCGCGAGCTGTGGCAGCAGGTGGCCCGCGTCGATCCGGTGGAGTCGAACCCGTCGGTGAGCCAGTTCACCCGCCGCGAAGCCCGCCGCCTCAGCCACCGCCGCGCCGACGGCGGCCGCCATTACGACCCCCGCTGATTTTCCCCGTACAGTGGCGCCCATCTGGTGTTGGTCATCTTGAAGGGCTCGCCGCCCCACAGCCGGAAGCCCGCGGGCCGTTTCGGGGGGTTGCCCTTCCGCACACTTGGTCTGCTCGCGGGTAGTTCCCTTGCCGTGCTTGGCACTGTCTTCGTAGCCACTGTCGTTGTAGGCACTGTCGTCGTAGGCACTCCCGGGCAGGCGGCCTTGGTATCGGCGGGCCAGGCCCCCGCTCCCCAGTGGCGCACGGTTCCGCTCCCCGCGGGCGCCAGCGAT
>CAIVPT010000121.1 GCA_903907855.1 uncultured Synechococcaceae cyanobacterium | reverse complement strand
CGAGTGCCGGAGCTCTCCAGCCAGAGGCGGCGATGGGTGTGCGGATGGACGTGCGAGAAGGCCATAGAAGGCGCAGCGCAGGACCCTCCCCAGCGGCGGGGCGGGGTCAAGGACCCGCGACAGCGGGCCCGGCCCGATCCTTGAGCCGCCCCGCAGAGTGGGAGGGCCTGGGCGGAGCCTTGGGGCGGAACCCAGGAGCTGGTGGGAACAGGTCCCCGAACAGGGTCCGGTTCAAGGGGGCCAGTGCCCCCCCCACCCCAGGCGCCTCACCGTGCCCGCACCAGGCGCCCATGCACCTGCCCCCAATCCCGCCGCCGCCGCGGCAACGGGGCACCGCGCAGCAGCGCCTCGATCCGCTCCACCAGGCAGCGGGGAATGGAGCCCCCGGAGACCTGTCGGCGGGGATGGATGAAATCCACCGGGTCGAGCCGGCTCCAGAGCGCCCGGCGGCGATGAAGCAACCGCCCGCCCTTGCCGATCTTCTCGATGAACACCAGCGGCAGATCATCCGGCCGGGACACCAGCAGCACCCGCCAGCGCAGACGCCGCTGCTGCAGATCGAGCAGCACCTCAACAGGCGGGAAAGGACAGGCGAGGACTGGGGCCATGGGGAGCGGGACGGAGGACCGCCCCAGCCGGCGGCACCGCGCCAGGGCTGGCCAGGAGCCCATGCCGCGGGATCTCACCATGGGGAAGGCGGCTGGTGGCGGCCAGCTTGCGTAGCCCTGGCGCGAGGGCCGCAGCCTGGGAAGGGCCGCCGGCACGCGGCCCGGGCGGAACTCAGGCGCGGGGGGAGAGGGCAGGGGCCCTCAGGCCCCCCGTAGCTGCAGGCGCTCCCGCTGCCCCAGGAGCCGCTGATCCAGCTCCTCCACCCGCGAGAGGCACTGCTCGATCGCCGGCATCACCTCCTCCTCCAGGATCGTGATCTCCTCCTCTCCATAGGGCTGCTCATCCCACGGCCGCCGCAATGGCTTCCCCTGACTCCGCCGCAGGATCTCCTGCAGCGAGCGCAGGGTGGATTCCAGCAGCAGGAACGGATCCTCCTCCGGCCGGCAGAACGGGGAGCGAGCCACCACAGGAGCGGCACCACAGAACATCGTGGCCATGACGATCGGCGCCGAGAGCAGCGCAGCGAAAGGACCTCGCCAGAGCGGGGCCCGGCCTCAGGCGGGCCCCAGACTGGGGAGGGCCGGGAGCGGAGTGGGGGGAACCAGGAGCGGGCCTGGTGCCCCATGCCCTCGCCACTGAACCGCTGACTCACCCTGGCAGCTGGTCCAGCCCTTGCCCCTGCCGCTGCGGATAGCCCTCGGCAAAGACCACAGGATCAGTTCCAGATGGCACCAGGGCCAAGTAGGCCTCGCTGGCCAGGATCTCCCGCACCGATTCGCCCAGCAACTCCACCGACCGGCTGTTCTCCAGCCGCTGCCGGAAGATCTCGTGCAGGCTGTGCAGATACCAGGCGGTGCCATCCAGCCCTGCGTTGAAGCGGCTCCACATGCCGGGATCCCGACGGGCGTCGAGCACCATGTCGAGCGCGTTGTGGGCCTTATCGGCGGCGCTCACCAGCAGGGAGTCGCGGTGGGCATCGGGCAGATGCGCGGTATAGCGGCTCTTGCGCAGCAACCAGGGTTCCTTCTCGCCGCCAGCCGCCACCGCGTCGCTGGTGTCGGTGCAGTCGGCCACGATCTGCGCCACCCGCTCCCCGAAGCGCTGGGCGATTTGCTGCTGACTGACGCCGCAGTCCTCGATGGCGTCATGGAGCAGAGCGGCGATTGCCAACTGCTCGTCCCCACCGTCTTCCCAGACCAGGGCACTGACGGCGATCAGGTGGGAGATGTAGGGCACGGCCTTGGCTTTGCGCCGCTGCTGGCTATGGAGCTCCGCCGCCCAGCCGAGGGCATCGGTGTAGAGCGGGCTATGGGCCTGGGGATGGGGTTGGGGCATGGGGATGGGCCCGTGGCGGGGACTGCAGGCTGGCACGGGGTCGCAGGGATCGCTCCTGGGGCCACCTCACCAGTTGGATACAGGTCATCGGGGCATGGCTGCACTACCTCTGGGCCAGACGATCCGATGCTTTCTCGTGGGCAGCTGCATCATCTCGCCGAGACCCCCCTTGAGCGCGTTGCGTGATTCCTGTCTCCAAGGTCATCGTCAACGATGGCTGCAGGGGACTCACTGTTCTGGAGCCTGTTTCCAGGAAGGCCACCAGGATGGTGATCAGCAGCACGAAGCCTTCTAATTCTGGATCGTTCTTTGCCTGGCTGGCATCCCCTTCCTCGGCAATGTACTTGCGGAGAATCAACTGCATCGGCGACCAGAGCACTCGGCAGATTTACGCGAGGTGATGCGCGAGCATCCCGGCGATGCGGTGCGGCTGCGCGAAGCGATCCGCGCAGCGATGGACTTGAAGCCCGAGCGCCACTGGTTCGATCTGGCGAACGAGCCGCAGATCGTGCGCTTCATGAACATGACCGGCGGTTGAATGT
>CAIVPT010000120.1 GCA_903907855.1 uncultured Synechococcaceae cyanobacterium | reverse complement strand
GGTGGCCCGCTCCTGCTCCGCGGTTGGCAGGAGGCGATGCTTAATACCGCGCAACTGGTTCAGCAGGGGCGATCGGTAAAGCGAAGCCAGCATTGGCAACGTTCAATTGCCTAATTTTAACACTCTCAGCCCGGTTACCCCACCTGCTTCACCTGCTTCAAAGCCAGGCCGATCCACCAAGGGGCTGACTGAGGCTTGCGGCGGTGCCTAGCTCCCCTTGCCACGCCGCTGAGGCGCGGCTTCAACCATCCCTGGGGGCACCGCAGTGCGGGAGACATCCTTCAGCGGGATGGCGAGGCAACACTCGCGTAAAGGGCTACGTCTTGCGCATAGATCGATCGGATCCTCACCAGCAACTCCTCATCAGCCATGGTGGGCTGACCATCAGGGCGGCCAACATTCAAACGCGGCGCGCCAAACAGGGCGGAACGGGAAAATCGCGGCAGATAGCCTCGGGAACGCAGATCAGCTATCGCCTCATCAACATTGGCGACATCATAGCACTTGTCGATTCTATAAGGAGCACCATCATCATAGGACAAATACCATACCTGAGGACGGATGTGGGGATCAAAACAGTAGGGATTCCGCGCCATGCACGCCTCCATCTCATCAACAAGCGCGCGAAGCTTGTCCCGGTCATCATCATACTTCCAAAACCCGCTATTAACCGTTACCGGACTTTGGCGCCTGCACAACTCGCCAAATCCCGAGAAAAACCGCTCGACAGGATCACGCAGGAGAGTAAAAACGAAAAAGTCTTCCGGGTCCGCTGGATGAAAGTATCGTCGCTCATAGGATAGATCCAACACTTTCATCATGGTACTTCCGGCATTCTTGGGAATCTTGCAATAGATGAGCTTCCGATCATGGTCGATCCAAGTATGGGACATCCTGGGACATAGAAAGTCCTGGTAGGAAAGTGCTCTCATCAAAAGAAGTCGACACCCAAAACTACCAGCTTACCAACCAAATGAAAACCCTTGGTGAGTCTCCCTGCCATCGGGTTGGCGGTTGACCCGTCGCAGACTTGCCGCAGCGAACACCAGAGGACGACGAGAACAAATTACGGCAGACAACCGAGATTCTGACGGCACCGGATCTCCTCCGGCATCGCCAGGTTGTCCCCCCGACGGGGATCCACCACCCCCAGGCTGCCGCCGCCGGACAACACCTCCACACTGTTCACCGCCCCCATCACGGCCGAAGGATGGAGGTTGTGGCCCATGGCCGCCAGCCGGGCCAACGTGTCGGCGCTGAAGCCCTCCTCCAGCTCCAGGCGATCCGGCAGGAGTTGGTGATGGAGGCGCGGGGCGTGAACAGCACCCGCCAGATTCCGCTCCCCCACCAGGCGATGGAGCAGCACCTGGGCCACCGCCGTGGTGATGCGGCTGCCGCCGGGGCTGCCCGTCGCCAGCCAGGGGCTGCCATCGGGTCGGAACACCAGGGTGGGGGCCATCGAGCTGAGGGGCCGCCGGCCGGGCGCCAGGGCGTTCGCCGGACCCTGCACCAGGCCGAAGGCGTTGGCGACGCCGGGCTGCAGGGCGAAATCGTCCATCTCGTTGTTGAGCAGGAAACCGGCGCCGGGCACCAGCACCCCGTTCCCGTACGGCAGGTTGAGGGTGGTGGTGAGGGCGGCCAGGCCCCCCTGGCGATCCGCCACCGAAAGATGGGTGGTGTTGGAGCCCTCGGGGGCCGCGGGGACGGGCAGGGGTGCG
Organism: uncultured Synechococcaceae cyanobacterium; assembly: GCA_903907855.1. Taxonomy (GTDB): domain Bacteria; phylum Cyanobacteriota; class Cyanobacteriia; order PCC-6307; family Cyanobiaceae; genus Cyanobium. The sequence goes on along the minus strand of CAIVPT010000120.1, from coordinate 18,363 downwards.
GGCAGGCGGTGGCGCTGCCGGTCGATGGCGCGAAGGTGGGCGTCCCGATGGGCGTCGGAGAGGAGGCGATCGATGGGGATCGCACCCTGCTCCGGATCCCCCAGCCAGGCATTGCGGTCGCGGAACACAAGCGCCATCGCCTCCGCCAGGGGGTGGAGGCCGGCCGCGGCATCAAGGCCGTTCTCCCGCCAGGGAAACGGTTCGAGCAGACGCAGCAGCTGCAGCAGGCTCAGCCCACCACCCGGCGGTGGCACCGACAGCACCGGGTGGCCCTGGAAGCGGATCGCCAGGGGCTGCACCAGCCGGGCCCGATAGGCGCGCAGGTCGTCGGCCTCGATCAGGCCGCCACGGCGGCGCATCAGCGCCAGCAGGGCCTCCGCCACCGGCCCCTGGTAGAAACCCGCCTCCCCCTGGGCGGCGATGTGGCGCAGGGTGGCGGCGAGCGCGGGTTGGCGGAGGCGCTCGCCGGGCTGCAGCGGCAGGGGATCGCCAGGCTGGAGGGCTGCGGAGTCCCTGGCGGCCGGAGGGGCCGAAACCGCCGGAGCCGGAGGGGCCGGAAGGGCCCGGAAGAAGAGGCGCCGGCTTTCAGGATCGCGCCGCAGCACCGGCGCGGCGGCGGCCAGGGAGCGGCTGAGGGCGGCGCTCACCGGAAAGCCCCGCTCCGCCAGGGTGATGGCCGGCCCGATCACCTGCTGCCGCGTCAATCGGCCATAGCAGCGCTGGGCCAGCAGCAGGCCCGCCACGCTGCCCGGCACCGCCGTGGCCCGCAGACCCTCGGTGGCCAGGCGACGATCGAGGCGACCATCCGCCCCCAGGAAGGACTCCGGGCGGGCGGCGCGGGGGGCGGTCTCGCGGAAGTTCACGGCGGTGGCAAAACCGCGGCCGACGCGCCGCTCGGCCACCGCACAGCCCCGCCCCGCCGCAGGGGAGGGTCCGGGCAGCCAGAGCACCAGGAAGCCCCCACCGCCGAGGTTGCCGGCGTACGGAAGGGTGACCGCCTGGGCAAAGGCGGTGGCCACGGCCGCATCCACGGCATTGCCGCCCTGGCGCAACACCGCGGCGCCCACCGCCATCGCCCCGCGCTCCTCCGCCGCCACGATCCCGGCCGAGGACCAGACCGGCTCGACCCGCTGGCGCCGTTCCGCCAGCACATTGGCGGCGGCCGGCGGCGCAGGGGGGGATGGCAACGCCAGGGCCGGGACGGCGGCACTCAAGGAAAGGGCGGTCTGCAGCGCCAACGGAGCGTGGAGACAGGACAGACGGCCCATGGGGACACGCACGTTCAGGGGGCCGGGGGCGGACCATAGCCACCGCCGCCCGGGGTCTCGATCCGCAGACGGTCCCCCGGAGCCACCACCAGCTCGGCGCAGCCCGGCAGCTCCCGCCAGCCCCCATCGGCGCGGGCGATGGCGTTGCGACCGCAGCGGCCGGGCTCCCCACCCGCCAGACCGAAGGGGGGCACGCGCCGGGAGCCCGAGAGCAGCGCCACGGTCATCGGCGCCAGAAACCGCAGCTCCCGCACCACGCCATCGCCCCCGGCCCAGCGGCCGGCTCCGCCGCTGCCGCACCGCACGGCAAAGCGCTCCAGCCGCACCGGGAAGCGCTCTTCGAGGATCTCCGGATCGGTGAGACGGGAGTTGGTCATGTGGCTCTGCACGGCGCTGGCGCCGGCAAAGCCCTTGCCGTCCGGCCCCACCCCGGCGCCGGTGCCGCCGCAGATCGTTTCGTAGTACTGGCGGTTGCTGTCGCCGAAGCTGAGATTGTTCATCGTGCCCTGGGCCGCGGCCATCACACCGAGGGCCCCGAACAGGGCATTGGCGACCGCCTGGGAAGTCTCGACGTTGCCGGCCACCACGGCGGCGGGGGGGCGGGGGTGCAGGAGGCAGCCATGGGGCACCTCCAGATCAATCGGATCAAAGCAGCCGTCGTTGAGCGGAATCGGCTCCCCCACCAGGGTGCGAAACACATAGAGCACCACGGCGCGGGTGATCGCCAGGGGGGCGTTGCGGTTGCCGTCCTGCTGGGGGGAGGTGCCACCGAAATCGACCCGGGCCCGCCGGCGCGCACGGTCGATGCGCACCGCAACCCGGATCGCCGCCCCATCGTCGAGCTCCACGGCGTGGTCGCCATCGCGCAACCCGTCGATCGCCCGCCGCACCACCTCGGCGGCATGGGCCTGCACCTCCGCCATCGCCTCCCCCACCTCCCGCGGGCCATGGCGCTCGATCAGCCGCACCAGCTCCTCGGCCCCGAGGCGGTTGGCGGCGATCTGGGCCTGCAGGTCGGCCAGCAGCTGGTCGGGGTTGCGCACCGGATGGGGCCCGGCCGCCAGGCGCCGGCGCCAATCCTGCTCCTGCCAGACCCCGCCCAGCAGCAGGGGCACGTGGGTGAGCAGCAGGCCCTCCTCGGCCAGGGTGCGGCTGAACGGGGGCATGGAGCCCGGCGTGATGCCGCCCACATCGGCGTGGTGGCCCCGGCAGGCCACATAAAACAGCGGAGGTTCGCCGGCGGCCCCCCCGGGAGAGAACACCGGGCTGATCACCGTGATGTCGGGCAGGTGGGTGCCACCGTGGAAGGGATCGTTGACGGCAAGCGCGTCGCCGGGTGCGGGGGGGGGCAGGACGCCGCGGTCCACCGCCCGCCGCAGGGCCGCCACGCTCTCGCCCATCGAGCCCAGGAGGACGGGGATGTGGGGGGCATTGGCCACCAGGCGGCCGGCGCCATCGAAAAGGGCGCAGGAGAAATCGAGCCGCTCGCGGATGTTCACCGAGCGGGCGCTCTGCTGCAGACGCACCCCCATCTGCTCGGCGATGGCGGAAAAGCGGTGGTTGTAGAGCTCCAGGCGCACGGGGTCGGGGCCGGCGGCCGGCGCTGGGGCCGGGGCCGGGGCTGAGGTTGGGGCTGGGGTGAGGGCAGGGGCGACCTGGCGCTCCAACAGCAGGGCCCCGTCGGGGCGGAGCTCCGCGCTCCAGTGGGGCTCCAGCAGCAGGGTGCCGGTTTCGTCGAGCACCACCGCCGGACCCACCAGACGCTGCCCCGCCCCCAGCTGGGAGCGGCGCCAGAGCGGCACCGAACGCCAGGCCAGGCCCGTGCCATCGGCCGCGGGCAGGCAGAGCGGGGTGAACACCGGCTCTGCCGTAGGGGAGGGGGCAAGGGAGGCGGCAGGGCAGGGCCCATCTGCATCGGCGCTCCAGGGCCCCTCCGGCGCCGCAGCCGGTGCCCCCACCTCCACCCACAGCCGCTCCACCACCAGAGACTCATCCGCCACCCCATGGCCGAAGCGCCGCTGGTGCAGGGCCTCAAAGCGCCGGCGCAGGGCCGTCACGTCGTCGCCGGGGCCGGGGCCGTCGAGCTCCAGGCCGCGGTCGCGACCGGCCAGCCGCAGCTCGATCCGCCGCCGCACCTCGGGGGGCTGGTCCGCCGCCAGGTCGCCGGCGGCGCGCAGATCGGCGGCGGCCTCCGCCACCAGAACACCCGCCAGATGCTCCAGCTCCGGCAGCAGCGCCGGGCTGAGCGGCCGCCCCACGCTGCGCTCCCGCAGCAGCTGTTGGCGCGCCAGACCGATGCCCCAGGCCGAGAGCACACCGGCCAGGGGGGGGAGGAGCACGCGGGCGATGCCGAGCCGCTCGGCCAGGGCGCAGGCGTGCAGCCCGCCGGCCCCCCCGAAGCTCACCAGCACCGCGCCGCGGATGTCGTGGCCCCGCTGGATCGAGACCCGCCGGATCGCCTCCGCCATCCGCTCCACCGCGATGGTGAGGGCGCCATGGGCGAGGGCCTCCGGGCTGGGCGGGGAATGGGAGGCCGCCAGGGATGCGGCAAGCGCCGCGAAGCCCTGGCGCACCGCCTCCCCATCGGCCGGCTGGTCACCGCCAGGGCCGAACAGCGCCGGCAGGGCGGCCACCGGCAGGCGGCCCAGCAGCAGGTTGGCGTCGGTGACGGTGAGGGGGCCGCCGTTGCGGTAGCAGGCCGGGCCCGGATCGGCCCCGGCGGACTGGGGCCCCACCGTGAGGCGACCCTCGCGCAGCGCCAGCACCGAGCCGCCACCGGCGGCAACCGTGTGGATCGGCAGCATCGCCGCCTGCAGGCGCAGCCCCACGATCTCCGTTTCGCTGGTGCGCTCCCCGCCCAGATCGGCCGCGCCCCCCTCCCGGTGGAACACATCCGTGGAGGTGCCCCCCATGTCGAAGCCGAGGATGGGCCCCTCGGCCAGGCCCGCCCGCCGGGCCGCCGCCACGGCCCCCACCATCCCCCCGGCCGGGCCGGAGAGGATCGTGTCCTTGGCGAGCAGCAACTCCGGCGCCCGCAGCCCGCCGGCGGAGGTCATCACCCGCAGCCGCGGACCGGCTCCGAGCGCCTGCTGCACCTGGGCCAGGTAGCGGCGGAGCACCGGGGCGATCGCCGCCTCCACCACCGTGGTGGTGCCGCGGGGCACCAGGCGGGGCTGGGGGCTCACCTGGTGGGAGAGCAGGGGTGCTAAGACGCCGATCGATTTGAGCCAGGCGCCCACCGCCCGCTCGTGGGCGGGATGGCGACTGCTGTGCACCAGGGCAACGGCGACGCTGCCGTACCCGGCGGCGATGGACTGGTGCAGGCGCTCCGCCAGGGCGTCGTCGAGCCGCAGGGGCTCCAGTTCGCGCCCCTGGGCATCGAGGCGACCATCTATCTCCAGCACCCGCAACTCCGGCAGGGGGGCCGCCTCGATCGCCAGGGCGAAGATGTCGGGCCGGTGCTGGTCGCCGATGCGCAGCAGATCGGCAAAGCCCCGGTTGACGAGCAGGAGCACCGGGGCCGTGGCCCGCTCCAGCAGGGCGTTGGTGGCCACCGTGGTGCCCAGCCTCACCTCGGCGATCCGGCCGGCGGGAATCGGCTGGCCGTCGGCCAGGCCCAGCACCGAGCGCAGGGCCGCCACCGCCGGATCGCCCGCGGCTCCGGGCATACGGGAGAGCACCTTGCGCACGTGCAGGGCGCCGTCCGGGGAGCGGGCCACCAGATCGGTGAAGGTGCCGCCCCGATCCACCCAAACGTGCCAGCCAGCGGCTGGGGGGCGAAAACTCACAGACGGAGGGGCCAGATCAGATCGCCTCGATCGGTTGCTGGAAGACGCGATCGCGCAGCTCCGGATTGAAGGTGATGTAGCGCAGCATCCGTTTCTGCAGGGAGGACTGGTGGGGGTTCACGCCATCGTGGAACTCAAAGGCATGGGCACCAAGTTCCTCGATGGAGGCGGTGGGACCGCAGCAGAGTTTGAGCAGGCAGGTGACGGAGATATCACCCGTACAACCGCGGGGATAGGCGGAGCTATTGAGGCTTCTGGCACTGATGCCATTGAACTGGGTGGCGGAGTAATAGCGCGCGGCCAACTTCATCAACACCAGCTGCGATGACCACCAGCTGCTGTGGTCGAAGCATTCAATGTAGGGGAAAAGCACACCATCGAGAATCACATCTCGCCGAAACGCATTGAACAACGCATCAAAACCGGCCACCGGTGTGCAGGCCTGCCCAGGGTCAAAGTAGTGCCCAAATCCCTGATGCCAAGGGGTGGCCACTGCAGCAATTTCCGGCCGATAATCCGCCAGGAGGCTTTGGAACCGGATCAGACCTTCGCCAAATGAAAGAGCCTCAAACCGCACATCGTCATCCATCAGCACCACATAATCAAACTGCTCGAGATCAGGACGCGTTCGACGCAGCAGCAGGTTGCGGCCGCTGGTCCAGGTGGAGCCCGGCACAAAGCTGTAGCGGGAATCCTCCACCCGCTCCCGGAAGGTGAGGCAATGGAAATGGGCGCCAGCCTCAGCGAATCCCTGCTCCATCTCCTCCGGCAGACGCCGGGCCGATTGGATCAGATAAAGCAGCCGCGGCGGCACCCCGGGTTCCAGGAGCGAGGGCAGCTGGGCTGGCTGGTGGGTGCCCTGTTCATCCCCAAGGCGACGGGCGTAGCGCCGGGCCATGTCCGGGCGGCCCTGGGCCTGGTAGTAGCCATAAAGAAAGCGCTGGGCCAGATGGCGATCACCGAGACGACTACGCAGGCTCCGCAGGGATGCCGCCCGACCAGCCTCCGGAAACTGCACCATCAGGCTGAAGAACAGGCGCTCGGCCACCAGGTAGAGGTGGGGCAGATGTTCGATCAGATCGGCGCTGGTGATCGATCTCTGGTGTTGGAAGCGCCCCTCCTGATCCACCACCCATTCAACGAGCTGGATTCTCTGGAAGTTGTAGAAGAACACAAGCCACTGTTCACCGCAGGGAGCGGCGCCGAACGGGGTCCAATCCGCACCGGCATCCTGGCGTGGCCAGCGCAGGGTGCCGTGGGTGGGTTCAAAAGGATCCTCAATGGGTACAGAACGGCCGTGGATCTCCAGATAGCAATGGCCACTGCTGGGATCGAGTCGTAACACGTACACCGCTGCTGAGGTTCGGCGATCGTATCGGGTCCGATCCAGCCCCCCGGCGCGACATCCCCGCTTCCGGGATCGTCCGGCCTGAGCACCGGCCCAGCCTCCAGGCTCCCAGGGCATGGGAGGGGCCGCCCTCAAGCATCAGGGCCCCACCCCGGTGAACCAGCGCTCCGGCAGCACCGCAAAGGTGCGCACCACGAGCTGATCGTCCGCCCGATGGCCAAGCAACAGCCCCTGGGCGGCGGCTGCGAGGGCTTCGGGCACGGGCACGCCGGCCAAGCCGAGCGGGGCCTCCGAGCGACAACGGTAGGGGCCCCTGGGGCGGTGCGGCTCCGGGGCCCACGGCAGAAAGGGCGTCTGCGGGGATCGCAGCTGGCGATTCTTCTGATGTGGGGGTGCGGCGGAGGGGGGGAGCCTCAGCGATAGTTCTCAAACTGCAGCGGCAGCTCCAGATCCTCAGCCTTGAGCAACTGGATGGCCTGCTGCAGATCATCCTTGCTTTTACCGGTGATACGCAGGCTTTCACCCTGGATCGCCACCGTTACTTTTTTCACGTTATCGCGCACCTTCTTACTGAGCTTCTTGGCGAGCTCCTGGCTGAGGCCCCGGCGCAGGGTCACCGCCTGCTTGACGCGGTTGCCGCCCACCGGCTCGGGGGTCTGGAAATCAAAGATCTTGAGCGAGAGATTGCGCTTGGTGGCCTTCTGACGCAGCACATCCGCCACCGCTTCCAGCGTCATGTCGCTGGCGGTGGTGATGGTGAGGGCCGCCTCCTCGACCTCGATCTCGGTGCCGGAATCCTTGAGGTCGTAGCGCTGGGCCACCTCACGGCGCACCTGATCCACGGCGTTCACCAGTTCCTGCCGATCGAAATCGGAAACAACGTCGAAGGAAAAGCTATCGGCCATGGGGCGGATTGGATGGCGATGTCAGACCCCATCAATCCTATGGCCCCGCGGGCACGGGATGAACGCGACGGGCGAGTTCTGGGCTCGAACCGGGAGCCGGGTGGCTCATCCGCCAGCTCCAGGGCAGTCTGCGGCTCACAACGAAGGACATTGCGGGCGCGGATGCTCAGGCGCACCGGGCCCAGCTACAGTTTTTAGAGATCAGTGTTCCCACTACATAGCCTGCGGCAGAAGCAGCAGCGGCAGGAGAAACGATGCCCCACACCGCCCCTCCATTCACTTCTTTCCATGCATCCAAAGAAAGCTCCTGGCAATCTTGGCCATGGTCGATGAGTTCGTTGGCGATGGAAGCTGGCCAGCTCCCGTCCCTTGATGATCATTCCCTTCGCAGGCAAAGCAAGTGACCGCTGTCCTGCCCAGGCGTGACTGAGCTCACAGGCCTGGGAAAGTCGGCTTCGCGGCCTCCGCCCCTGCGGATTCTGGTTTCGCTCGTCAGAGCCGCAGGGCGGAGATGCGGCGGCGCAATTTCCGACTCCCTGCAAACGCCAGCAGAGCGCCACTAAGCGACAGGGGCGTTGGCACGGACGCGGGAGCTTGGCGAGGGCTCAGACGGGACTGGCTGAGTGGATAGACAACAACACCGGTCGCATCCGAAACGAAGAACAATTGGTTAGCAGGAGTAAAGGCTATTGTCGTGGCGGAATCAGAATATAATTCAAGATAGGACTCTGCCGGACTAGAACTAAACCAAAAGACACCGCCACCCGAGGGACCCACGAGGATTGGGGAGTCGGGCTGGCCATTCCATTGGAGCACACTCGTGAAGTTCGAGTTGAGCGCAGCAATGGGCGTGACGACACCCTCCCTGGTGATACTTCCTGTGATGCCGATGATCGGATAGGAAGTATTGGGCGCAGGGGCCACATCTGCGGTGACAAACGTGCCAGCGCCACTGACCTGAGCACCCGCAAACGTCCAATCCCAGATCGAGGCAGCCCGGGCTCCGGCGGGAGCCAGCGCTAGGGCGAAGCAGAGAGACGAAGCACCGGCTAGAAGAGGGCCAGCAAGTCGAATTGACAAAGAAAGTATTCCGCTTCCCTTCTCATAGCCTTCGCCACCACACGGCGTCACCATGGTGGGACGGTGTTCCGAGTGTCCGAGCCCAGTGCCATGGACCCTATGCGAACGCCCCGTCCAGCCCTGAACCGGCTCCCGCCTAGAACGGGGGCAGCTCCACCCCGCCGCCATGGCCCCCCTCTCCCTGCTGGCCGCCACCTCCCTGCCGGTGATCCCGCCCGGCACCGTGGCCCCCTTCGCCTGGTCGCTGGTGCTCAGCGGCGCCGTGGTGATCCTCAGCCTGATCCCCCTGGCCGCCGGCCGTTCCAAGGCCGATTTCACCCCCGCCGACCTGGCGGCACCGCGGGCGATGTTCGAGAGGCTGCCGGCCTGGGGCAAGCGCGCCAACTGGGCCCATCAGAACAGCTTTGAGGCCTTCACCCTCCATGCCCCCGCCTGTTTGCTGGTGCTCCTGGCGGCCCCCGATCTCACCGCCACTGCCGGGGTCAGCGCCGCCGCCGCCTGGCTCCATCCCCTGCTGCGGCTCGGCTACATCGGTGCCTACGTGGCCAACGTGCCGCCCTTGCGCAGCCTCTGCTGGGCAGGCGGCATCCTCTGCACAGGTCTTCTTTACAGCGAGGGCTTGCGGGCGTTGCTGCGGGGCTGAATCGGATCAGCCCTTCTCCTGCAGACCCTTCAGCGCCGCCAGCAACGAGGCAGGGCTCTGGGGATCCACCATCAACACGCTGCCCCCCTGGGCCCGCGCCATCTCCTGGCCCATCGCCATCCAGTCGCGCGCCAGCAGCAGCCGCAGGCTTTCCGCCGCCGCCGGATTGGCCTCGATCGCCGCGGCCAGCTCGCCGGCGGCCGCCGCCCGCGCCTGGGCCAACAGGCGTTGCTGCTTCGACTGGGCGTCAGCCTCCAACAGCAGCGCCTCCTGTTTCGCCTTGGCATCGAGCACCAGGGCCTCGGCCCGGCCCCGCGCCGCGTTCACCTGCGCCTCCCGCTCCCCCTCCGAACGCAGGATTGAGGCCCGCTTCTCGCGCTCGGCGGTCATCTGCTGCTCCATCGCCTGCTTCACCCCCTTGGAGGGCTGGATGTCGCGCATCTCCACCCGGGTCACCTTCACGCCCCAGGGATCGGTGGCCTGATCGAGCTCCCGCAGCAGCACCTCATTCACCTCCTGGCGGGTGGTGAAGGTCTGGTCGAGGTCGAGCTTGCCCATCTCCGCCCGGATCTGGGTCAGCACCAGATTCACCATCGCCGCCTGCAGGTTGTCGACGGCGTAGTAGGCGCGGGGATGCTCGAGCAGCTGCCAGTACACCACCGCATCCACCTCGATCGAGACGTTGTCGCGGGTGATGCACTGCTGCGGCGGGATGTCGAGCACCCGCTCCTTGAGCGATTCGTGGCTCACCACCCGCTCCACCCCCGGCAGCACCAGCGACAGCCCGGGCTTGAGCTGGCGGTTGTACTTGCCGAGGCGCTCCACCAGCATCGAGCGGCTGCTGCTGGTGACTTTGACGCTGCTTACCCCCACGGCAGCCAGGGTGCCGAGAACGGCCAGGAGAAGGGCTTCCATCGCAAGGGGGACAGGTGCCGGAAAGCTAGATCGGGTGGAGAGCGGCGGCAGTGCCTAGCGTGGATTGAGGCTCCGGTGTCCGTGATGATTGCTACCGCCACCGTGGCCCCGCCGGCCGCCCTTGCCCAGGCCCCCCCGGCTGCCCTGGCGCCCCGGCCCCTCAGCGCCCTGCCGGCCGATCTCCAGCCCCTCGTCCGCGACCTCCAGGCCCGGGGCTTCACCCTGCGCATCGCCCTGCCTCCCGTGCGCCAGGCCTACGGTCTCTTCCACAGCACCTCCCGCACCCTCTGGCTCTCGCCCCTCGCCTTCGAGCTGGGCATCGCCCGCCCCACCTTCCTGCACGAGGCGGTGCATGCGGTGCAGAGCTGCCCCACCGGCACCCTCACTCCGATCGGTTGGCACTTTTCCCTGCCACCGGTGGTCGAGCAGGAGATCAGCGGCATCCTCACCAGTCGCTATCACCAGAGCAACCGCCTCCTTGAGCAGGAGGCCTTCGGCCTGCAGAGCCAGAGCGATGCGGTGCCCCGCCTGCGCCAGGCCCTTCGCCAACGCTGCCGCCTGCCCTGAACGGCCCCCTGCCGTCCCCGCCCTGACGCCCCATGCCTGCCCCCCTCTGGCTGCTCCTGGCCCTGCCCCTGCTGGGGCTTGCCCTGCTCGGGATCGACAGCGACGGGCTGTTGCTGCTCGGCGGGGGGGTGGCCCTGCTACTCGCGGCGCTCACCGCGCTGGTGCCGCTTGCCAGCGGGGTTCAGATCCTGCTGGGGCTAGCCCTGCTGGGGGCGGGCGCCGCGGCGCTGCGGCGCTGGGCCGGCCGCTCGCGCGAACAGGCCATTCCGCCGGCGGCGCGCGCCAGCAGCGCCGAGGTGATCGCCGCCTTCGATGCGGCGGGGGAGGGGCGGGTGCTCTGGCAGGGCCAGAGCTGGGCTGCCCTCAACCTCGAGCCCGGGCGGGCCCTGCCCGCCGGCGAGAGAGTGAGCGTGCTGGGGAGGGAGGGAACGCGCCTGCAGGTGCTTCCCGAAGCCGATAGCCAGCGCTAGGGCTGGCCCCCGCTGGGATCAGTCGAAGAACATCAGGGTGACCACCTTGCCCATGTCTTCAGCGGTGCGGCAGCTGGAGAGGAGGGTTTCGCTGTCGTGAAAGGCGTAGCAGATCAGTTGGTCGCAGCGGCCGATGATCTCCTGGTTGCACAGGCTGCTGGCCATCGGCAGGGGGAGCTCATCGTGCTCCGGCTTCTCCACCAGATGCAGCACCTTCTCCAGCTGATCGCGCGATTCGGCCGGCTGGCGATCCAGGCTCTGGGGCAGCAGCACCGTAAGCCGGGCCGGATCCACCTCCAGCACACTGCGAATCACCGCAGCATTCACACCCAGCGAACCGGAAGTGATCAGGCTGTGGCCCTCCTGGGCGAGAGAGCGGGCCACCAGCTCCACCAGATGGATGGCCACCACCGGCACGTGGCGGCTGCCGAGGATGGCGATCCTGCGCTTTCCACGGTCCTGCAGCATGGCCAGCTCCTGGGCCAGCGTGTCGATCCGGTCAAGGGCCGGAAGATCTAAGGACCGGGTCACCCGCAGCGGACAGTCGACAGTTCGAACCTAGCAGTGTTTGCCGGCATCGGTCAGACCCGCACCGGCAGACGCAGCCGCTCGAAGAGGCGCTCGAAACGGCAGTTCTCCTCCACCAATCGCACCGCATAGGAGGCCTTGACGGCCTCCTGCAGGCGCACATGGCCAATCGCCGCCTCAATCACCTCCACGGTGGTGAGGGTGTCATGCTCCACCTTGAGCACCGGCACCTCCAGCTCCTCCGAGCGGCTGATGAGCTGGGGCAACGGTTCACCCACCCCGGTGAGGATCAGGCACTGGGTGGAGGCCTCCAGGGCCGCCAGCTGGATCTCGATCCGATCCGCCCCGGTGACCACCGCCATGTTGCGGCGGCGGCGGAAGAACTCCATCGCCGAGCTCACATTCATCGCCCCGATCGAGAGGGTTTCCACCAGCAGATCAAGGCGGTCGGCGCAGCAGAGAACCCGCGCATCCAAACGGCGCACCAGCTCCTCCACCGTGACGCTGCGCAGCAGCGGGCTGCGGGGCAGGATCCCGAAAAGTGGCAGGCCGAGGCGCTCCAGGGCCGGCCCCACCTCCTGCTGAAGGTCGACCACCAGCTCGGGGTCGACGGTGTTGAGCACCACGCCAGCAAGTCGATCGCCCAGTTGGCGGCGGGCCTCCAGGAGCGGATCCACGCTGCGGCTGTCCCGCCAGGGGTGCACCAGCACCACCTCTGCCCCCAGGCCATGGGCCAGCTGGGGCAGGCTCAGGCCAAACAGCAATCCCTCGCTGAGGCTGCCGGCCCCCTCCAGCATCACGAGCTGATCTCCCTGCGCCCCGGCAGGATCCCGCCCCAGGGCCCGGCACAGGGCGGCGAAGCCCTCGCCGGCCTCCAGGTCGCCCGCCAGCAGCCGCTGGTGCGCCGAGGCCGGATCAAGGCAATGCAGGGAGGGGATGAGTTGGTCGGGCGCCAGGCCGAGGAAGGAGCCCAGAAAACGGGTGTCTTCATCGATCAGAGGGCCCTCAGGCCCAACCACCGGGCCAGCGGACGCCGGCCCGGTGGGCATGGTGGCCAGGGGCTTGCCGAACCGCAGGCCCACCCCCTGGCGGGCCAGAAGGCGGCCCAGACCCAGCGCCACCGCCGACTTGCCGCTGAAGGGTTCGCTCGAGCCGATCAGCAGGGGAGCGGGCATGGAGCGACCTCGGGAGCGCCGACGGGATGGAGCCAATCTAGGCAGCGCATCACCTGGCTCCATGCTGCCCCCAGCCGCCAGGAGCCGCCAGGACCATGCCCGCAGATCCCTCCCCCGCTCCCCTCACCGTGGCGATCACCGGCGCCGGCGGTGCCCTCGGCCGCGCCCTGCTGCGCCGATGGCATGGTCGCGGCGCCCGTCTGATCGCCCTCAGCCACGGGGACCAGCCGATCGAGCTGCTGGATGGGGAAGGCCAGCCCATCCCCCTGCGGCAGCTCCGCTGGCGGGTGGGGGCCGAAGAGGAGCTGCGCGACTGCCTGGCGGAGGTGGATCTGCTGGTCCTGAACCATGGGGTGAACGTGCAGGGCGCGCGCGATCCCCTGGCGGTGGAGCGCTCCCTGGAGGTGAACGCCATGAGCTCCTGGCGTCTGCTGGAGCTCTTCGCGGCGATGGCGGCCGAGCGGGGGAGCCGGGAACCGCAGCGGCGCCGCTCCGAGGTGTGGGTGAACACCTCGGAGGCAGAGATCCAGGCCGCCCTGAGCCCCCTCTACGAGCTGAGCAAACGGCTGATGGGCCAGCTGTTGAGCCTGCGGGCCCTCGATCTGGCCCCCAGCCTGCGGCTGCGCCGCCTGGTGCTCGGGCCGTTCCGCTCCGAGCTGAACCCGATCGGGGTGATGGATGCCGACTGGGTAGCGGGAGAAATCCTGCGCCAGGCCGACTGGAACTGCAGCCTGATCGTCGTGACGATCAATCCGCTCACCTACGTGCTGATGCCCCTGAGCACAGTGCTGCGCTGGGCCTACTACCGGGCTGTGACCCATTCAGCCGCCTAGAAATCGCGGTCGGTGAGGATCTCGCAGCCATCGGAGGTGACGGCGATGGTGTGCTCCCACTGGGCCGAAAGGCTGCCGTCCACGGTCACCACCGTCCAGCGGTCCTTGAGGGTGCGGCAGGCCTTGCTGCCGGCGTTGAGGATCGGCTCGACGGCCAGCGTCATGCCGGGGCGCAGGGTGAGATCGGGCAGATCGCGGGTGCGGAAGTTGAAGACCGACGGTTCTTCGTGCAGGTTCCGCCCCACACCGTGGCCGGTGAAATCTTCCACCACCGCATAGCCGTGGGCCTCCACGTGGTCCTGCACCGCGCCGGCGAGCTCCAGCAATGTGCTGCCGGCCCGCACCGTGGCCAGGCCCTTCATCAGCGCCTCCTGGGCGACGCGGCTGAGGCGACGCGCCTCCTCGCTCCCCCCCTCGCCGAGGCAGAGGGTGATGCAGCTATCCCCGTGGAAGCCCTCGAAAAAGGCCCCGGTGTCGACCTTCAGCAGATCTCCTTGGCGGAGGGTGCGGCGGCCGTGGGGGATGCCGTGCACCACCTCGTCGTTCACCGAGGCGCAGATGCTGGCGGGAAAGCCGTGGTAGCCCTTGAAGCTGGGCACCGCCCCCATCTCGCGGATGCGGGTTTCGGCATAGCGGTCGAGGTCGGCGGTGGTCATCCCCGGGGCGGCGCGCTCGGCGATCTCCCGCAGCACCGTGGCCACGATCCGGCTGGCCTGACGCATGATTGCCAGCTCCCGCGCCGATTTCACCTCCACGCCGCGGCGGCCCCGCTGGATGCGCGGCCCCGTCTGGGTGACCATGGCCTGGGGTGCACCGCCCCGGCCATCCCGGCCCGAAGTACTGCTGAGCAGATCGGCGAAAAGATTCACGCGGAAACAGACCGCAACGGGGGTCAAGCTATCAACGGCGGCCCCGGCGCGGCCGACAGCATGGGAAAGCGGCGATGGAGTCAGCCATGGGCCAGACAGGGGAACCACGGCGGGGCGTACCGCTGCCCGCCCGCTTACGGCAGTGGCACGGAGCGATGGCACCCTTCGTACTGCTGCCCCTCCTGCTGACGGTGGCCACGGGAGTCGGCTACCGCCTGCTGCGGGACTGGGGCGGCTTCGACCGCGATGGGGCCCATGGGCTGATGGCCCTGCACGAAGGGGAATGGCTGCGGGCCTGGTTCGGCCCAACGGGGGAGACCCTGTACGTGCTGCTCAACGGCCTGGGCCTGCTGTGGATGCTGGCCAGCGGCACCGCCCTGGTGCTGCAGCGTTGGCGACGGGGGCGAGCCACCCCCATCGCCAACGCGCCGCCCCGGGAGGGGGGAGACCCTTGAGCCGGTACACTGGTGGTTTGGCCAGGCGTCGCGCAAATCGGGATGGCAGCGGAAACCCCCAACACTGAAGAAACTCTCTCAGGAGCAACCCCGGCAGGGGCAGCCCTGGCGGAGGAGAGCCCCACCGAGGCCCCCTCGGATTCCAGCGACAGCGCACCGGCAGCGGCCAGCGCCCCGGCGGTGCGCGTCAGCACCGGCCGCCGCAGCGCCCGCGAGCTGATTGCCGCCTTTGAGGCCGAGCAGCTCAAGAGTGATCTGCCCGAGATCTACGTCGGCGACACCGTGCAGGTGGGCGTGCGCATCCGGGAGGGCAACAAGGAGCGCGTGCAGCCCTACGAGGGCGTCGTGATCGCCAAGCGCCACGGAGGTTTGAACGAAACCATCACCGTGCGCCGCATCTTCCAGGGCATCGGCGTCGAGCGGGTGTTCATGCTTCACAGCCCCCAGGTGGCTTCCGTGAAGGTGGAGCGGCGCGGTAAGGTGCGTCGGGCGAAGCTGTTCTATCTGCGAGATCGGGTGGGTAAAGCCACACGCGTCAAGCAGCGCTTCGACCGCTGAGGCCAAAGAAGCGGGACGCCCCTGTCCCGCCCATAACGCCCAGTTTTTTCCAGGGGTCATCACTCCTGCGCCGTTAGTTCAGTTGGTAGAACGCAGGTCTCCAAAACCTGATGTCGGGGGTTCAAGTCCTCCACGGCGCGTCCGATGACCCCATTTGCTGTCTCTTGGTCCCTAAGTCGGTCCTGAACATGGAGTTGGATCTGCAGCCCGGTGACGTGGTGAAAGTGCTCGAATCCGCTGCCCTTGGCTGGGTGCGGGCCCGGGTGATCCGGGTCAAATCCGGCGGACGGGTGGTTGTGCAGAGCGACCAAGGCCGGGAATTCACCGCCCGTGGCAACCAAGTGCGCCTCATCGAGCCTGCCGGTTTCCGTCCCTGAGCTCCCCCCCACGCGGACGACGTTCCGCCTCAACCGCCCCCCGACCGCTCTGGGGGGCGGATTTTTTGCTGCACCCAGAGCACGGCCCCCGCGCCCTCCCGCCGACAGCCGCCAACGCCGAGCGGCACCGTTGACGGAGGGGCCGGTGGCGATGGATACTTGTCAGGTCGGCGTCCACGACGCAGGGCCGGATCGGCGCCCCCGATCCAATGGAAACGATGGGAGTCATTCCCCTCGATCCATTCCTATAAATTCTGCTTCCCCATGGGAAATTGAATTTTTCGATACTCCGGATTTTTCCGGATTCGCTCTGGGACTGTAGTTCAATCGGTTAGAGCACCGCCCTGTCACGGCGGAAGTTGCGGGTTCGAGCCCCGTCAGTCCCGTTCCACACCCCACGATCCAGGAGGCTCTCGGTGAACGTCTCGGGTCCGGTCCGTGTGCGCCTGGCCCCCAGTCCCACCGGCACCCTCCACATCGGCACCGCCCGCACCGCGGTGTTCAACTGGCTGTTCGCCCGGCGGCACGGCGGGCAGTTCCTCCTGCGCATCGAAGACACCGACCGCGAGCGCTCCAAGCCCGAATACACCGCCAACATCCTGGAGGGGCTCCGCTGGCTCGGTCTCGACTGGGACGGCGAACCGGTGATCCAGAGCGCCCGGGTGGAGCTCCACCGCACGGCGATCGCCCGTCTGCTTGGGTCGGGCCATGCCTATCGCTGCTACGCCACCGAAGCGGAGCTCAGCGAGATGCGGGAGCGCCAGCAGGCCGAAAACCGCCCCCCCCGCTACGACAACCGCCACCGCTCCCTCACCCCGGAGCAGGAACAGGCCTTCCGCGCCGAGGGCCGCGAGGCGGTGATCCGTTTCCGCATCGACGACGATCGCCTCATCCGCTGGCACGATCTGGTGCGGGGCCCGATGGAATGGCGCGGCGCCGACCTGGGCGGCGACATGGTGATTGCCCGGCGAACCCCCGCCGACCGCATCGGCGACCCCCTCTACAACCTCGTGGTGGTGGTCGACGACGCCGATATGGCGATCAGCCACGTGATTCGCGGCGAAGATCACATCGCCAACACCGCCAAGCAGCTGCTGCTCTACGAAGCGCTGGGGGTGGCCGAGCCCCAGTTTGCCCACACACCGCTGATCCTCAACCAGGAGGGCCGCAAGCTCTCCAAGCGCGATGGTGTCACCTCCATCAGCGATTTCCGCGCCATGGGCTACACCAGCGCCGCCCTGGCCAACTACATGACCCTGCTGGGCTGGTCCCCCCCGGAGGGCATGGGCGAACGCTTCCAGCTGGCCGACGCTGCCCGTGTGTTCGACTTCGAGCGGGTGAACCGGGCCGGGGCCCGCTTCGACTGGGACAAGCTGAACTGGCTGAACGGCCAGGTGCTGCATGAACTGCCGGCCCCCGTGCTCGCCGAGCGGCTGCGGCCCCTCTGGGCGGAGCGCGGTTGGGGCCAGGCGGGCGCCACCGCCGATCCGGCTTGGCAGGAGGAACTCAGCGCCCTGATCGGGCCCTCCCTCACCCTGCTGGCCGACGGCGTTCGCGAGGCCGAACCCTTCTTCCAGCGCCCTGAAGCCGATGCCGCCGCCCTCGCCCAGCTCCAGCAGGAGGGGGCCCGCGCCTGCCTGGAAGCCCTGGCCAGCTGCCTGGCCGCATCGGGCGCCGAGCCAGCCCCGGGGGGCCTCAGCCCGGAGAATGCCCAGTCCCTTCTGACGGAGGCCGCGGCCGCCGCTGGGGTCAAGAAAGGTGTGCTCATGAAGAGCCTGCGGGCCGCCCTGCTGGGGAGCCTGCAGGGCCCCGACCTGATCAGCAGCTGGCGGCTGCTGCACGCCCTCGGGGAGGACGGGCAGCGGCTGGAGCGGGCGACTCAGTCATCCATGCCGTAGATCGGCTCCACCCGCAGACCCACCAGGGCATTGGCCCGGATCAGCAGGTACTCCCCCTCCAGGCCACTGATCGGCACGTTCACAAACGCGTCGGCAGAACCGGCGCCATGCAAGACGCCCGTGTACCACTGCTGGAAGGCTTCGAGGGTGGCGAAGTGCACCACCTCGGTCTGGCCGCCGCTGAGGATCAGGTGGATGGAATAGCGACGGGGAACGCGGGGCATGGTGTCAGGCCTCGAGACACAGGAGGATCCCTTCAGGATGGCGCAAACGGCTCCAGGGTTCCGCCCCGTGGTCGGTAGAGCGGATGGCCTGGCTGGCCCCTACGGGTGCGGCCGAGGCAGTACATCGGCCACCCCTCGGCCGCGATCAGGGCCAGCAGGGCGGCGTCCCGATCCCGCCAGCTGCCGCCGTTGCCCCAACCAAGCCAGAGCCGCACCGGCACCTCCCCGGCGGCCAGGCACCGCAGCCGGCGGCGGATCCAGGCATCACAGCGGCGGCCCACCGGATCCGGGCAGCGGCGCAGCACCGCCGGGAACGGGCTGACCCGGGCGAACAGGTTCAGCACCTCCAGGCCGCCATAACCCCAGTCGCGGGCGAAGGTCTGCAGCCGCCGCAGGGTGGGGTCGTCGCGCTGGGAATCGGCCCGCGAGGGGTTCAGGCCCACAAACAGCAGCCGCGGGCCC